>NZ_JBIWAE010000044.1:35822-41428 GCF_044759865.1 Streptomyces sp. NPDC099050 | reverse complement strand
CGTCCGTTTCCGGCTTGACCTGTCCGGGGCGTGGCATCCAGGCACCTCCTGAACAGGCAGCCTACCAGCCAAGATCCTTAAGTCACTGGTATTGCCCCTAGATCCGCATCTTCCTCCCACACATACCCGTTGAACCGGCGTCTTTGTCGATTGCCGATTCCGGAGCTTCTGTGCCCCCCTCCGCCCCACCCCCCTCCTCCCTCTCCTCCCCCACTGCCCTCCCCACCCCGCCCGCCGACCTGTTGGCCGCGCGGGTTCGGGATCCGTACCCCTACTTCGCTTGGTTGCGCCGCCATGCGCCCGTCCGTGCGGAGCGCCGGGACGGGCGTCCCACCGTGTGGCAGGTCTCCCGATACGAGGACGTCCGGGCGCTGCTCACCGACGAGCGGCTGAGCAAGGACCCGGGGCGGGTGCCCGGCTACGTTGCGGGGCCGGCCGGGCTGAACCGGCATCTCGTCCATGCCGATCCGCCGGACCACACCCGGCTGCGGACCTTGGTGAACACGGCCTTCGTGCCCCGCCGCATCGCCCAGCTGGAACCTTTCATCACAGCCACCGCCCACCTGCTCCTCGACCGCGTCGAGGGCCACGTCCACGTGGACGTGATCGGGGACTTCGCCGCGCCCCTCACCTTCCGGATGATCTGCGCGATCCTCGGTGTCCCCGAGGAGTTGGACAACGCGGAGACCCGGGACACCCTCATGGCCACCATCGCGCCCGCTCCCGGTCTGGATCCGGCACGGGTGGAAGGCGCGCTGCACGCGCTGCTCGACCGGCTCGTTGCCACGAAACGTACGGGCGACGAGCAGAGCGGAGTGGACCTGCTGGGCGCTCTGGTACGGGCCAGCGACGAAAGCGGCGCGATGAGCGAGGAGGAGCTGCGGTCCACCGCGTACCTCCTCCTCCTGGTCGGACACGACACCACCATGAACCTCATCGGAAACGGCACCCTCGCCCTGCTCCGCAACCCCGCCGAGGCCGCCCGGCTCGCAAAGGTGACGGTGACGGTGACGGCACCCGACCTGGTCACCACAGCCGTCGAAGAGCTCCTGCGCTACGACTCCCCCGTGCGGGACGCCACCTTCCGCTGCGCAGCAGAATCGATCACCCTCCACGGACAGGTGATCGGCGAGGGGGACATCGTCAGCCTGCTCATCGGCTCGGCGAACCGGGATGGCCACCGTTTCCCCGAGCCGGACCGGCTCGATCTCGGGCGGACGCCCAATGACCACCTCGCCTTCGGCTACGGGCCCCACTTCTGCATCGGCGCCGCCCTGGCCCGCCTCGAAGGCGCCGTCGCACTCCCCCTGCTGCTCCAGCGCCTGGGCAACGTCGTACTGGCCAAGTCCGTCGACGAACTGCCCTGGCGGCCGACCCGCGTCATGCGCGGACTGGCCGCGCTGCCAGTGGTACGGGACTAACCCCTCCTCCTCCCCCCACACCCGCACACCCGCACACCCCCACACCCCCACCCAAGGAGCACCCCCACATGCCCGACCCCGCCGTACTGACGGCCGAACCCACCCCAGGCATCCTGCTCATCACCCTCAACCGGCCGCACGTCCGCAACGCCGTCGACCGGCCGCTCGCCGAGGCGCTGGACGCGGCGCTCACCCGGCTGGAGGAGGATCCGTCGCTGGCCGTCGGCATCCTCACCGGCGCGGAGGGCCACTTCTGCTCCGGCATGGACCTCAAGGCCTTCCCCACCGAAGGCGTCCCCGTCGTCGCCGGGCGCGGGCTGGCGGGGCTGACCAGGGCTCGGGGACGCAAGCCGCTCATCGCCGCCGTCGAGGGTGCGGCCGTTGCCGGTGGCTTCGAACTGGCCCTCGCCTGCGACCTGATCACCGCGGCCGACACCGCGTTCTTCGCCCTGCCCGAGGTGGCCCGCGGCCTCATCGCCTCCGAAGGCGGAGCGATCCGCCTGCCCGGCCGGCTCCCGTACCACGTGGCCATGGAGATGCTCCTGACCGCGGCTCCCCTGCCCGCCGCCGACGCGGCCCGCTACGGCCTGGTCAACCGCCTCGCCCCCGAGGGCCAGGCCCTCGAAGCGGCGCTCGACCTGAGCGCCCGCATCCAGGCGCATTCCCCCCACGCCGTCCACATCACGAAGCAGATCGTGCAGAATACCCGGGGCCTGAACGACCACGCCGCGTTCTCCGTCCAAGACCCGCTCAGCACACCCGTGTTCGCCACCACCGCCGCCACGGAAGGGGCCCACGCCTTCACCCAGAAACGCTCCCCCGCCTGGGACGGCCCCCCGACGCCCCAGCACGCCTGATCCCCGAGACCCGTCCCTCGCCCACCCTTCGCCCACCCCTCGCCCACCCCTCACTCCTCGCTCCCATCCGACCTCTCCCACCCCCCACACCCCCCGTCGTACGCTGGTCTGATGCACCCTTCACCTCGAACTCCACGGCAGGCAGCCAGAATCGTCGTGCTGAACCCCGCCGGATCCGTGTTCCTCTTCCGCGAGAACAACGTGGAAGTCGGCATCCACTGGCTGCCGCCCGGCGGTGGCATCGATCCCGGAGAGACGCCCGAGGAGTGCGTGCGGCGGGAGTTGCGGGAGGAGACGGGCTGGACGGACCTGGAGCCGGAGCGGCTGCTCTGCACGTGGGAGCACGACTTCACCCACACGGGCATCCCGGTGCGCCAGTACGAGCACATTTACGTGACCACCGGCCCGCACCGCGATCCGGTACCGGAGTACGCCGGGGCCCACTGGCGGTGGCTGTCCCCGCGGAAGCTCGCCACCCTCGGCGAACCGCTATGGCCGCCGCGCCTCGCCGAGCTGCTCGACAGGGCCCCCACCGAGCCGGTGCACCTGGGGCTGATCGCCTGATCTCAGCGCGGCATCCGCCGGGACAGCTCCCGGGCGGCCGCGCGCAAATCGGACTCCGCCAAGGACTCGAAGGAGCCCGGAAGCCCGGCCTGGACGTCCTGCGCCCCCTCCAGCGACTCACCCGGCGGCGGCCAGTGGACGTCCACCCCCGCCCGCTCCGCCAGCACCAGCACGGTGGCGACGAATCCCTCCGAGAGGGCGCGGATGACGGCGTGGCCGGTCCGGCCATGGCGGATGACGAGGGCTTCGGTGAAGACGCCGAGCACGGCCGGGTCGATCTGGCACTCGTCGTTCTCCATCGGGCCGATGCCCGATGCGAGGCCGAGTTCCGCTTCGAAGACGGCCACTTGGCGGTGGAAGAGGCGGGCGGCTCCGTTCGACGGGTTCCAGAGGGTCTCGGCGCCGAGGTCGTAGTACTGGCTCATCTGCCGGTCCCTCTTCCGGCCTCTCTTCCGGTCCCCCCTCCGGATCCTGATCCGGTCCCTCTTCCCGAGCCCCCCGCCGCCCGTGCGTACAGATCCGCCGCGAAGCCGGTCAGGATCGTGCTCGTCGAGACGTCGTCCGTGTCGCCGCCGGTCAGGACTCCGATGATCTTTCCGTCGGTGGCGATCCACGCGCTACCGCTCGTGCCGCCGGCGAAGTCCGCGCAGTCGAAGCGCTGTTCGGTGGTGCTGATCCGTACCGCGCGGGACACGCACGTGCGCGGGTCCTTGCGGTGCGACGGGTAGCCCGTCACCGTGACCTGCTCGTCCGTGCGGCCCGTGGTGTCCAGGACGGCGGCGCCGGTGACGTCCTCGACGTTGCGGCCCGCGGCGTCGGGGGCGAGGCGGGCGAAGGCCAGGTCGTAGTCGTCGTTGATCCCGTCCGACCAGCGCGGATCCTCGAACACCTCCGCGATCTTCCAGGTGCCGTACGGGGCCCGCCCGCCCGCGTACGCGGGTGCGAAGGAGGCTCCGCCTTCGCCGGCCCGGCCGGCGAGCAGGCAGTGGCCGGCGGTGGCGATCAGGTTCCGCCCCGGGCTGTGAACGACGGTCGCGGAACAGTAGTGATCGTCGGTCGAATCACCCTCGAACAGCGCCCCGGCGAAGGCCACGGGCCCGCCCGGCACGGAGGGCGAGACCGACGGTCCAGGGGTCCGGACGTCGGGCCGCCACCCTTCTTCCGATGATTGCAACTGCGATGCCGACGGCAACGGTGGCTGCGACTGCGACGGACGTGACGGACGTGACGGACGTGGCAGCTGAGCGGGCGACGACCTGGCAGGCGCTGGCGCCGGCGCCGCCGTAGTAGACATAGGGGACGCCTTCGCGTAGCCGCTGGGCTTGCCGTCGTCTGCCGGGACCACCTTCGCCATGGCCGCGGACGCGCCCAGCGCCACCGCCGCGCAGAGCACCGCGGTCACCACGGCCCGCTTCTCCATCGCAGACACCCTCCCCCTTTGCTTCGGCGAAGCATGCCCTGCCTCCGGCCGCCCCGCAAGGCAGAGCCCCGCTCCACCGCCTGACCGCCCCCGGCCCGACCGGTCCCCGGAGCTCTCAGTCCGCCGTCCCCCGCGGCACGACCCACCGCATCGGCTGGCCGGTGACCTCGGCGATCATGTCGTAGTCACCGTCGTAGTGCAGGACGGTGGCTCCGTGCCGTTCGGCAGTCGCCGCGATGATCAGGTCCGGGAGCGAGAGCGCCTTCCAGTTGCCCCCCTCGATGAGCTTTCTCTGCACGTCCAGAGCCCGGTCCCATGTCTCATCGGGAGTGGGGAGCCAGTCGAAGGCGCCCATGCCCTTGCGGACCCGGTCCGCATCGGACTTCGAGCGGGAGCTGTACATCACTTCCAGCTCCACGGCCCCACACACGGCGAGGACTCCCGCCACATGGAGAGGGAAGACCACCTTGTGCACAGCCGGCTTGGGATAGCGCGCCAGCGCAGACTTGTCGATCAGGAAGCGCTCGGTCATGCCGCCCTGTCCCGAACGTGCTCCGCGTCCGCGAAGGTCTCCGCGGCCGGTTCGACCGGGCCCGTCAGGTCGGGCAGCCCGCCCTCGGCGATCCAGTTCAGGAAGTCCTCCCGCTTGCGCCGGTTGACTACGTCCTGAAGGGCGGCGTTCACGGTCGCCACCTTCGTCTTCGTGCCGAAGAGCTCGGCGGCCTCCGCCAGCAGGGCGTCATCAACGTCGATCACGGTTCTGGCCATGGTGAACCTCCTCGGGGAGGGGGCCGACCGCCCCCTGTCCACTTAAACGATATCAAGATCGGCGTCAAGAGATATCGTTTCTGTAGGCAAGGCTCGTCCGGCGGCAGCGCAGACGACCCCTCGCGTGATCGCGTCAGGGTCGGGCCGCCCCAGGCCTGGTGGCGGTCGGTGTCGCCGTACCAGATGGGGTGGCCGAGGTTGCGGACGGTGTTGACCATCCAGCAGGCGCCCAGGACCGGGCCGGCGAGCCCCACGGGAAGCGCCGGGACCGGGCGGGCGGCCCGCGCACCCCACACCCCGGAGCGCCGGTACGACGGTGCGCGGGGCCTTCGCGATCTGCTCGGACATCGTGCTGCTCCTTTGGCGTGGAGGGATCTTGGCGATGACTTCAGTCTCGCGAGGGAAGCTCACCGGCACATCACGCCATGGAGTGGGATCCGGATCCAGTACTCAAGTAGCACGCGGACGAGGCGGCGGGGGGGGGGGGCCCCCGGGGCCCCCCCCCGCGGCCCCCCCCCCCCCCCCCCCCCCCCCCCCCCCCCCCCCCCCCCCCCCCCCCCCCCCCCCCCCCCCTAC
>NZ_JBIWAE010000044.1:0-35815 GCF_044759865.1 Streptomyces sp. NPDC099050 | reverse complement strand
CAAATACCGCCTTTGTGGGGTGAGCGTCAACGTTTACACTTGGAGCGGGGGGGGGGGGGGGGGGGGGGCGCCCCGGGGGCCCCCCGGGGGGGCCCCCCGCCCGCGCCACGACACCACCCGCCACCACACCACCCGCTACGCCCCCGGCCAGAGGCCTTCCGGGGTCAGGCCCAGCAGGTCGATCGCGTTGCCGCGCACGATCCGGTCCACCACGTCCGGGGCCAGGTGCCCCATCTGGGACTCGCCGACCTCGCGGGATTTGGGCCACGTGGAGTCGGAGTGGGGGTAGTCGGTTTCGTAGAGGACGTTGGCGACGCCGATGGAGTCCAGGTTCTTCAGTCCGAAGGCGTCGTCGAAGAAGCAGCCGAAGACGTGCTCCGCGAAGAGTTCCGACGGCGGGCGCAGCACCTTGTCGGCGACGCCGCCCCAGCCCCGGTTCTCCTCCCAGACCACGTTCGCGCGCTCGAGGATGTACGGGATCCAGCCGATCTGGCCCTCCGCGTACATGATCTTGAGGTTGGGGAAGCGCTCGAACTTGCCGCTCATCAGCCAGTCCACCATCGAGAAGCAGCAGTTGGCGAAGGTGATGGTCGATCCGACGGCCGGCGGGGCGTCCGCCGAGGTGGAGGGCATGCGCGAGGAGGAGCCGATGTGCATGGCGATGACCGTGCCGGTCTCGTTGCACGCCTCCAGGAAGGGGTCCCACTCGTCCGTGTGGATGGAGGGGAGCCCGAGGTGGGGCGGGATCTCCGAGAAGGCGACCGCGCGGACCCCGCGCGCGGCGTTGCGGCGGACCTCGGCAGCGGCCAGGCGGGCGTCCCAGAGCGGGATGAGGGTGAGCGGGATGAGACGGCCGGCGGCTTCGGGGCCGCACCACTCCTCCACCATCCAGTCGTTGTACGCGCGCACGCCGAGCAGGCCGAGTTCGCGGTCCTTGGCCTCGGTGAAGGTCTGGCCGCAGAAGCGCGGGAAGGTCGGGAAGCAGAGGGCCGACTGGACGTGGTTGACGTCCATGTCGGCGAGCCGGTCGGGAACCGAGAAGGAGCCCGGGCGCATCTGCTCGTACGTGATGACTTCGAGCTTGATCTCGTCGCGGCTGTAGCCGACGGCCGTGTCGAGGCGGGTGAGGGGTCGGTGCAGGTCCTCGTACACCCACCAGTCGCCTATCGGTCCGTCGTCGCCCTTGGCCCCCATGACGGGGGCGAACTTGCCTCCGAGGAAGGTCATTTCCTTCAGGGGGGCGCGGACGATGCGGGGGCCGACGTCGTGGTACTTGGACGGGAGCCGGTCCCGCCAGACGTTGGGGGGCTCAACCGTGTGGTCGTCCACCGAGATGATCTTCGGGAAGGTCTCCATGTCCTCACGGTAGCGTCAATCTGACGAACCGTCAGCTATTTGAACGGGGCCGGATGCAGGATCCATGAGGACCGGGGCGCGGGATCCGCACCGGCCGACACCGGTCGGCACCGACCGGCACCGGATCCACACCGACCCGGCACCGGATCCGCACGGACCGGCCGCCGGATCCGTACGGACTGGGTCCGCTACGGACTGACGTGTACGCGCGACACAGGGCAGACTGGCCCTTACACCTATGGAAGGCAGGGGGGAGACCAGATGGACGGCACACCGGCCATCCCGCACCAGCGGAACCACCCCGAGTCCGGTGACACCGCCATTGCCGCAGCCGCCGGAGTCGGAGCCATAGCCGGAACCGGACTCGGAGCCGGAACCGGAACCGGACTCGGAGCCGCAACAGGCCCCGAATCAGGCCCCGACGCAGGCCCCGGACCAGCCCCCGGACCAGGCCCCGGAGTCGAATCAGCGCCCGCCGCGGAAGCCCGCGCCGCCGAATCCGCCGACGCGCCCCCGACCCCCGCCGCCCCCGCCGCCACGGCCACGGCCGCCGCCACCGGCGGCAACCGCTTCGCCGTGCTCGGTCCCATCCGGGCCTGGCGCGGCGGCGAGGCGCTGAGTTCCGGGACCCCGCAGCAGCGGGCGCTGCTCGCGGTGCTCCTGCTCCGCGAGGGCCGCACCGCGACCGCGCCCGAGCTCATCGACGCCATCTGGGGCGAGGACCCGCCGCAGCAGGCCCTCGCGACCATCCGTACGTACGCCTCCCGCCTGCGCAAGGTCCTCGAACCCGGGCTCCTCGTCTCCGAGTCCGGCGGCTACGCGATCCGCCTGCCCCACCCCGAGGCGCTCGACCTGGGCATCGCCCGGGCCCTCGCCGCCGACGCCGAGGCCGCGCGCGCCGGCCGGCCGAAGGCCGACGCCACCGGGAGGGCCCCGGCCGGCGCACACGGCGCCCACGGCGCGCACAGCAGCCACGCCGCCCACGGCAGCCACGGCACACACGGCAGCCACCCCGCCCCCGCCGCTCCCCCCGCCCCCGGCGGCAAGGGCGACCGCGCGCTCGCCCGTACGCTGCTGGCCCGCGCCCTGGACGTCTGGGACGGCGAACCGCTGGCCGGCGTACCCGGGCCGCACGCCGACACCGAGCGCACCCGGCTCGCCGAGTGGCGCCTCCAGCTGCTGGAGACCCGCCTGGACCTGGACCTGGAGCTCGGCCACCACGCCGAGGCCGTCTCCGAGCTCACCGCGCTCACCGCCGCCCACCCCCTGCGGGAGCGGCTGCGCGAGCTGCTGATGCTCGCCCTCTACCGCAGCGGCCGCCAGGCCGAGGCCCTCGCCGTGTACGCCGACACCCGCCGGCTCCTCGCCGACGAACTCGGCGTCGACCCGCGCCCCGAACTCGCCGAGCTCCAACAGCGCATCCTGCGCGCCGACTCCGAGCTCGCCCGCGCCGAGGACCCGGCACCGGCCGCGGCGCCCGTACACGTGAGGCCCGCCCAATTGCCCGCCACGGTCTCCGACTTCACCGGCCGCTCCAGCTTCGTCCGGGACCTCGGCGCGATCCTCGCCGGCGCCGAGGGGCAGGTGATGGCGGTCTCCGCCCTCGCCGGCATCGGCGGCGTCGGCAAGACCACCCTCGCCGTGCACGTCGCGCACGCCGCCCGCCCGCACTTCCCCGACGGGCAGCTCTACGTCGATCTCCAGGGCACCGAGGCCCGCCCCGCCGAGCCCGAGGCCGTCCTCGGCTCCTTCCTGCGCGCCCTCGGGACCCCCGACACCTCGATCCCCGACTCCCCCGCCGAACGGGCCGCGCTCTACCGCTCCACCCTCGACGGCCGGCGCGTCCTGGTCCTCCTCGACAACGCCCGCGACGCGGCCCAGGTCCGCCCGCTGCTGCCGGGCACCGCGGGCTGCGCCGCCCTCGTCACCAGCCGGGTCCGGATGGCGGGCCTGGCCGGCGCGCACCTCGTCGACCTCGACGTGATGAGCCCCGAGGAGGCGCTCCAGCTCTTCACCCGGATCGTCGGGGCCGAGCGGGTCGGCGCCGAGCGCCAGGCCGCCCTCGACGTGGTGGGCGCCTGCGGCTTCCTGCCGCTGGCCATCCGCATCGCCGCCTCCCGGCTGGCCGCCCGGCGCACCTGGACGGTCTCCGTGCTCGCCGCCAAGCTCGCCGACGAGCGCCGCCGCCTGGACGAGCTCCAGGCCGGCGACCTCGCCGTCAAGGCCACCTTCGAGCTGGGCTACGGACAGTTGGAGCCCGCGCAGCAGCGCGCGTTCCGGCTGCTGGGGCTGCCCGACGGGCCCGACATCTCCCTCGCGGCCGCAGCGGCCGTACTCGACCGGCCGGAGCACGACACCGAGGACCTGCTCGAAGCCTTGGTGGACTGCTCCCTCCTCGAGTCGGCCGCGCCCGGCCGCTACCGCTTCCACGACCTCGTACGCCTCTACGCGCGTGCCTGCGCCGAGCGCGACGAGCAGCCGCCGAGCGGGTGCGACGGCGCCCTCGACCGGCTGCTGGACTTCTACCTGGCCACCGCCGCCGGGGTGTACGCCCTGGAGCGGCCCGGAGACCGGCTCGTGGCCCACCTCTCGGCCACCCGCCACCCCGGGCTGCGCTTCACCGAGCCGCACTCCGCGCAGGACTGGCTGTACGCCGAGGCCGACCCGCTGCTGGCGTGCGCACGGCAGGCCGCCGTACGCACGACCGGTCGCCAGGACCTGCTGCGCCGGGCCGTGGACCTGCTGTGGGCGGCCAAGGACCTGGCCGAGTCGGGGGCCAACTCCAAGCAGTACGAGTCGGCCGCCGCCGCGCTGTGCGACGCCGCCGAGGCGGCGAAGGACCCGTACGCCGAGGGCCGTGCCCGCACCACGCTCACCAACACCCACCTGGTCGCGGGCCGCTTCGCCGAGGCCGACGCCGAGGCCAGCCGGGCCATGTCGCTCGCCCGTGCGGCGGGGGACCTGCTGCCCAGCTGCTGGGCGCCCAACGACCGGGGCATCATCGCGATCTACGAGGGCCGCTACGACGACGGCGAGCGGTACCTGCTGGAGGCCATCGCGAACTTCCGGGCCGACGCGAACCACGTCGGCGAGGCGAGCGCCCTGTGCAACCTCTCCCGCATCCACGTGGAGCAGGGCCGGCTCTCCAGCGCGATCGACCTCGCCCAGCAGGGCATCGCCATCTACGACCGGATGGGGCTCACCCTGCGGCTGGCCAACGGCCGCTACGCGCTGGGCATCGCCCTCACGCAGGCCGACCGGCTCTCCGAGGCGCACTCCCAACTCAACGACGCGCTGGCACTGTTCCACGAGAACCGGCAGCCCCTGTGGGAGGGCGTGACGCACTTCCGGCTCGCCAAGGTCCACCTGGCGGCGCGCCGGCCCACGCTGGCGGCCTCGCACGCCGAACAGGCCATCGCCCTGCGGGGGATCGGCGGCGAGTGGAATCGTGCCAGGGTGCTGACCGTGCTCGGCCGGGCGCTGCGCCAGTTGGGGCAGCGGGACCGGGCGCGGGTGTGCTGGCGGGACGCCGAGGTGGTGTTCACGCAGCTGAAGTCTCCGGAACTGGCTGAGGTGCAGGCCCTGTTGGCGGCTGAGATCGCCGCCTGAGTGGCGCTTGAGCCGCGCTTGAGGCGCGTCGCCCGGGCCGCGCCTGAGCCGTGCTGAACGAGGCGTTCATCGTTCGTTTATCGCCACCCGCCAGGATGGGGTTCATCGACTCGAGGTGTCGGGGGGCACTCCCGGGTCGACCGGAGGACGACCCGTTCGGCGGTCCGCGGGGGAATCGCCGAACGGGACCCACCCACCCATCAGGAGAACCGATGACGACGAACGAGAACATCAAGCCGGCCGACGGCGAAACCACTCCGCTCGACAACCAGCTTTCGGATGTCGACATCAAACCGATGGACAACCACGCGGCCGGCGTGGAGCTCAAGCCGCTCGACAACCACGCCGCGGGCGAGGACATCGTGACGATGGACAACCACGCGGCCGGCGGCGGCCTGTAGGTGGGGGCGTAGGCCTCACAGACGCGTACGGCCCGGGAACACGGGGGAACGGGGGATCCGGGCCGTACCGCAGGACGTACCACGGGGGACCGGGGGTCACGGGGGACCAACGGGGTGCACGGGGGAACGGCGGCCGCGGTGGCCAGGAGGGGGACCACCGCGGCCGCCTCACGTGCGTGCGGCGGCGGGGACGCGGCGGGGACGCGGCGGGGCGGCTCAGCCGCCGAGCTGGAGCAGCCGCTGTACGCCCCGGGCGGCTTCCAGCAGCGCCGGCGAGAACCGCTCCAGCTCCGCCCGCGAGTGGAGCGAGGCGGCGGCGGTCAGGCTGACCCCGCCCACCGGCAGGCCCGCACGGTCGAAGACCGGCGCGCCCAGGCAGCGGACCGAGCGTTCGTACTCCGCGTCGTCGACGGCGTAGCCGCGCTTCCGGACCGTCCGCAGTTCGTCCGCGAGGCCCTCCCGGTCGGTGAGGGGCCGCAGGATGGCCTCGGCCTCCTCGGGCGGCAAGTGCGCGAGGACGGCCTTGCCGATCGCGGTGGCGTGCAGCGGGACGCGCGTGCCGACGCGCGAGGAGGTCCGGCGGGACCC
The DNA here is from genome assembly GCF_044759865.1 of Streptomyces sp. NPDC099050. Taxonomy (NCBI): domain Bacteria; kingdom Bacillati; phylum Actinomycetota; class Actinomycetes; order Kitasatosporales; family Streptomycetaceae; genus Streptomyces; species Streptomyces sp. NPDC099050. The sequence continues at coordinate 29,861 of NZ_JBIWAE010000044.1, read as the reverse complement.
GGAGTTCTCGATCTTGCGGATGTACGTGAGGGCGTTGCCGCTGCGCAGGGCCAGGTGGACGGCCTGGCCGGTGCATCTGTGCAGGAATTCGAGCAGCTCGACGATGCCCTCGGGCCGGTCGGCGGAGATCTCGGCGGCCAGGGTGCGCAGCCGCAGGCCGACTCCGTAGCTGCCTTCGCCGTCGGTGACGGCGTAGCCCTGCTCGACGAGGGAGACCAGGATCCGATAGGTGCTGGATTTGGGTATCCCGGCGGCGGCGGACAGTTCCGCGAGCCGGTGCGGGCCACCGAAGGCGGTCAGCGCCTCGGTGATCCGCAGGGTCTTCTCCAGGGCACTGCCGTGGCCGACGCCTCCGTGGCCGACGCCGACGCCGTGGATCATGCCCTGACCCCCGCTCTGGCCCGGCACCTCACTTCGTATGGCATTGACCACGGAATCCCCAAGGGTTGGCAAAGCGTTTTGATTCACCCTACGTCACGGGATGCCCGCTTTGCCCGGGGTCGAAGGGCCCGAAATACCGGGCGGCCGCGCCCTCGCTGACTAGGCTGACCGTGTGTTCACCTCCCAGGGCCCGACCCTCCGCGAACTGGCCGTACAGGCCCTGTCCTCCATCGAGCGGGGCTACGACCTGCTGGCCCCGAAGTTCGACCACACCCCCTTCCGCACCCCCGACCGGATGCTCGACGCGGTCGAGGAGACGCTCGCCCGCCACGAGGGCCCCTTCGACGCCGGACTCGACGTGTGCTGCGGTACGGGCGCGGGCCTCGGCATGCTGCGCCGGCTGTGCCGGGGCCGGGTGACCGGGGTGGACCTGAGCTCGGGCATGCTCGCCGAGGCCGCGCTCGCCCACCCCGAGGAGCGCGTGGACCTCCTACGGGCCGACGCGCGCTCCCTGCCCGCCGCGCTCGGGGACTCGTACGACCTGGCCGTCAGCTTCGGCGCCTTCGGCCACTTCCTGCCGGCCGAGCGCCCCGCCGTCTTCTCCGGGGTCCACACGGCACTGCGCCCCGGCGGCGTGTTCGCCTTCCCGATCGGCGCCCCGATCCCGCCGAGCCGCCCGGCATGGTGGGCCCTCTCCGGCTTCGACGCGGCGATGCGCGTGCGCAACGCCGTCTGGCGCCCGCCGTTCGTCATGTACTACCGCACCTTCCCGCTGGGCGGCGTCCGTACGGACCTGCGCGCCGCCGGGTTCACGGTGGAGACGCTCCCCCTGGACCACTTCGGCCGCCGACCGGACGGCACACCGAAATGGCGACTGGTACTCGCCCGCCGAGCAGCCTGAGCCCCTACCCCCGCCCTTCCCCCGCCCTCTCCGCCTCCCCCTTCTCCGGCAGGCGGCCGATGTCGCAGACCGGGCCGAGGTGGCCGAGCTTGTCGGGGTTGGACACGGCGTGGACCACCCGGACCACGCCGTCATCGATGTCCAGCTCGACCACGCTGGCCACCCGCCCCCCGGCGTCGACGATCAGGGCGCCCGGCTCCCCTTCACGGGCTGACCTCGGCATGGTCCGTAACCACACGCCGGAACAGCCGGTGGCCCGTCCTTCCCGAATGCCGCAGCGCCCAGTCCTGGGCCGTCTCTTGCTCATCCTGCGGACCCGAATCCGCCCCGCACCCGTACGCCACACAGAACGCTTCCCACACGGATCCGCCAGCGGGCACATGCCGGATGGTGTGCGCGACGAATCGGTGGACGGCCCTGGGCATCAGTGATCCTCTGCCTGGTGGGCGCGAAGCCGGATGTTCGCATCCGTCACCCCGCTGTAGTCGAGGGCACTGCCCGCGTTCTCCCGCTGCACCGCAAGACTCAGGCACGCGGGGCAGCCCGGCACTGCCCTCGGGGGATCGGCAGGAAAGGGGTCACGCTGGCCGACCTGCTGCCAAAGCTTGATGGAAGCCACCGAGCACTCCTTGAGCCGTAGCCGAATATCTCAAGTCCAGGCTTCACCGGCGGGCGGCTGAGACCCACATCCATGCGCGTCATGGACTAAAGATCACCTGAGGGTGGCCGCGCAGGCCCCGAGGAAGACCCGCGCGTCGTCACCGAAGAGGGCCCGGTCCTCGAGCTGCGAGAACTCCTCACGGTGACTGGCCACGTCCCGGGGGTCCCGGAAGACCATGACTCCGGTGGACAGCTCGACCGTGGCGATGCGGTCGTCGTAGACCGTGAAGGTGTTCAGCGGAGCGGGACCGGTCGGCACGGTCAGGGGGATGACGCCGAGCCGCACGTTCGGCAGGTGCGTGAGCGAGGCCAGGTGATCGACCTGTACCGCGAGCGCGTCGGGGCCGACCAGCGGCCACCGGACAGCTTGCTCGGTGAGTATGAACGTGAACCGCTTGGAGCAGTCGTACAGGACCTGTTGCCGTTCCAGCTTCCTGGCGATGGTCCTGGAGTGGTCGCCGGGGATGTGGGCGAGGCTGGCCCGGATGTACTCGGGGGTCGAGAGCAAGCCCGTGATCATCGACAGCAGGAAGAGCCTGAGCTCGGCCGACGATGCCTCGAGGCCGGCGAGTTCGAGTTGCTTCTTGTCCAGGCCCTTGCGCCGCATGCCCCGGGCACCCTGCCACTGCGTATGAGCGAGACGGGCCAGGGTCATGACCTGTGAGACCAGAGCAGGGTCGGCCTCACAGGCCCGCAGGAGTTGCTCCACGTCCACGAGGGAGGGGCGCACCTTGCCGTTCTCGATCCGGCTGACCTTCGACTGAGACATGTTGCAGCGGGTGGCGGCCCGAGCCCCCGAGAGCCCGGACCGCTTGCGGACGGCCTTCAGCAGGGCCGCCAGCTCTTCGCCCGACTGGCCGAGCGCCTCCGGTTCGACGCTCACGTACGGATGTACTCCAGGAACAGCACAGAAGCCTCTACGGCCACGCGCTGATACTCGACGAACGGCGCGGGGTCCCCCTCGTACAGCTCTCGGCTGATCTGCCTGCCGTCCGGTTCGTAGTGCATGAGCACCACGGTGGAGCGGTCGAACATCCAGAAGTCTTCGACATCCGGGAGCGGGTTCGCCCGGTCGGTCACGTCAAGGATGCGGATGTCTTCTCCTGCCGGTGCCTGATGCCGGTAGTAGCGATCGAATTCGAACCGCAGGTAGTCGCTCAGCGGCCGAGTGACGATGTGTACACGCCCTACGTCCCGGCTGCGCACCATCTCGGTCCACGCGTCCTCGTACGGTCCGGGGAAGCGGGCCCCCGCCTTGAAGGCTGCGAACTCGTCCGCTTCCTGCGGTACGAGGTACTGGGGCAGTGTCTCCAGCCGCCAGGCCTCCGTCTGGAACGTCTTGAACCTCGATGCCCAGTCCTCACCATCCAAGAGCACGGAAAGCCTCCCTGAGCACTGCCTCGGGGATCTCCACGAGCGCCTCGCCGGTCGGCGGGGTGAAGGCTGCGGAGACGTCGCCCTGGACGATGAACGAGCCGGACGCCGTCCGATAGACGTTCGGGCAGTCGCCCTGGCCGCACTCGCCGTTTCCGTTGCCTGTGAGTCGGGTCAGTTCCTCACGTGCCATGTGAAGCCCCTCGGTCCCAGACCCCTGCTGGGCCTGATGAACAAGACCGTAGGGATCAACCGGTGAGGCCGTCTATGCGGGAACGCGACTATGCACGTCTTGGCATAAAGAGACCCCTGCCACGACTCAGCGGACCCGTGGCAGGCCGAAGGCCGACATCTTCCTTTCCTCGTAGGAAAGGAAGCCGAGGGAGCGGTAGAAGGCGTGGTTGCGCGGGCCTTCGGGGGTCGACTCGTGGTCGGTCGAGAGGAGGAAGAAGCGGCAGTGTGCGTACCGCTGCTTCAAGTGCTCCATGAGGTTGCGGCCTATGCCCTGGCGGTGGTACTTGGGGTTGACCAGCAGGTCCTGTACGTAGCAGACGGTCTCGTCGTCGGAGAGCGTGCGGGCCAGTCCGAGGAGGGCGCCGGACTCGTCCCTGGCGGTGATGACCAGGTGCGAGTTGGCCAGGCTCCGGTACAGCTTGTCGGGGTCGCGGGTGTAGCCCTGCCAGTCCACCGAGTCGTAGAGTTCGAATACCTGCTGACGGTCGAACTCGACCTCTTCCGCGATGATCACGACGGTCCCGCCTGTCTCGAACTTGGGTTCTGGAGACCGAACCTACCGGGACGCGGCGGGCCGCGACCCGGTGGGGCGCGATGCTTCTTTTGGTCTAAGTACCTGGGGAAAGAACCTCTCCCAGACCCCTCCAGCCTCCCGCCGGGCGAGCGGTCACTCACACGGGTGAATCGGCCAACTGGGGTCGATTTCAGGGTGGTTGTCTGGCATATGCTCGCCCCGACAACCCAGAGAACTGTGACGGCCCCCGCCGGGACTGCGAATCCCGATCGAGGGCCTGACCAACGAGGAAGTAGACCCTTCCTGATGGCTTCAGTGCACTTTACCGCGCCCGTGCGCGCGACATACGGCGTTCGGCACGCCAACGTCCGGCTTACCGGGCGGTTCACGGTCGTGAGCAACGACCTCATCCAGCATCCCGAGATGTCTCTGATCGCGCGGATGTTGGGGATCTTCATCCAGTCGGTGCCGGCCGGGACTCCCAGCGGCATCAAGGACCTGGTCAAGCGACTGCCGGTCGGAGAGACCTCGATCGCCAACGGGCTGCGGGAACTTGAGGCGTTCGGTTACCTCGACCGGTCCCTGGAGAGCCTGCCGGGTGGGCGGATCGTCACCCGTACGGTGTCCTACAACGACCCCCGGGCCGCCGCTGTCGTGGCGGCGCGCAGTGAACACGGACACGCAGTCACGGCATCAGAGGGATCCTCCGCGGAGACACCGCCGGTCGCCGCTTCCCCGGAGCCCGCCGTGCCGGTGGAGCCCGATGCGGCAGCCGACGTAGAGGTGGAGGCTGCGTCCGGGGGCGGTGCGGATGCCGTGCCCGCCGGGCGGCTCCCCGCGCCCCAGGAGCCGGATAACCCCGGGCGGCGGCGGCTCGCGCTCGAGGTGCTCGCGGAGTTGCGGCGGGTCGATCCGCGGCTGCTGCTCGGGGAGCGGGACGTACGGTACCTCGCGGGCGGGGTCGAGGCCTGGCTGGAGCGCGGGGCGGAGGTGCGGGCCGTGGTGGCCGCCCTGGCGGCGAACCTGCCGGTGGGGCTGCGCAATCCGGCCGGGCTGATCGCCCACCGGCTCACGGCCCAGTTGCCACCGCCGCTGGCTCCGGTGCCCCGCGCGCCTGCCTTCGTACCTCCGGATCCCTTCGTGATCTGTCCGGAGTGCGAGCGCGCGTTTCGCAGTCCGACGCCCGGGGCCTGGTGCAGGGGATGCAGTGCTCAGAGCACGTCAGCGCTCGATGTCGAGCGTGAAGCGCCTCGTGCCCGTACCGATCGTTTCGGCGTGGATCGAGCCGCGAGCCCGGTCGTACTTTCCGGTACCGCCGGTGATCGCGTTGTCGAACGCGGGCGGCGGACCCGGGACGAGGTGGCCGAAGACCATCCCCTGGGCGGCGATCTGGCCGCCGGGGAGGCTGTAGGTCACGACGCAGGCCTCCGCCCCGCCGTTGTCGACCCGGGTGGTCGTGCAGGTGCCGCCGGTCTCGCCGACCTGGTTGCCGTCCTTGTCGAAGAGGAGCGAGCGGAAGACGGTCCGGTCGCCCTGGGCGGCGGCGCCGCCGGGGTTGACGGGGAAACGCGACTGCTCCGCCAGCCGGCCGGTGAGGGTGATGACCTGGCCCTTGTCGTTCCCCTTGTCGTTCCCCTGGTCGTTCCCCTTGCCGTCCTCGTGGGCGGAGCCGGTGCCGGTCGTGGCGGCGGAGGCGAGGGGGGCGCAGGCGAGGAGGGCGAGCAGGGTGGTGGCCACGCCGAGACTGGCTGTTCTGATGGGACGCATGGGGGCTCCTGAGGTCGGGGCTCACGGCTCGTGGGCGAATGCCCGGTGGGCGAACCATTCCTAGTGGCGGCTCCGCCGCCGCCCGGAGTGTCCCGGCGCGACCCACCGTCAGATCCGACCGATCGGACCAGCCGTGTCCGGATCCGACAGAGCTCCCGGGGCGGAGGCCCGTGATCGTCGGCGCCGGGACGCCCGGCAGCGGCCGGAAGATCCAGACCGGATCACCGAGCACGGCGTGGACCCCCGGGACGTCTCGCTGGTCGTGCTCACGCACGGGCACACCGCCGGGTCGGTCTCCGTCCTCACCGACGACGGGGACCTCGTCGCCGGCGACCTGGTCGCCCACTCCTTCATGGGCCTGATCCCGGGCGAGCCGGCCAATCCGCCGTTCCACGACGACCCGCGGCGCAACCTCATCAGCCTCCGCGAGATGCCCGACCTCAACCCCGGCCGGTTCCAGGTTGGCCACGGCGCCCCGCTGGGACCCGACCGGGTCCGCCGCGAGGTCACGCCCGGGTCCGATCCCCTCTCCGCCTCCCAGCGGGCGCCACGGGGGTGACCGGGGAACTCGCTGTCGCGCAGCTCTCGAAGGTCTCGCACACCGGGGTCGGTGGCGGCTGAGCAACTCGCGGGCTGGGACCGCGGATCGGCGTCACCCGCACCCCGCAGAGGAACTGGCGATCAGCGGGTGCGGAGTTCGCGTTTGAGGACCTTGCCGCTCGCGTTGCGCGGGAGTTCGGATACGAACTCCACCTCGCGCGGGACCTTGTAGTTGGCCATCTCCCGGCGTGACCACGCGATCAGGTCGTCGGCCGTGAGGACCGCTCCCGGGCGGCGGACCGCGTACGCCTTGCCGACCTCGCCCAGGCGCGGATCGGGGACCCCGACCACCGCCACGTCGGCGATGTCCGGGTGCAGGCCGAGGAGTTGCTCGATCTCGGCGGGGTAGGCGTTGAAGCCGCCGACGATGAACATGTCCTTGATCCGGTCGGTGATGCGCAGGTTCCCGGCGGCGTCGAGGACGCCGACGTCGCCGGTACGGAGCCAGCCCTCGGGGGTGATGGCCTCGGCGGTGTCGGCCGGGTCCTCGAAGTAGCCGCGCATGACGTTGTGGCCGCGCACCCACACCTCCCCGGCCCGGCCCGTGGGCTGGGGTCCGCCGTCCGCGTCCACGACCCTGACCTCCGTCCCGGGGATGGCCCGGCCCGAGGTCGAAGCGATGGTCTCCGCCGGGTCGCCGCGGCGGCACATGGTGACGATGCCGCTCGCCTCGGAGAGCCCGTACGCGGTCAGGACGGTGCCGATGCGCAGCTCGCCGCGGAGCCGTTCCACGAGCTGGAGCGGGACCACGGCCGCGCCGGTGACGACCAGGCGCAGGGCGGAGAGGTCGTGGTGGTCGCGCTGGGGGTGGTCCAGGAGGGACTGGTGGAGCGTGGGCGGGCCGGGGAGTACGGAGATCCGCTCGGCGGCGATGTTGGCGAGGACGGTGTCCACGTTGAAGACGGGCTGGGGGACCATCGTGGCCCCGCGCATCAGGCAGGCGATGACCCCGGCCTTGTAGCCGAAGGTGTGGAAGAAGGGGTTCACGATCAGGTAGCGGTCCCCCTCGCGCAGGCCGGCGAGCTCGCTCCAGACCTCGTAGCAGCGCAGGGACTGGGCGTGGGAGATGACGGCGCCCTTGGGGCTGCCGGTGGTGCCGGAGGTGAAGATGATGTCGGAGGGGGCGGTGGCGGGGATCGCGTCCGTACGGGCCCGGACGGCCTCGGCGGATACGGAGTCGCCGCCGGTCAGGAACTCCTTCCAGGTGCGGAAGGAATCCGGGGCGTCCTCGGACAGGACGACGACCTGCTCCAGGTGGGGCAGGCCGGGCAGCGGCCCGGAGCCCTCGCCTTCGGCGGCGGCGCGGCGCAGGGAGGCGACGTAGGAGGTGCCGAGGAAGGTGCCGGTGACGAAGAGGAGCCGGGCGCGGCTGCGCTGGAGGACGTAGGCGGCTTCGGAGCCCTTGAAACGGGTGTTGAGGGGGACGAGGACGGCTCCGGCGGAGACGGCGCCGAGGGCGGAGACGATCCATTCGAGGGTGTTGGGCGCCCAGACGGCGACCCGGTCCCCCGGTTCCACGCCGGCGGCGATGCAGGCGGCGGCGGCCCGCTCGACGCGTTCGCCGAGCTGCGCGTAGTCGATTCGGACCCGCCCGTCGACGACGGCCTCGCGGTCGGCGTAGCGCGCGGCGGCGTGCCGGACGAGTCCGCCGATGCTGGTCCAGGCGAGATCGGCCCGTCCGTCTTCCGTCGCGTTCGCCGCGCCCGTCGGGTCCGCGGTGTCCGTCGCGCCCGTCGCGCCCGCCGCGCCCGCTGTGTCCGTCGCGCCCGCCGCGCCCGCCGCGTCCGTCGCGCCCGCCGCGCCCGCCGCGCCCGCCATGTCCGCCGCGCCCGCCGCGTCCGCCGCGTCCGCCGCGTCCGCCGTGTCCACGGTGCCGCGCGCGCGCTCGTCCTCGTCCTCGGTCATCGTCCGCCCTTCCCTGCAACACCAGTAGCTGACTATCCGTCAGATTAGCTGTAGCCTTCGCGGCTGTCAGTACTGGTGCACCCCGGAGGTGGCGATGGCGGCAACGCTCAAGGACGCTACGGCGATAGTCGGCATCGGGCAGACCGCCTTTGCCAAACAACTGCCGCAGTCCGAAAAGGAACTGGCCTGCCGGGCCATTCTGGCGGCCCTCGAGGACGCGGGCATAGACCCGTCCGAGGTGGACGCCTTCTCCTCCTACACGATGGAGGAGACCGACGAGGTGGAGGTCGCCAAAGCCATCGGCGCGGGCGACGTCACCTTCTTCTCCAAGATCGGCTTCGGCGGCGGCGGTTCCTGCGCCACCGTCGGCCACCTGGCCGCCGCCGTCGCCACCGGCCAGGCGAGCGTCGGCGTGGCCTGGCGTTCGCGCAAGCGCGGCTCGGGGCCGCGGCCGTGGAAGAACACGGCCGTCCAGCTCCCCACCCCCGGCCAGTGGACGCGCCCCTTCGGCCTGCTGCGCCCCGCCGACGAGATCGGCATGCTGGCCCGCCGCTACATGCACGAGTACGGCGCCACCCGCGACCACCTCTTCAACGTCGCGATGGCCTGCCGCAACCGGGCCAACGAGAACCCGGCCGCGATGATGTACGAACGCCCGCTGACCCGCGAGATGTACATGACCGCCCGCATGATCAGCGACCCGCTCTGCCTCTTCGACAACTGCCTGGAGACCGACGGGGCGCTGGCCTGCGTCATCGTCAGCGCCGAGCGCGCCCGCGACTGCCGCCAGAAGCCCGTCTACGTCCACTCCGTCGCCCAGGGCCTGCCCTCCCAGCACCACGGCATGGTCAACTACTGGAACGACGACCCGCTGTCCGGCCCCGCCTGGACCGCCGCCCGACACCTGTGGAAGCAGGCCGACTTCGGCCCCCAGGACGTGGACGTCGCGCAGATCTACGACGCCTTCACCCCCCTGATCCCGCTCTCCCTGGAGGGCTACGGCTTCTGCGGGCGCGGCGAGGGAGCCGCCTTCACGGAAGGCGGGGCCCTGGAGATGGGCGGCCGGCTCCCCATCAACACCGGCGGCGGCGGCCTCAGCGAGGCCTACGTGCACGGCTTCAACCTGATCAACGAAGGCGTCAAGCAGCTCCGCGGGATCTCCACCGCCCAGGTGCCCGACGCCGCCACCTGCCTGGTCACCGCCGGTGAGGGCGTCCCCACGTCCGCCATCCTGCTGCGAGCCTGAGGAGCTGAGGAATCCATGACGACGCAGACCACGACCACCCCCGCGGACGGGCTGCTCCTCCCCGTCCCCGACGAGGACGGCGCCCCCTTCTGGGAGTACGCCGCCCAGGGCGAACTCCGCGTCCAGGCCTGCGCGGCCCCCGCCTGCGGGAAACTGCGCTTCCCGCCCCGCCCCTGCTGCCCGCACTGCCGGTCCTTCGACTCCGAATGGCGCCTGATGAGCGGCCGGGGCCGGATCTGGTCGTACGTGCGGCCGCACCCGCCGCTGCTGCCCGCCTACGCCGCGCAGGCCCCGTACAACGTGATCCTCGTGGAGCTGGCCGACGCCCCGCAGATCCGCCTCGTCGGCAACCTCGTCACCTCCGCCGACGCCCCGCTGGACTCGATGGACCCGGCGCGGCTGCGCATCGGGGCGCGGGTGCAGGTGGTGTTCACCGAGACGGACGGGATCGCGGTGCCGCGCTGGGTGCTGGAGAAGACGTGACGGCCGCCGACCGGGCACCCGCCGACCGGGCACCCGGACTGCGGGTGGAGCGGGACAAGAGCACCGGGGTCGCGGTCGTCACCCTGGACCGGGAGCGCAAGCACAACGCGATCGATCTGGGGACGGCCGCCGAACTGGCTTCGGTGTGGCGGGAGTTCCGCTACGAGGACGACGTACGGGCGATCGTGCTGACGGGCGCCGGGCAGGCTGCCTTCTGCACCGGGATCGACCGGGGCGCGGAGGTGCCGCAGCCGTCCTCGCCGTACTCGGTGGACGACCCGCTCGTCGCCATCGGGCCGAAGGCGAACGACCTGTGGAAGCCGGTGGTCGCCGCCGTCAACGGCATGGCCTGCGGCGGGGCGTTCTACCTGCTGGGCGAATCGGAGTTCATCATCTCCTCCGCGTCCGCGACCTACTTCGACCCGCACACCAGCTACGGCATGGTCAGCGCGTACGAGGCGATCTACATGGCGCAGCGCATGCCCTTCGGCGAGGCCGCCCGGATGTCCCTGATGGGCACGGCGGAGCGGCTCTCCGCGCGGCGGGCGTACGAGATCGGCCTGGTCTCGGAGCTGGCGGAGCCCGAGGCGCTGCTCCCGGCGGCCCTGCGGGCGGCACAGACGCTGGCCGGCTTCCCGACGGAGGCCGTGCAGGGCACCGTACGGTCCCTGTGGGCGGCGAAGCAGGCCACCCTCCAGCAGGCGCTGGCGCAGGCTCCGGGGCTGGTGGCGCTGGGGAACCTGCCGCCCGGGCGGCAGGCGGAGCTGTTCGCCGGGCGGCGGAGCGGCGCGGGACCGGAGCCCCGGATCCGCTGAGCAGGGCGAGGCCGGGCGGGGGCCGCTTCCCGGGGCCCCGCCGCCGCTAGCGCTTCTTCGCGGACCTGGGCTTCGGCTTGCTCGTGCTCTTGCCGCCCGTGCTGCCGCCGGTGGTGGATCCCGTGGTGCCGGAGGTGGAGGTCTGCGTCGGGGTGGGCGACGCGGTCGAGAGCGTCTGGATCGTGCCCACCGCGCAGCGCGTGACCTCGCCCGCCTTGGCCGCGCTCGTCATCGGCAGGTCGACGGTCCGGCTCTCGCCCGCCTTGAGCGCGAGGTCCACGGAGCCGGAGTCGACCCGGCCGGACGCGCCCTCGAAGACCAGCGGGACGCGGAAGGTGTACCCGCTGACCGCGTCGGAGGTGACCTTGAGCGTGGCCTTCGGCCGGCCCGGGCCGGCGCAGGTGACGACCTCGGCGTGGGCGGACGGCCGGGTCGCGGTGGGCGCGGCCGAAGCCGTCGAGCCGCTGCCGCTGCCGCTCCCGGATCCGCTGCCGGAGCGTCCGTAGCTCTGCGACTTCGGCTTCGACTTCGACTTGCTCTCGGAGCTGGAGCACCCGCCCCCGCTGCTGCTCTTGCTCGTGCCGCCGCTGCCGCCCGTCGACGAGAACCCCGTCAGCGCGAGCACCACGCCCACCAGTACCGCCGTGAGCCTGACCCGTCCCCCCGTGACCACCATGGCCCGAACTCCTCCCCGTTGGACAACCGGCGGCACGCTATCAGCCGGCGAAAAGCGCACCGGTACGGTGGCCGCCACGAGCCACGAACGCGCTCGGCCATGCCCCGGGGGGACACACCATGACCGACGACCGGGCGGAGGCGGGCAACGTCTCCCACCGTCCCTGCTGGCCGGGGCGCCGGTCGTACGGGTGTTCCCGCCGGCGCTGCCCTCGTAGGGGCGGGGGCCGGGCTCCGCGTGCGGGACTGCGGGGGCGGGCGTAGCGTCGGGATCGAGATCCAGACCCACTCCCCCTCGGAGGGCCGGGCATGATCCGCAACGTACTCGGCTCGCTCCTGGGTCTGATCGGAGCGACGGCCGCCGTCTGGAGCCCCTTCCGTGCCTGGTACGACGGCCGTCACGGTCGCGATTACCGCGTCGAGGAGCTGTTCGGCTCCGCCGGGATCACCGACGACAAGGCCGCCCTGATGGGCTCACTGTTCCTGCCGTTCCTCTTCGCCGCCGTGCTCGCGCTGGTCGCCGTCGTGCTGCGCTCCCGGCTGCTCATGGCCTTCTCCGGAGTCGTCGTCCTCGGCTTCGCCGTGCTCTGGATGGTCCGCCAGGGGCAGGCCGCGGGGAGCCTCTCGGTCGGCGGCGGCGACGGCGAGGGACTCGGCGACGGCCTCGCCAGCACCTTCGGCGCGGGCGCCCTGCTCATCCTCGCGGCGGCCGTGATGAGCGGCCGCCCCCGCCGCCGCGACCGGGTCACCCGGGAACCGGCACCGGAGCCGTACGCGGAGCCCCACCCGGCGCCGGTCGAGGACCCCGCCCGTCCCCCGGCCCCGTCGGCCTGGCCGCCTCCGCCGCAGGACCATTCGTAAGCCGTCGACCGTCACCGCCCGTCCCGCTCAGGGGCGGGCGGACAGCTCTGCGCGGGTCAGCGACCGCAGGACGAGGGCGATCACGATGGCGGCGGCGGAGCACACCCCCAGGGCGAGGAAGCCGTTGCCGACGCCCGCGGTGGTCGCGTCCGCGACCGGGTCCCCGGCGGCGGTGCCGCTGTCGACCGAGGTCATCAGGATGGTGCCGATGACGGCGATGCCGAGGGCGGCGCCGGTCTCGTTGAAGGTGTTCAGGAGGCCGGATCCGACGCCCGACTCCTCCGGCTCGACGTGCGAGGTGCCGATGCCGAACAGCGGGACGAAGCAGGCCGGCAGGCCGGCGCCGATGACGGCCAGCGCCACGACGGTCAGCGCGACGCTGTCGCTGCCGGTCGCCAGGAGGCCCGTACCGACAAGCTGGAGCGCGGCGCCCGCGACGTACATGCCGCCCAGGCCCAGCGTGTTCGCCAGGGCCGGCGCGACCATGGCGACGACGAGGGCCGCCAGGCCCATGGGGAGCAGGGAGAGGCCGGTGACGAAGGCGCTCATCTCGTGGACCCGCTGGAAGTACATGCTGGCCAGGAAGGAGCTGCTGATCATGACGGCGGCCACCAAGAGCAGGCCGACGCTGGACAGCCAGTAGGTGGGCTTGCGCAGCAGGTGCAGCGGGAGCAGCGGGTCGGCCCGGCCGGCCTCCATGAAGGTCACCGCGGTGAGCAGGACCACGGCGGCGCCGATGCTGCTCCAGGCGGTCGGGTCGCCGAACCCCTCGTGCAGCCGGATCAGACCGAAGGACAGGGCCGCGAGTCCGGCGGTGGACACGATCGCGGAGGGCAGCCGCAGCGTGCGCCCGTTGCCCGTGCGGAGGGCGGGCATGGCGCGCAGGGCGCCGATGAGGGCCGCGATGCTGACCGGGATGTTGATCAGGAAGGCCCAGCGCCAGCTGATCGCCGTGACGATCAGGCCACCGAGGACCACGCCGATGGTCGCACCGATCACGCCGAGGCCGCTCCAGGCGGTCAGCGCGATCTTGCGCTGCTCCTCGTCCCGGTAGACCGCCAGGATGATGGAGAGGGCGGCCGCGGACAGCAGTGCGGCTCCGGCGCCCTGGAGGGCGCGGCCCGCGACGAGCGATTCCTCGCTGGCGGCAATGCCGCAGAGCACGGAGGCCACGGCGAAGACCGAGAGGCCGGTGACGAAGGTGCGGCGGCGGCCGAGGACGTCGGAGACGCGGCCGCCGAAGAGCAGCAGGCTGCCGAGCATCAGGACGTACGCGCTGACGGTCCACTGCAGGGCGGTCGGACCGGCGGGCAGCTGGGCCCCGATCGAGGGCAGCGCCACGTTCACCACGGTCGAGTCCAGCATGACCATCAGCTGGGCGACGCCGACCACCACCAGGGTGGTCCAGGGGGCCTTGGCGGGGTCCTGGACGGGGGCCGGGGGTGCCGGCGCGGGTGCCAGCGTCTGCTCGGTCACCGTGTCTCCATTCGTATGCATGCGCATGGATCGATTAAGTGGATCGCACAGTACATTCATGCGCGTGCATCGACAAGGAGGCGCGGGAAACCTACGATGGGCGGCGTGACAGAAACAGCTCTGACCGATCGATGGGTGGCCGTGACCCGCGCCTGCGCGCAGATCAATCAGGCAGCCGAGCGCGTCCTTGCCGAGCGCCACGGCCTGTGCGCCAGCGCCTTCGAGATCATGGACGTGATGGTGCGCGCGGACGACTGGATCCGTGCGGGTGAACTCAGCTCCCGCGCATCGAGGAGCCAGCCGCAGGTGTCACGCCTGCTGGCGCAGATGATCACTGCCGGCTACGCCGAGCGGAGGCCGTGCGCCACCGACCGCAGGGGCTTCGACGCCCGGCTCACGCCGGCCGGGCGGGAGCTCTTCTCGCGGTCCTCCGCCACCATGGAAACGGTCCTGCGCGAGCTGGCCGAGAGCAGCGCGGAGGTGCGCGACGTCATGGGGCGGTCCGCCGCCCGCCCGGCGGCGCCGGCACCCTGATATGACGGCGGCCCCGTCCCCCTGAGGGGGCGGGGCCGGCCGGCCGTGGAGACGGGCGGGGTGGCGATCAGGCCTCGACGACGCCGGACGCCGCGATCTCGATCTTGCCGCGCGTGGAGCCGGACGGGCTGCCGAGCTTCTCGATCGCGTCGACGATCTCCTTGCCCTCGACGACCTCGCCGAAGACGACGTGCTTGCCGTCGAGCCAGCCGGTGACGACGGTGGTGATGAAGAACTGCGAGCCGTTGGTGTTGCGGCCGGCGTTCGCCATCGACAGCAGGTACGGACGGTCGTGCTTCAGGGTGAAGTTCTCGTCGGCGAACTTCTCGCCGTAGATGCTCTTGCCACCCGTGCCGTTGTGGTTGGTGAAGTCACCGCCCTGCAGCATGAACTGCGGGATGACGCGGTGGAAGCCGGAGCCGGCGTAGCCGAAGCCGTTCTGGCCCGTGCACAGCTCGCGGAAGTTCTGGGCGGTCTTCGGGACGACCTCGTCGAAGAGGCTGAAGACGATGCGACCGGCGGGCTTGCCGTCGATGTTGATGTCGAAGAATACGTTGCTCATGGGGTCCATCCTGTCACTCCCGGTGGGGTGCGCGACCCCGAGGGGGCGGCGACCGGGCCGCGGCCGGGCCCCCGAACGGCTCAGCCGCAGCTCAGCCGCGGCTCGGGCGCGGCTCGGGCGCGGCTCAGCCGGCAGCCGAGCCGGATCAGCCTCCCGTACGGGTTCCCGTGCCCTTGGCGGCGTCCAGTGCGTAGACGCAGCGGTCCTTGCTGCACGCGTAGACCACGCCCGCCTCGGCCACCGGCGCTCCGGTGATCTCCCCGCCGGTGGCCAGCTTCCAGCGGAGCTGGCCGCCCGCCGCGTCGAGGGTGTAGAGGCAGTGGTCGGCCGATCCGAAGTGGACGCGGCCGTCCGCGACCGCCGGGGAACCGGTGATCTCCCCGCCCGCCGCGAACCGCCACTTCGGGGTGCCGGTGACCGCGTCGAGCGTGTACACGGCGCTGCCCGCGGCCAGGTGGACGTTGCCCGCGGCGACGAGGACCGGGTCGGCGGACTGCCGGGGCTCGGTGGCGATGCGCCAGCGGTCCTTGCCGGTGGCCGCGTCCAGGGCGTAGACGGTGCCCAGGTAGTCCGCGAGGTAGACCCCGCCGCCCGTGACGGCCGCGCCGGGGGCGAAGGCCGGGGGCGCGAGGAACACGGCGGGGGCCTCGAAGTGCCAGCGGACCCGGCCCGAGGCCCGGTCGATGGAGATCACCCGGGTGCCGGCGGCGACGTACACGTTGCCGTCGGCTGCGGGGGTGACCCGTACGGGCACGTTCCCGCAGGAGGCCGCGTCGCCGATCGGGTAGGACCAGGACTCCCGGCCGGAGCGGGCGTCGAGGGCCCGCAGCCGGGCGTCCTGCCACACGTAGACCGTGCCGTCGTGCAGGACGGGGGCCGCCTCCGCGGTCTCGAACTCGCTCTGCGCGCCGGTCAGCTCCCACAGCTTGTGCCCGCTGGACGACTCCCAGCCCTGTACGCCGCCTCCGCGCGTGGCGGTGACGACGGTGCCCCGGTCGGCGCGCAGGGCGTACACCCAGGCGTCGGCGGACAGCCGCCAGCGCTCGGAGCCGTCGGTGGCGTCGAGGGCGTAGAGGGAAGGGCCGTCGGAGGCGTGGATGCGCCCGTCGGAGACGGCCATGGACCAGGCGACGTCGCGGGTCTTGAACTGGCGGCGGCCGCTGGCCACGTCCAGGGCGTGCACCTCGAAGGAGGTGACGTAGAGCAGGTCGCCGGCGACGGTCGGGGTGCCCCAGACCTCGTTCGACATCCGGAACCGCCAGGGCCGCCAGCGGCCGCTGTCGGGGGCAGGGCCCGGGTTCGGTACGAGGATCGAGGGCGCGGGGCCCGCCACCGGGGTGCCGGCGGGCGGCCGGATCCAGCCGGTCGCGGAGTCCGCGGCGGCGGCGTGGGCGGCCGGCGCGGAGGCGGAGGCCTGCGGGCCGGGACCGATCGGCACCGGGGAGCCGCCGAGCCGGACGGGCTCGCCCGAGGGCGCCAACGGGGGGCGCTCGGGCCGCTGCGGGACGGCCTGGCCGGTCCGCGGGTCGGTCCAGGGGTCGGCTCCGCCGCGCTGGCGGCGGTGCGTGGCGGGACCGGAGGCGGGACCGGAGGCGGATCCGGCAGCCGGGCCGGCGGCCGGACCGGCGCTCTCGATGGGCGCGGAGATCCCGGCCCGGGGAAGCGCCGGCTTCGGCACCGCCGCGGCGGCGGCAGCGGCGGCCGCGGCCGCGTTGCGGTGACCGGCCCGCCGGGCCTCGATCATCGCGACGGCCCGCTCGGGCAGCCACGCCGAGGCGGTACCGCTCTCGTCGCCGCCCTCGAAGAGGTGCGGGGCCAGCTGCGCCTGCAGGTCGGCCGGGGTCGGCCGCTGCGTGGCGTCCATCTGCATGCAGGAGTCGATCAGCGGGCGGAGCTCGTCGGGGAGCCCCTCCAGGTTGGGGCCCTCGCGCAGCAGCATGAAGACCGTCTCGACCGGGTTCGCCCCGTGGTACGGCGGATGCCCGGTGGCGGCGAAGACCAGCGTGGAGCCGAGCGAGAACACGTCGCTGGCGCCCTTGACGCTGCGCGAGTCCTTGGCCTGCTCCGGCGACATGTACGCGGGGGTGCCGACGGCCACGTTCGTCATGGTCAGGCGGGTGTTGGAGACCCCGCTGGCGATGCCGAAGTCGATCACGCGCGGGCCGTCCTCGACGACGAGCACGTTGGAGGGCTTCAGGTCGCGGTGGACCAGGCCCGCCCCGTGGATCGACTGGAGCGCCTCGGCGATGCCTGCGGCGAGCCACCGTACGGCCTGGGCGGGCATGGGCCCGCACTCGTGGACGATCTCCTCCAGGGAGGGCGCCGGTACGTAGGCGGTCGCCAGCCACGGCACGGCCGCGCGCGGGTCGGCGTCGACCACGGCCGCGGTGTAGAAGCCGGAGACGGCGCGGGCCGCCTCCACCTCACGGGTGAACCGGACGCGGAACAGCTGGTCCTCGGCGAGCTCGGTGCGCACCGTCTTGATCGCCACCCGGCGTCCGGACGCCGACCGGGCGAGATAGACCAGCCCCATGCCGCCGGCGCCGAGCCGTCCCAGCACCTCGAAGGGGCCGATCCGTCTCGGGTCGTGCTGCGTCAGCTGCTCCACCACTCGCCTCCACACCCATCCCCGTACGGGATCCCTCGCGGGCCCCGCTCTTCCAGCCGTCGCCGGTGGCGTCGCCGTCATCGCCGTCACGTCACCGGATGCGCGCGAGCCGCCGCGGGGCCCTGCCTGCCCTGCCCCGTGCAGCGTCTCACCCCCGGGGGCCGCCCGGGTCGCGCACCCCCGATTCTGTCAGGCCCGCGCCCGGTCCGGCCCCGGCACGGCGGGCGAGCCGGGCCGGGTCGGGCCGGGCCGCCGCGTGACGAGCGCGCGGTGAACCCGCAGCCGGTGCGGGGAGGCGTATGGAAAGGCGCACGGGGAGGCGTGCCGAGAGGCGTACGGAAGAGGCGTACGGAGGAGGCGTACGGAGGAGGCGTACGGAGGAGGCATGGAGAAAAGGCGTACGGAAAGGCGTACAACCCATCGCGGGTGCCGTGGGTCTAAGCCCCCGTTCAGCTCGTCTCGTTCAAGATCCGGGGGGATCCGTGCGTCACCGTTTGACTTCAGCCGTAGTCGCCGCCACTGCGCTGCTCGGCGGCCTGGCAGTGACGGGGTCGGTGCACGCCGCGGCCGACGGGCCCGGTACGTCCGGTGCACCGGGTGCGTCCGTCCCCGACGCCGGCCCCTCCCCCGAATCCGCCGCGGCACCCGCCGTCCCCGCGCCCCCCGTCTGCCCGCCGGACATGTACGCCAAGCAGGACGGGTCCCTCAGCGTCCACAGCGCGCAGGACGGGACGGGCGTGCCCGACGGCCTCGTCGTCCACCTGCGGGACAAGAAGACGGGTCTGCGCGTGGCCTCCGTCGACACGTTCCGCAAGGTGACCGACCCGGACGGCGTCTTCCCCGACTTCCAGCTGGTCTCGGAGCCCCTCAAGCCGGCCGGCCTCGGGACGTACACGCTCGAGCTCGGCTCCGCCGCCGAGCCCGTCGTCTGCGGTGACTTCGACTACCGGCTGCGTTCGGTGGTCGGCAAGGTCGACGCGGCGGACGGGGTGTCCCTCGACAACCTCAGGACCACCGTGTCGGCGGACGTCACCACCCTCGACCCGCGCACCGGGGCGAGCGCCCCGCTGAAGAACACCAAGGTCCTCATCTCCGGTGACCGCACCTCTCAGGAGGCGACCACCGACGCGCGGGGCCACGTGTCCGCCCCGTTCGCCTTCCGGGGTACGGAGGACCACACCGATGTGCGCGTCGACGTCCTGGAAACCCCGGACCTGAGCCCCGGGAGCGGCAGCGAGACCGCCCGCACGGTCCGCCAGAAGGCCGAGATCGTCCTCGACCCCGAGTCCCGGAAGATCAAGGCCCGCTACGGAGCCACCACCAAGATCACGGGCCAGGCCCTCAGGACCGCCGCGGACGGGACGCGCAAGCCCGTCCCCGAGGGCACTCCGATGCTCGCGGACCTCACCGGTGAGCCGAAGACGACGGCGGACGGCCGGTTCGAGCGGCAGCTGATGACGGTTCGCCGCGGCCCGTTGAGGACCACGTGGGCGGGCGGCAGGTCCCCGTGGCTGCGGTACGTGAGCGCGTCCACCAAGGTCGAGGTCCTCGAGGTCAGCTACTTCACGGACGTCAAGACGACGATCGGCGCCGCCGGCGTGACCTTCACCGGGGGCCTCGCCCACAAGCCGCTCAGCCCGGCCCCCACCCTCGTCGAGGTGCAGTACTCGGCCGACGGCAAGACGGACTGGAAGACGCGCGACGTGTTCACCGTGGACCTGGTCTCCGCCCGCTTCGACCAGACCCTGCCGGGTGAGGCGGACGGCTACTGGCGGCTCCGCTACGCCGCGGCGCCGCGCATGCAGGGCTCCGTCACCGAGCCGGTGCGGCTGACCCGCACGGCGACGGAGTTCACGAAGTTCAACGCGGGGCCGGAGCCGCTGCGCAAGGGCGAGACCTTCTTCGTCAAGGGCACCCTGCGGCACGGGACCCCGGCGAAGGCCTACGGCGGCCGGCTCGTGCTGTTCTACTTCCAGCCCGCCGGCAGCCAGGAGTACGTCTACAAGGGCCACTCGGTGACCACCGGGGGCGGCGGCTTCGCCCACGCCTTCACCGCCGAGGACTCCGGCGCCTGGATCGCCCGCTATCGCGACGCGGACGGCAAGCACTTCGATGCCGAGAGCCGCCGGGACACCGTCACCGTGAAGCCGTAGGGCGTACGGGAGCCGGACCGGGACCGGGACCCGGACCGGCGGCCCCGGACCGGCGGCCCCGGACCGGCTAGTGGCCCGTCCTGGTCCGCGGTTCCGAGAGCAGGCCGAAGACCGCGCCCTGGTTGTCCGCGACCACCGCGATCCGCCCGTACGGGGTGTCGAAGGGGTCGGCGGTCACCCGGCCGCCGAGGCGCTGCACCATCGCCACGGACTGGTCGCAGTCCGGGACGGCGAAGTACGCGAGGAAGTGCGCGGGCATGATCTCGGGGAAGGCGTCGGTGATCAGGCTGCGCCCCAGGACGGCGGTCTCCGAGCCCGGCGCGGTGCCGGGCGGGGACCAGACGCGGTACTCGATGCCCGCCGCGTCGTCGTTCTGGTCCTCGGGGACGTAGCCGAAGACCTTGGCGTAGAAGACGTCCACGGCGTCGCGGGCCCGGGTGTACACCTCGGACCAGCAGTACGTGTAGGGCTCGTTCTGGGCGTCGAAGCCGTGGTGGGTGCCGGGCTGCCACAGCCCGAAGACGGCCCCGCCGGGGTCGGCGGCCATCGCGGCGGTCCCGTAGGGGCCGACCGGCACCGGGTCCATCACCATCTGGCCGCCGGCGGCGCGGATGCGCTGGGCGCAGGCGTACGCGTCGGTGGTGTAGAGGTAGATCCCCCAGACGGTCGGCATGCGGCCGTCGGGCTTGGGGGCGAGGGCGGCGACGTTGCGGCCGCGGCTGTAGGCCTGGGTGTAGTGGCCGTACTGGGCTCCCGCGCTGTCGGTGAAGGTCCACCCGAAGAGCTCACCGTAGAAGCGCTTGCCGGCTTCCACGTCCGGCAGGGAGGCGTCGACCCAGCAGGGTGCGCCTTCCGCGAATGCGGCCATGAGCCCGGTTCCTTCCGTTGTGCGGTGGTGTGCGAGGGTGTGCACCCTCCGCGCACGTTCTGCCCCGCTCGCCCAGCCATGTCCTCCGGATCATGATGTGCCCGAAAACTTGTCCACAGCCTGTTGATAAGACTATTCGGGGGATAGGCTCCGAAGCCGGACGGCGCGCCCGGGGCGCCCACCCGGCCGGAATCGGTCGCCGTGACGGGCCGGGAGCGGCGTACGCCCAGGCCAGGCGTCCCGTAACCCCATTTGCAGGCGGCCGAATCGCGCGCCGATCACCCCTCGGTAAGCTGACGGCATGACAGGACAAGTACGCACCGTCGACGGCCGCGTTGCCGGCCGGCGCGGTCAGGCGACGAGGCAGAAGCTGCTCGACTGCCTCAGCGAGATGCTCAGCTCCTCGCCGTACCGCGACGTCAAAGTGATCGACGTCGCCCGCAAGGCCGGTACCTCCCCCGCGACCTTCTACCAGTACTTCCCGGACGTCGAAGGCGCCGTCCTGGAGATCGCGGAGCGCATGGCCAACGAGGGCGCCCAGTTGACCTCGCTGGTCGAGGGGCGCGCGTGGGTTGGCAAGGCGGGCTGGGCGGCGGCCGAGGAACTCGTGGACGGCTTCCTGGAGTTCTGGCGGCGCAACGACGCGATCCTGCGGGTCGTCGACCTCGGCGCGGCCGAGGGAGACAAGCGGTTCTACAAGATCCGCATGAAGATCCTGAACTCCGTCACCAACTCCCTCACGGAGTCGATGAAGGAGCTCCAGGCCAAGGGCAAGGTCGACAAGGACGTGAGTCCGGCGGCGATGGCCGGTTCGCTGGTCGCGATGCTCGCGGCGGTCGCCTCGCACCAGAAGGGGTTCCAGACCTGGGGCGTGAAGCAGGCGGAACTGAAGCCGAACCTGGCGCTCCTGGTCCACCTGGGCATCACGGGCAAGAAGCCCACGAAGTAAGCGGCGGACCCCCACCGGGTCCGCCGCGCCTTCGGCCTCAAGGGACTTCACCCTCAGGGCACCTCGCCCTCAAGGGGCTTCCGCCGCGGTCAGCGACGCTCCAGGCGGAACAACCGGATCTCGCGCTCGATGCGCGCCTGGTACGCCGCGTACGGCGGCCAGAACTTCAGTACCGCCTGCCACGCCGCCGCGCGTTCCTCACCCGCCAGCAGGCGGGCGCGTACGGCGATGTCCTTTCCCTTCCAACTCACTTTCGCATCAGGGTTCTTGAGCAGGTTCCCGGTCCATGCCGGGTGTCCGGGGCGGCCGAAGTTCGAGCCGATCAGGATCCAGCTCGCCCCGTCCTGCTCCGGCATGCACGCGAGCGGGGTGGTCCGCGGTTCGCCGGTCTTGGCTCCCTTGGCGGTGAGGATCACGCCGGGGAGCATCTGGGCGCTGAGGATGACCTTGCCGCGGGTCAGCCTGTGCACCGCCTTGTCCATGGCGGGGATGAAGTGCGGTGCGATCTTGGCGAACAGCATGGTCGAGGAGACCTTCTGCATCAGCTTGACTCCGGGCGCCATCAGACGGCCACCTTCTCGTTCCGTGGGGCGGGGGCTGGGGCTGGTGCGTGGGCTGGTCCGGGTCCGGGTCCGGGTCCGGATGCGGATGCGGATGCGGATACCGGGGCCGCCGGGGCGAACAGCCCGGCGGCTTCCGCGGCGTGGGCGCGCAGCCGGTGGACGGGGCCGAAGAGCAGTTCGTCGGCGGCCGCCCGCTTGAAGTAGAGGTGCGCGTCGTGTTCCCAGGTGAAGCCGATGCCGCCGTGCAGCTGGATGGCTTCCCCGGCGGTGATCCGCAGCGCTTCGAGGGCCTGGGCCAGGGCGAGCCCGCCCTGTTCCGGGTCCCAGGCGGCGTAGTAGGCGGCGGAGCGGGCCGCCTGGACCTGTACGTAGAGGTCGGCGAGGCGGTGCTTGACCGCCTGGAACGAGCCGATGGCCCGGCCGAACTGCTCGCGCTGCCGTACGTACTCCACGGTGCGGGCGAGCGCCTGCCCGGCCGCGCCGACCGCCTCGGCGGCCAGGACGGCCGCGGCGCCGCGCCCGGTGGCGGCGAGGGCCCCGGCCACGTCGGCGTCTTCACCGCCCAGCAACTCGGCTTCTACGTCCCGCAGTTGAATGCGCCCCTGCGGGCGGGTCTCGTCCAGGGTGGTCTGCCGGGTCCGTACGAGGCCGGGCGCGTCCTCCCGTACGAGGAACAGCAGGGTGCGGCTACGGGCGAACCCTCCCGTGTGCGCGGCGACCAGCAGCAGCGAGGCGCTGTGACCGTCGAGCACCTGGGACACCTCCCCGTACAGCCGCCAGCCGCCGTCCACGGCGCGGGCCTGCACCCCGCCGGCCCGGCCGCCGCCGGCCCATTCGCCCGGGGCGTTGTCCCCGGTCAGGGCCAGGGCGGTGGCCAGCGCGGGGCCGGGTACGGCGAGCGCGGCGGTGAGCCCGCCCGCCGCGAGCGGCGGGAGCAGGGTGGAGCGCTGGTCGCCGGTGCCCAGGGCGGTGACCAGCGGCACGGCGAGCACGGCGGTGGCCAGCAGCGGCGAGGGCAGCAGCACCCGCCCGGTCTCCTCGCAGGCCAGCACCAGGTCGGCGGGGGCGCAGCCGACGCCCCCGTACTCCTCGGCCACGGCGATGCCCGGCAGCCCGAGCTGGCGGGCGAGCTGCTGCCACAGCTCGCGGTCGTGTCCGGCAGCGGTGCGGACGGCGGCCTTGACCTCGTCCGGGCCGCAGCGTTTGCCCAGGATCTCGCGCAGGGTACGCCGTATCTCGTCCTGCTCCGCGGTGAAGGCGGCATCCATCGTCGGGCTCCTCCCCGTATCTGACGGGCCGTCATGTTAGGGCGAGCGGCGCCATAAGCACAGGGGGCGGACAGCCCCGAAGCCGCTCGCCGGGGCGGCGGGCGACGCCCCGGCGGGCAGCCAGGGGACGACGCAGCGCCGAGGCGAACCCAACCCACCGGGACCCTCTAGCATCTGACGGTTCGTCAGTTGTACCGTCAGGGCATGCCTGGACCTCTCTCCGCACCCGCCACCGACACCGCCACCGCCACCGCCGGCCATCAGGCCCGGCCCCGCCGGCGGGTCGCCGTCGTCGGTGTCGCCCTCTCGGACTGCGGCCGGGTGGACGGCCCCACCCCGTACGCCCTGCACGCGCAGGCCGCCCGCCGGGCCCTGGCCGACTCCGGCCTGGACCGGTCGGTGATCGACGGCTTCGCCTCGGCGGGCCTCGGCATCCTGGCACCCGTGGAGGTCGCCGAGTACCTGGGTCTGCGCCCCACCTGGGTGGACTCCACCTCGGTCGGCGGCTCCACCTGGGAGGTCATGGCCGCCCACGCCGCCGACGCGATCGCGGCCGGCCACGCCAACGCGGTCCTGCTCGTCTACGGATCCACCGCGCGCGCCGACATCAAGGCCCGCCGCCGCACCTCGAACCTCTCCTTCGGGGCGCGGGGACCGCTCCAGTTCGAGGTCCCGTACGGGCACACGCTGGTCTCCAAGTACGCGATGGCCGCGCGCCGCCACATGCACGAGTACGGCACGACGCTGGAGCAGCTCGCCGAAGTGGCCGTACAGGCGCGGGCGAACGCCGCCACCAACCCGGACGCGATGTTCCGCGACCCCATCACGGTCGACGACGTCCTGTCCTCCGGGATGATCGCGGACCCCTTCACGAAGCTGAACTGCTGCATCCGCTCGGACGGCGGCTGCGCGGTCCTGCTGGCCGCGGAGGACTACGTACCGGACACGGCCAAGGAGCCCGTCTGGATCCTCGGCTCCGGCACCGCCGTCTCGCACACCACGATGTCGGAGTGGGAGGACTTCACCGTCTCCCCGGCGGCGGTCTCGGGCCGGCAGGCCTTCGCCCGCGCCGGGCTCACCCCGGCGGACGTGGACCTCGCCGAAATCTACGACGCCTTCACCTATATGACGCTCGTCACCCTGGAGGACCTCGGCTTCTGCGCGAAGGGCGAAGGCGGTGCGTTCGTGGAGAAGGGCCGCCTCCTGCGGGACGGCGAATTCCCGGTCAATACGGACGGCGGCGGACTCTCCGCCTGCCATCCCGGCATGCGCGGCCTCTTCCTCCTCGTCGAGGCGGTACGCCAACTCCGCGGCGAGGCGGGCGAGGGCCAGGTGCGCAAACGCGGTGGAACCCTCCCACAGGTGGCCATCGCCTCGGGCACGGGCGGCTGGTTCTGCTCCTCGGGCACCATCATTCTCGGACGGAACTGATCCCCTTGTCGGTCCGGCTGCGTAAGCTCCCGGAGGGGCCGGGCGCCTCGGCGTCCACGGCCCCTTCGGGGAATCTCCAGCCATCACGGGAACTGACTTGATATCGAACCTGCTGCGGCGCTCTCGCGCCGCTCTCGCCATCACCGTCGCCACCGGCGCCCTCATCGCGGTCGGCGCACCGGCCGAGGCCGCCTCCGGACCCGCGACCTCCGCTGCCTCGTCCTTCGTCATGGACGGCGCCACGGGGAGCACGCTCTCCTCCAAGTACGGCGACACCAAGCGCCAGGGCGCCAGCACCACGAAGATCATGACGGCCTATGTCGTCCTCACTTCGTCGGGCCTCGACCTGAACAAGAAGGTCACGATCCAACAGGCCTACTTGGACTACGTCTACGTACAGGGCGGGAGCTCGGCCCAGCTGAAGCGCGGCGCCACTCCGACCGTCCGTCAGCTGCTGTACGCGCTGATGCTGCCCTCGGGCTGCGACGCCGCCTACGCGCTCGCCGACACCTTCGGCTCCGGCACGACCAGGTCGGCCCGCGTCGCGAACTTCATCTCGAAGATGAACGCCAAGGCGAAGACCCTCGGCATGGCCAACACCACCTACGACACCTTCGACGGCATCTCGCCGACCGGCGCCAACCTCACCACCGCACGCGACCTCGCGAAGCTCACCCGCGCCGCCATGAAGGGCACCACCTTCAAGGCGCTCGTCAAGACCACCTCGTACAGCAGTGGCGGCACCTCCAATCTCGCCACGTGGACGAACAGCAACCTGCTGATCATCCCCCGCACCGCCGGATACGCGGTCCCGGGCGCCATCGGCGTCAAGACCGGCACCGGCACGGCCGCGGGCCGGTGCCTCGTCTACTCGGCGACCCGTAACGGCAAGACGGTCATCGGAGTCCTACTCAAGGACGAGGAGCGCTACGCGGACGCGATCAAGATCATCGACTGGGCCGTCGGCCCGGCCACCACGTCGACGCTCCAGCGCAGCGCCACCACCGACCCCATCCCGGACGTCCTCGACTGATGTCGTGACGCCCTGACGCCCTGCTGAAGCACGCAGACGTCCACGGGGGCGCTCCGCCCGACCGAACAGGTCGGCCGGGGCGCCCCCGTTCGGCTTTTCGCGCCTCGCAGCGACTGCCAGCCGCATGGTGTTCGATTGAGAAATGACGAGTGACCCGAGTAACCCGCGCGACCCCAGCGACTTCCACACCACCCTGCACTCCCTGCGCGTCTGGGACGGCCCGCTGCCCTCCTTCGACCCGGCCACCGCGCCGGCCGAGCCGCTCGAACTGTTCCGGGAGTGGTTCACGCACGCCGCCGAGGCGGGGCAGCCCGAGCCGCACACGATGAGCCTGGCGACGGTGGACGCGGACGGGCGGCCCGACGTACGGACGCTCATGCTGCACGACGCCGACGAGCGCGGCCTGCACTTCGCCTCGCACTCCACCAGCACGAAGGGCCGGCAGCTCGCCGGGCGGCCGGACGCGGCGCTGGGCTTCTACTGGCCGGCGGTGGCCCGCCAGATCCGGATCCGGGGACGGGTCACCGCCTGCGACGCGGTGGAGAGCCGGGCCGATCTGGCGGCCCGCACGCGCGGGGCGCTGGCGGCGGCGCTGACGGGGCGGCAGAGCGAGGTGCTGGCCTCCCGGGAGGAACTGGCCGCCGCGGCGGCGCGGTCCTGGGAGCGGGCCGGCGCGGAGCCGGACGCCCCGGCGCCGACCTGGACCCGGTACGTCCTCGCCCCCACGGAGGTGGAGTTCTTCCAGGGGGACACCGCCCGCCTCCACACCCGCCTGCACTACACCCGTACGCCCGCCACCCCCTGGACCCGCCACCTCCTGTGGCCCTGACGCCCCGGGCTCATACGGACCGGACGTGGCTCGTCAGCCGGCCGTCGAGGTACAGGTGGAAGGTGAGGGACGGCGGGCTGTCGTACGTCTTCCAGGACTGCCGGGGGCCCTGTTCCCAGGGCATCAGCGCCGTCGACCCGACCCCCGGGGCGCACAGCAGCGGCAGCCCGGCGAAGGTCGTGGCGGCGGCCGTGTGCGCGTGACCGACGAGCACGGCGGCCACCTGCCCGTGGCGGCCGAGGACCTCGGCCAGCCGCTCCGGCGCCAGCAGGCCGATCCGGTCGATGTACGGGAGGCCCAGTTCCACGGGCGGGTGGTGGAAGGCGACGAAGGCCGGCCGGTCGGGGGCGGCCGCGAGGGTGTCGTCCAGCCAGCGCAGTGTTTCCGGTTCGAGCGCGCCCTCGGACTTGCCGGGGATCGAGGAGTCGCACATCAGGATGCGTACGCCGTCGATCTCGTGCACCTCGTTCACCGGCCCCGGTCCGGCTGATCCTCCGCCGAGCAGCACCTCGCGGAACTCGGGGCGGGAGTCGTGGTTGCCCGGGCACATCAGGACGGGATGGCGCGCGAGGAGCGGGGCGAGGAGCTCGCGGGCCTGGCGGTACTCCTCCTCCGTCCCCCGGTCGATGATGTCCCCGGTGATCAGGACGGCGTCGACGGTGCCGGGGAGCCCGGTGAGGTGGGCCACCACCCGCCGGGTGCGCTCCGCGCTCTCGGGGGTGCCGTCCACGTGCAGATCGCTCAGGTGGGCCAGTACGGTCATGCCCGGCTCCCCTCCCGGTCCGGGGCGGCGGTCGTCTCCGGGGTCGGTGCAGACCTCCCCGCGTGCCAGCGCGCCCACGTGCCCAGGCACATCGCCGCGGACAGCGCCAGGACGCCGATGAGGGTGTGCTGGGACTGGTGCAGCCGCGGGTCGAGGAACTGGACCGCGTACGTGATCACCAGGTTGGTCCCGAAGAGCATCGAGACGGTGATGGGCTCGGTCCGGACGATGCCCTGCTGGAGCAGGTACAGCGAAATGATCACTCCGACGACGCTGATCGCGAGGATCGCGCCCACGTTGCCCGGGGAGTACGCCTCGAAGCTGCCGCGGACGAGGAGGATGGCGAGGGTCGCCACGATCAGGGCGAAGAAGCGGGAGGCCATCATCTGGCGGACCGACATGCCCGCGTCGCCCAGCCGCTTGGTGTAGTAGGTGACCCCGGACAGCGAGGTCGAGGTGAGCACACAGGCCACGACCCCGAACACCAGCTCCCCGGTCGGCACGTCCCCGATGGCCGACGAGCCGCTGGACGCCATGGCCAGGAGGTAGCCCATGGCGGCCAGCATCGCCCCGGCCGCGACCAGTTCCAGCGGCAGCGCCTTCGTCCCGGGGCGGAGCTTGAACCCGAGGACGATGGTGATGGTGGGACCCAGCCCGATGATCATCGAGTTGGCCATGGCCGGCTCGAAGACGGTGAAGGCGTACAGCACCGCGATCCAGCAGACGGCGGTGGAGACGTTCAGCATGATCACGTCCGGCAGGCACCGGCGGACCACGGCCTTCAGCGCCGTCTTGTCGCGCAGGGTGAAGAAGTAGAAGGCCTGGGCGATGACGAAGGAGTTGAAGGCGATGAACTCCGGCGACAGGTCCTGGACGAGGGCGCCCTCGAAGACCGACTTGGTGGAGTTGATGACGCAGTAGCCCAGGACCAGCAGCGGTCCGGCGGCCAGGGCGAGGCGGCGGCTAGGCGACATCGTAGAAGCCCTCGCCGTCCAGGTAGCGGGCGGTCATGTAGTCGTGCGTGACCACGCCCTCCACCTCGTGGAGCAGGTGGACCAGGAGCGGGTAGGTGAGGTCGTTGACCGTCCGCGCCAGTTCCTCGCCCGGCCGCACCTTCACGAGCACGTCGTGGAAGCTCTCCAGGGCGCGCAGGTCCGACAGCTTCGGGTAGTCGACGAGCTTGCCGCCCTCCGGCGCGATCATGTTGACGCAGACCGCGTGCCGGACGACCTCGTAGTCGGCGTGATCGCCGTTCAGACGGGCTTCGAAGGCCGCCGGATCGGTGTAGGCCAGCACCGTCCACTCCAACTGGCTCTCGCCGATGGCCGCCCGGGTGAGCAGCGGGAGCATGGCCCCGCAGACCCTGGCTCCGGTCTCGACGAGCCGGGGGCCCTCGGGGGTCAGCTTCAGCTCGGTGTGCGCCGGGCCGTTCTTGATCCCGAGCGCGTCGAGCACCGAGAAGGCGTACGCGGCGAGCAGGTCCTGCTCGGGGCCGCGGCGGACCATCAGCGCCGAACCCCCGAGCAGGTCGCGCACTCCGTTGACCCCGAGGTGCTGGGTCTTCCACAGGTCGCACACGTAGTGCTTGCCGTCGAGGCTGACCGTGTTGACGTAGTACTCGGCCCCCACCAGGTATTCCTGGGCGACGACGGCGTCGTTGCGCAGCCCGAGCGCGCTGTCGGCCCCGACGAGCGACTCGAAGGCGGTACGGACCTCCTCGGCGGTGCCGCAGAAGAACACCCCGTCGTTGAGGGCGCTGCGGACCGGCTTGAGCACCACGGTCCGGTCGGTGTCCCCGTACCAGGCCAGCAGGGTGTCCAGATCGGTGGCGAGGATCTGGTCGGCGGCCGGAACCCCGGCGGCCTTGACCGTCTCCACCATCCGGAACTTGTCCCGCCGCGCGGTGCTCAGCGCGGTTCCGTTGGTCCGCAGGTGCAGGGACTCGCTGAGTACGTCGGCCAGTTCGACGCCTATCTCGGCGCCGGCCAGCAGCGCGACCGGGCCGTACGGGGCGATCGCGGCCAGCGTTTCGGCGAGGTCGCCGCGGTGGACGACCGTACCGAGGAAGTCCTGCGCCCTGAAGGACGCGCCGAAGACGGCGGGCGGCTGCTCCAGGCTCTGTACGTGCAGGCAGTCGTAGCCCTGGGCGTGGAAGAGCGGCGCGAGATGGCTCGCGGTGGAGAAGGCGTCGACGATCGCGACGACGGGACGCGGTTCCCGGGAGGTGTTCATGTGGGGTTCCTTCACTGCTGAGCGGGGGTGACCACGGAGGGAGTGGAGGTGATGCGTTCGACGGCGGCCTTGATCAGGCCGGCGAAGAGCGGGTGGGGGCGCGTGGGGCGGGAGCGGAGCTCCGGGTGGGCCTGGGTGGCCACCAGGTAGGGGTGGACCTCGCGCGGGTACTCCAC
>NZ_JBIWAE010000043.1:0-43923 GCF_044759865.1 Streptomyces sp. NPDC099050 | reverse complement strand
CACCGAGCCCCGGCACACCCCAGCCCCGCCGGCGCTTGAGGCGCAGGGGCCCGGGGACTGGTCCCCGGCAACGGCGCCGCACCCACCAGCGCTACCGCCGCAGCAGGGTGACCACAGCCGCACCCCCCAGCCCGATGTTGTGCGCCAGCCCAACCCTCGCCCCGGCCACCTGCCGGGGCCCCGCCTCCCCCCGCAGCTGCCACACGAGTTCCGCCGCCTGCGCGAGCCCCGTCGCGCCCAGCGGGTGGCCCTTGGAGATGAGCCCGCCCGAAGGGTTGACCACCCACCGCCCGCCGTACGTCGTCGCACCCGACTCCACCAACACCCCCGCGCCGCCGTCCTCGCACATGCCCAGCGCCTCGTACGTCAGCAGCTCGTTGATCGAGAAGCAGTCGTGCAGCTCAATGACGTCCACATCCCCGATCCCCAGCCCGGACGCCGCGAACACCGCCCGTCCCGCCGCCGCCGACATCGGCTTGCCGACCACGTCGATGCACGACCCGGAGGCGAAGGACGCCTCGGTGTCCGTCGTCATCGACTGCGCGACGATCTCCACCGCCCGCTCCCCCAGCCCGTGCCGCTCCACGAAGCGCTCCGAGACGACCACGGCCGCAGCCGCCCCGTCCGAGGTCGGCGAGCACTGGAGCTTGGTCAGCGGTTCGTGGATGGCCTTCGCGGCGAGGATCTCCTCGACCGTGTACACGTCCTGGAACTGCGCGTTGGGATTGTTCGCCGAGTGCCGGTGGTTCTTCGCCCCGACCGCCGCCAGCTGCGCGGCCGTGGTCCCGTAGAGCTTCATGTGCTCCCGCGCCGCGTTCCCGAAGATCTGCGCGGTCGGCGGGGACATCTCGAAGCCGTGCCCGGCGGCCATGATCCCGTAGTGCCGGGCCACCGGCGAGGTCTTGAAGTCGCCCCCGTCGGCCCCGCCGCCCAGCGCGCCGCGCTTCATCTTCTCGAAGCCCAGCGCCAGCACGCAGTCGTTGATCCCGCCCTCGACGAACTGCCGGGCCATCATCAGCGCCGTCGAGCCCGTGGCGCAGTTGTTGTTGACGTTGTAGACGGGTACCCCGCTCAGCCCCAGCTCGTACGCCGCCCGCTGCCCGGCCGTGGAGGCCTGGAAGCAGTAGCCCACCGGCACCTGCTCGACCAGCCCGTAGCCGATGCCCGCGTCGGCGAGCGCCGCGTCACCGGCCTCCTTCGCCATGTCCCAGTACTGCCAGTCCCTCGACTCCGGCTTCTCGAACTTCGTCATGCCGACGCCCACGATGTACGACTTCATACGTATCCCCACTACCCTTCAGTCCCTCGGAAGGCCGAGAATCCGCTCGGCGACGACGTTGAGCTGGACCTGCGTGGTGCCTCCGGCGATGGTCAGGCAGCGGGACATGAGCATGCCGTGCACGGCCCGCTTCCCCGCGCCCTCGCTCACCGCGCCCGCCGGCCCCAGCAGTTCGAGCGTGAGCTCGGCGGTCTTCTGCTGGTGCGGGGTCTGCACCAGCTTGCGTACGGACGCGCCCGCCCCCGGCTCCAGCCCCGAGACCTGCTGGAGCGTGGTGCGCAGCCCGATGCAGGCCAGGGCGTGCGCCTCGGCGGCCAGGGACCCGATCCGGACCCGGTACCCGCCTTCGAGTTCGGCGGAGCGGGCGAGCAGTGCCTCCAGTCCGGTGTCGAAGGTCATCTGGTCGGCCATGTGGACGCGTTCGTTGCCGAGGGTGTTGCGGGCGACCTTCCAGCCCCCGTCCTCCGCGCCCACCAGGGCGTCCGGCGGCAGCGGCACGTCGTCGAAGTAGACCTCGTTGAAGAGGGCCTCGCCGGTGATCTCCTTGAGCGGCCGGATGTCGATCCCGGGGGTCTTCATGTCCACCACGAAGTAGCCGAGCCCCTTGTGCTTCGGGGCGTCCGGGTCGGTGCGTGCCAGCAGGATCCCGTAGTCGGCGCTCTGCGCGGAACTCGTCCACACCTTCTGCCCGTTGACGATCCAGCCGCCTCCCGGCGCCCGCTCCGCCTTGGTCCGCAGCGAGGCCAGGTCCGAGCCCGCTCCCGGCTCGGAGAAGAGCTGGCACCAGGTGACGTCCCCGCGCAGCGTGGGGAGCAGGTAGCGCTCCTGCTGTTCGGGGGTCCCGTAAGCGAGGAGCGAGGGCACCACCCAGGTGGCGATGCCGAGGTCGGCGACCTTGACCCCGGCGGCCGCCAGTTCCTGCTGCACGACGAGCTGTTCCACAGGTCCCGCGCCGAGCCCGTACGGGGCCGGCAGGTACGGGGCCGCGTACCCGGTGGGCGCCAGGACCCGGCGTGCGGTGGCGGGGTCGAGCCCGGCCGCGTCCGCGATGGCGCTACGGGCCTTCGCGCGGTGGGTCTCGGCCCGCGCGGGCAGCTCAAGGCGCAGCTCGCGCCGGGCGCCCGCGGCGGCGAGCCGTACGGCACGGACCCGGTGGCCGTCGCCGGAGCCGAGGAGCTGGCGGGCGACGAGGGCCCGGCGGAGGTAGATGTGGGCGTCGTGCTCCCAGGTGAAGCCGATGCCGCCGAGCACCTGGACGCAGTCCTTGGCGCAGGAGTACGCGGCGTCCAGCGCGGTGCCGGCGGCCAGTGCGGCCACCAGCGAGCGCACCTCGGCCGGTTCCTCCATGGCCTGCGCGGCGTCCCAGGCGAGCGCCCGGGCCTGCTCCACGCGCACCAGCATGTCGGCGCACAGGTGCTTGATGCCCTGGAACTGCCCGATGGGACGGCCGAACTGCTCGCGCACCTTCGCGTACTCGGCGGCGGTGTGCAGCGCCCAGGCGGCGGTGCCGCAGGCGTCGGCGGCGAACAGTACGCAGGCGAGGTCCCGTACGAGGGCCGCGTCGAGTTCCAGCAGGGCGCCGGGCCCGGCGGTGACCCCACGGGCGCGGACCTCGGCGGTGGGCCGGGTCGGGTCGGCGCTGTCCTGGGTACGGACGTCCAGCGCGGCGGCGTCGACGGCGAACCAGCGGGTGCCGTGCGCGGTCTCGGCGGCGAGCAGCACGAGGTCGGCCTCGCCCGCGCCCAGCACCGGCGGCGCGGTCCCGTCGAGGAGGTACCCGCCCTCCACGGCGACGGCGGTCAGGTCCCCGGGCCCGAGCGCCACGGCGCCGACCCGTCCGCCGAGGGGCTCGGCCCCGGCCCGGTCCAGGAGTACGGAGGCCAGCACGCTCGGCAGGTACGCCCCGGGCAGCGCCGCCCGGGCGGCCTCCTCCACCACGACGGCGAGGTCGAGCAGCGTGCCGCCCTCCAGGTGCGGTTCCAGCAGCCCGGAGGCGAGCAGCCCGTCCCAGTAGGCGGGCCGCGAGCCCGTCTGCGGCGGGGTGTCGAGGAGCCCCCGCACCTCCTCGGGCGGCACGGCCCGCGCGACCCAGCCGCGTACGGCCTCGGCCAACTCCCGCTGTTCCTGTGTGATTCCGATGCCCATGCGCGGCAGAGTAGAACACGTTGCATTCTGACGGAAGGTCAGAACTGAAACGTGTTCTCACTTTGCGGAGGGCGCGTCGGGGAGGGGTCCGGGCCCTGGAGGAGACGGAAGGGGAACGGCGGCGGAGCGGGGTCAGGGGGCGAGGGCGAGGCCCGTCACGGCAGTCGCGCACACCGCGAAGCCCACGAGCGCGATCCACCCGGCCTGGCGGACGGACCGCTCGCGGTCCCTGCGCTCCTCCCGCACCACGGCCATCGTGCCCATCTGGACCCTCTTCGCCACGCGCGGCAGCCGCACCAGCGGGTACCTCTCACCCACGACGTGCAGGGTGCTGGGGCCGACACCCTCGGTGTGCCGGGCCGTCGAGCCACCCGGCGCCGGGTAGTCGTAGTGGGCGCGCAGGGTGTCGCTGCTCCTCAGCGGCTCCAGCGCGACCAGGACCGCCTGGACCTCGATGCCCGTCTCCTCCAGCTCCCGCAGCTCCTTGACGTTGCCGCTCTCGCCCCAGCGCCACATCAGGCCGAAGAAGACCAGGCCGAGGCCCGCCAAGACGAACAAAACGAGTACCCCGATGACCATGTCCACAGCGGCGACCGTACGTCTTCCCCTACCTCCGGGGAACCCCCACCTCGTACGATCTCGCGCATGCCGATCATCTCGTCCATACCCGTCCTCCTGGGTGACCAGGGTGCCGAACTCCGCGCAGAGAGCGACGTCCTGCTCCTGCGCCGCCCCCGCGAGGAGGTCCGCATCCCCCTCACCGCCGTCGCGCGCGTGCACGCGAACGGGCGGGTGGTGGCCGTGGAGCTGACGGCTCCGGCCGGGACCGAGTCGACCCTGTACCGGATCGAGGGCGTGAGCCGAGCCGCGGCCACTGTTTTCGGGGCCGCGGTGAACGGAATACTGCCCGAACGCCCCACCGGCGATGACCCGGTGGACGGTTCGACGCTCGTGACGGTCACTCTCCGGGACGCCGCGGGCGCCGGCCGGGAGGCGGACGGCGAGGCGGACGGCGAGGCAGAAGACGCGGAGCCGATGCAGCCGGCCACCTTGGTCATCCGCTGCGTGACGGTCGCGGCCGGCCTCGGACTGGTCGCCCTCGCCGCGGGTGTGGTGATCGCCGGGGACTACGTGAGCCGCGCGCTCGCCGTGCTGCTCGTCGGCGCCACCGCTCTGACGGTCGGACGCCTGGTGGTCCGAGCGGTGGGAATCCGGTGGAACGAGTGGTACCTGCCCCGCCACGGCATCACGGTCGAGGCGCGGCCCCTCCTGACCGGCGGCCGGGTCACCCACGGCTACACCGCCGCCGACGGCAGGGTCCGGCCGGCCCCCTTCCACCGAGCGCCCGGTACGGCATACCGCGTCGCCTACCACCCCACCTACCCCGCGCGCGCGGTCGCATCCAGGAACTCGCGCCACGTCCTCGAGTGGCTGGCCTTCCCGGTGGTCCTCGTGGCCGTCACCGTCCTCCTCGGCTGGGGCACTCTCGCCCTCGCCCTCCCCGCCTTCCGCTGACGCGCCGGGGAGCGGTCAGGACTTCTCGTAGTAGTAGCCCTCGCCGTGCGAGGGGCCGACGTTGTGCTGGAGGCCGGCCGGCAGGCTCTTGGTGAAGAAGGAGGGGTCCAGGACCCCGCAGAACTGGCTGGTGGACTTGGACTTGTCGATCGCCGCCGAGCCGATGTTGATGCGTGTCCCGCCCGCGGCCAGTGAGGTCACCTTGGCGATGTGCTCGCAGTGCCCCATCTGCGTCTCGTTGATCAGCCGGACCGCCCCGGACCGGCTGATGATCACCGTGCCCGGCTGGCCGATGTTGAGGTCGCCCTTGTATTTCCAGGTACCGGCGAAGTACGCGGGCACCGCGTCGCCTCCGCCGGAGCCACCGCCGCCGGGAGAGCCGCCACCGCTCGGCGAGCCACCGCCGCTCGGCGAGCCCGAGCCCGAGCCCGAGCCCGATGCCGCGCCCCCCGGGGTGGCGCTCGGGCCGGTGCCCGTGCCGGTGCCTCCGGCGGCCGGGCCACCGCCGCCGCCCTGGCCCGCGCCGCCGCCCGGGGTGCCGGAGCCTCCGCCGGGGGTACCGGCGCCCGCCGCCGCGCCCTGCCCGGCGGCGGCCTGCCCGTCCGGCGCCGGTACGGGAGGGCTCTGCGCGGCCTGGGGGCTCCCGGGGGTCTGCGTACCCGGGGCCTGCGAACCGTTCGCCGCCGAAGGGGAGCCGGAGGAGGCCCCGGGCGTCACGGGCGCGCTGCTCCCCGGGGGCGAAGCCTGCGCCCCGCCGCCACCGCCGCCGAACGGCTGGAGCAGGGCCACCGTGCCCCCGCCGACGGTGAGCACCAGGACCACCGGCACCGCGACGGTCAACCGCCGCCGCGCCCCGCGCCGTTCGCGCTCTCCGGAAGCCCCGCCGGTACCGCCGCCGCCCGTGGCCGGGCCGGTCGCAGGCGCGGCCGCCGCCCCGCCCGCCGGCTCGACCACCCCGGCCACCCCGGCCACCCCGGCCACCCCGACCACCTGCTCGCCGGACCCTCCCGGGGCTCCCGCCTCCGGCCGCAGCCCGAGCGTCCCCCGGTCGGGAGTCCGCGCGCCGCCCGCTCCCCCGTCCCCCACGGGCGCGGGCACCCGCTCCGGCTCCGGCTCCGGCTCCGGTTCCGCGACCGGGGCCGGTACCGCCTCCGCGTCGAGCAGCCGCGCCGCCTGCCGGGCCAGCCGTTCCACCACCTCGGGCGGCAGCCACGCCCCGCCGCGCGCCGCCGGGCGGACCCGCTCCGGGTCCGCCAGCAGCTCGTCCACGCCGGGCCGTTCCTCCACGCCCTTGACCAGGCAGCGGCCGATCAGCGCGCGCAGCGGGGCGTCCGCCACCCGCTCCAGGGCCGGGTCGCCCTCCACGATCTGGAACATCACCGCGTGCTGGTTGCTGGCGCCGTGCCCGAAGGGCAGCTCGCCCGTGGCCGCGTACATCAGGACGCAGCCGAGCGTGAACACGTCGCTCTTCCCCCCGGCCCGCTGCCCGCGCACCTGCTCGGGCGACATGAACCCGGGTGATCCCACGACCATGCCGGTGCTGGTGAGCAGCGATTCGACGGAGGTCTCCAGCGCCCGCGAGATCCCGAAGTCGATGACCCGGCTGCCCTCGACGGTCAGCATCACGTTCGACGGCTTGAGGTCGCGGTGCACGATCCCGGCGGTGTGGATGTCCTTCAGCGCGTGCAGCAGCCCGTCCGCGAGGGCGTGTACGGACTCCACCGGCAGGGGGCCGAACCGGCGCACGATCTGCTCCAGCGACAGCCCGGGTACGTATCCGGTGGCCACCCACGGCCGTTCGGCGTCGGGGTCGGCGTCCAGGACGGGCGCGGTGTACCGCTCGCCCACCTTCCGGGCGGCGTCGATCTCGCGGCGGAACCGGGCCCGGAACTGCGCGTCGGCCACGTGCTCCTCGTGCACCACCTTCACCGCGACCGTACGCCCGCCCTCGGACCGGGCCAGGAACACCCGGCCCATCCCGCCGGCCCCGAGCCGCCCGAGCAGCAGGTACGGCCCGATCCGGCTCGGATCCCCGGGCGCGAGCGGCTTTATGCCGCCGTCGACGTTGTCATCACTGCCGCTGCCCATGCTGCCCGTCCCCCGGTGATCCCCTGCGGGCGGCCGTCCGGTCCGCCCCCTCGAACTGACCTCAGGTTAGGACCAGTTCATCAGCACCCCGAAGGCGAGGTCGGACGAGCGGGCGGAACGCGGACGGAACGAAGCGATCCACAAGGCCGACCATGACGACTTGAACGCGTTCAATCCCTATGCGAGGGTGCGACATGAGTTCTTGAGCCCATCGGTCGCGCACGCGGCCCGCGGAACTCACCGGGGGTGGATTGTGCCGCGTTCCTGCCGTACCGCGCTGGTCTTGCTCGCCGCGGCCCTCGCCCTGACGGCCTGCGGCAGGCTCACCGTCATGCCGCCGCCCGAAGGCGAACCGGTCCTCCTGGAGCCGGCCGCGCTCGCGACCACCTGGGTCGACGCCGACGGCGGCACCCTCACCCTGAGCCGCGACGGCACGTTCCTCGCCGATGAGGTCTGCGTCGCCGTCGGCTGGTACGACAGTTTGGCCTGGTCCGGAACAGGCACCTGGAAGCAGAGCTCCAACGAGGAGCAGAGCTTCCTCACCGTGTCCTTCGACACCGCGCACGCCGTGGGCTACAGCG
Organism: Streptomyces sp. NPDC099050; assembly: GCF_044759865.1. NCBI lineage: Bacteria > Bacillati > Actinomycetota > Actinomycetes > Kitasatosporales > Streptomycetaceae > Streptomyces > Streptomyces sp. NPDC099050. Next base: position 36,315 of record NZ_JBIWAE010000043.1, on the reverse strand, counting down.
CCACCCACCCCGAAACGGTGCGGAAGCCCGACTCCTACGCCGCCTTGAGGCAAGACAAGGTCCTGAAACTCTGGACCGCCACCGGCGATCCGGACAACGACTACCCGAACTGCGTCCTGAGCAGCCGGGCCCGTTGACCAGGACGCCGCCGTCGTTCGTTCGCTCAGAGCCCGCGCACGAAGGCCGCGAAGGCGGCGGGGCCGACGGTGAAGACGGGGCCGTCGGGGACCTTGGAGTCCCGGACGGCGATCCGGCAGGGCTGGGGGGCGATCTCCACGCAGTCGCCGCCGGTGTCCGCGCTGTACGAGGCCTTACGCCAGGCGACATCGCCGAGCGGAGCGCACTCGACGCACTGGCCGCCGGCGTCTCCGCTGTACGAGGACTTACGCCACTGCGCGCCCGTCAGGTCCTGGATGCTGTCCATAGCGTTCCTCCATCACACGGGCGATCCGTACCGCCGAGTCCTCCACCGAGAGGGCGGCGGCCTGCAGGTGATCGTATCGGCTCGAACCCTCCCTGAGGGCCTGTGGATTGGCCGTCATATGCCCCTGGACGAAGTCCTCGGTGTAAACGAGATCCGGGTCGCCGTCAAACCGCAGGAGATTAAAGGAGCCCTGAAGCCCCGCATGAGCTCCCGCCTCGAAGGGGAGGATCTGCACATTCACCCACTCCCGACTTCGCACCGCCAACAAGTGCGCGAGTTGGGTTCGCATGACAGCCCGACCGCCAATCTCCTGGTAAAGCGCGGACTCACTCAGCACCACCCACATCAGCGGCGGCTCGCGGCGCTCCAGGATGCGCTGCCGCTCCATCCGGGCCGCCACCTTGCCGTCGAGAGCGTCGTCCCCCCGCACGCCCAGGAGGGCCCGCGCATATCCCTCCGTCTGCAGCAGGCCATCCACGATCTGGGCCTGAAACGACGAGATGTAGGTCGCCTTCGCCTCCATCTCCTCGTACGCCTGGAACCAGGTCGGCAGCTGGCTCCGTAGCACCAGCCCCACCAGACGGGAGAACACCCCGCCCGTGTCCAGCGCGGCGTCGACCCGTTCCGAGAAGTCGCGGGTCGGAACCTTCCGCGCGGTCTCGATCTGCCCGATCAGCGAGCCCGCGCAGAAGATGATGTCGCCCAACTGCCCCTGTCTGAGCCCTGCGGCTTCCCGCAGGCGGCGCAGTTCGGCGCCGTAGTAGTCCAGCGGAGAGGCGCTGGGGTCGAGACTGCGGATGTTGACCATGGAGCGGTCACCCCCAAGTACACGCCGGGCGGCGTTCGTTTCGGTCCATAGCCGAGCGTAACCACGCCGCTCCAGTCTGGTGCCATGAATCTCACAACTGACTGCTCAGCGGAACAAGTTGACGCCAGCTATCGCATGGGCTTCACCGTCGGTGACCATTCCGCCGGCCACATGCGCCGCATCCTGCGGATGTTCCTCGCGCAGTGGGAGCTCGACGCCCTGGCCGGGGCGGCGGAGCTCGCGCTCACCGAGCTGGTCGCCAACGTCGTACGCCACGTACCCGGACGCGGCTGCGTGGTCCTCATCCTGCGCCGGCCGGACGGGCTGCGCGTGGAGGTCTCCGACGGGTGCCCCTCACCCCCGCGGCCGGCGGCGCCCGACGCCGGGGAACTGAGCGAGGGCGGGCGCGGCCTGCTCCTGGTCGAGGCGGTAACGGACCGCTGGGGCACGGACGCGAACTCCACTGGCAAGACGGTGTGGTTCGAGTGCGACGCCGCCTCGCGGTGACCCGCTCCGGGTCAGCCGCGCGCCTGAGCGGCCCGGGCGCGGTCGCAGATCATCCGCATGATCTCCTCCGCCTCCCGCTCTGAGCCGGACCCCTCGCACCCCCCGGTATCACGCGGCGCTCCGAAGCAGTGTCGTTCCCCCGCCCCCGGTAAGGAACACCCCCTTCCGCCCCTCGATCAGCGGACCCGTGCGTGCTCGACGGCCGCCGCCGCCAGGCCCGCCACGAACGGGTGCGCGCGGGTGCCGTCGCCGTCCAGTTCGGGCTGGAAGAGGGTGGCCAGGAAGAAGGGGTGCCCGGCCAGTTCGGCGATGCGGATGTCGCCGGATTCGTCGGTGCCGGTGAAGGTCATGCCGTGGGCACGCAGGAGGTCCAGGTGGTGGGGATTGGGGCCGTAGTTGCAGTGGTAGCGGGCCTGCGTGCGGTCCGCGCCGAGCAGCCGGGCGGCGCGGGATCCGGGGGTGACCCGTACGGTCCCCTCGTGGCCCACGAGCGAGCAGGCCAGCGGGACGACCACCGCGTCCGCCTCGGCGCTCGCCGGGTCGTTCTCGGCGTGGGCGGCCCGGTCCAGCCCGCAGACCGTACGGGCGAACTCCAGCAGGGCGTGCTGGAAGCCGCCGCAGGTGCCGAGGAAGGGGATGCCGTTCTCGCGGGCGTGCCGGATCGCCGTGAGCACGCCGTCCTCGCTGCGGTACGGGCTGCCGGGCAGGACCCAGACGGCGTCGAAGCCGTCCATGCCCTCGCCGGCCTCCTCGGTGGGGATCCAGTAGGCGTCCAGGTCCAGGCCCTCGCGCAGGCGCAGCGCCTCCAGCAGGCCGGGGACGCGGGCGTGGGAGCGTACGGCGTCGGAACGGTCCGCGATCAGGGCGATGCGGGCGGGCGGCGTGGAGGGGTTCGCGTTCATGACCACCATCCTCCGAGCGCCCGGCCCATCACGTCCAACGATGATCCGCACTACCCGCATAAGCGATACTGATGCCCATGGATCCGCATCTCCTCCGCACCTTCGTCGCGGTCCTCGAACACCGCTCCTTCTCCGCCGCCGCGTCCGTCCTCGGCTACACGCAGTCGGCCGTCTCCCAGCACATCGCCGCCCTCGAAACCGACCTGGGTGCCCGGCTGGTCGAGCGCCGGCCCGTCGCCCCCACGGAGGCGGGGGCCCGGCTGATGGAACACGCCCCCGCGCTGCTGCTGCGCCTGGACGCCGCCCGCGCGGACATCGCCCGGCTGCACCGGGCCCCCGACGCCCGGCTGACGCTGGCCTGCTCCCCCGCGGCCTTCGGCCCGGCGCCCGCCCGCGCCCTGGCCCGGCTGCGCGCCGCCGGGCCGGTGGAGGTGGACCTCCACGTCCTGGGCCGGGACTCCGTACTCGAAGCGGTCCTGACCGGCCGCGCCGACCTCGGCCTCGTGGACGGGGTGGCCGCGCCCAGCGACCCCCTCCCGCTGCCGGACCTCGGGCCCACCGTCACCCTCGCGGTCGCCGAAGAGCCCCTGGCCGTGCTCTTCCCGCACACCCACCCGCTGGCGCGGCGGAGTTCGGTCCGGTTGCCCGACCTGGCGCAGGCGCAGTGGATCGACGCCCCCGACACGGCGGTGCCCCTCGCCCGGCTCCGCGAGGTCAGCCACACCCCCGGCTTCCACCCCCGGATCCGCCACCACGGCACCGACCCGCAGGCGCTGGCCGCCCTGGCCGCCGCCGGGCACGGCCTGACCGCCCTCCCCCTCTCCCTGGCCACCGCCTTCCCCGGCACCACGGCGGTCCCGGTCCGCACCCCGCGCCTGGTCCACCGCACGGAACTCCTCCACCCCACGGCCCCGACCCCGCACGCGGCCGGGCTGGCGGTCTTCCTCACGGGCTCGGGGTAGGCCCGGCCCGTCCGGACCTGGCCCCCGGGGCCGCAGCGGGGAGTTCACGCAGCGGCCCTACTTCCACTCCACGCCCTTCACCGACAGCTTCGTCGCGTCGTAGGCATTGGTGGAGAGGACCGTCGCGGGTCCACCGCCCCGCGGGACCTCCACGACCGCCGTCACACTCCACACTTCCTCGATGCCGGCCCACTTGCGGTGGCCCCCGCCCAGCAGGGCTTCGGAGTCGCTCTCCGGACCCAGCAGTGCCCAGTTCGCCACGGTGACACCCCTGTTCCGGTACGTTCCCTCGAGGGTGCAGGTGACCAGGGAGCCGCCGTCCTTCAGCCGGAACACCGGCAGTTCCTCCCCCACCGGACGGTAGGAGAAGCTCCGCTGCAACTTCTCCGCGTCCCACCCGTTGAAGTGGTCCACCATCTTGCTGGTGAAGTCCCCCGGTGCGAAGTGCGGGCTGTCCGGCTCCCCCGCCGGCGCGATGAAGCTCAAGTGGTCCGCGTAGCGCCCGCACACAGCGGTGTCCGCCGTCGCGGTCGGCGACAGCTCCGCGCTGTCGGCCGCTCCCCGCGCCGGCTCCGGCAGCACCTTCGGGCGGACCTTGATGACCCCCTCCTTGGGGGACGCGGTCGGCGAGGCGCTCGGGGTCGCCGGAGGAGGCACGGTGACGACCCAAGTGGCCGCCACGGCCTTCCAGTCCCCAGCACCTCCGCCGGCTGCGCCGTCTCCACTGCCCGCGCGACGAGTGAAGTAGTGCAGGACGGAGCTCCGGTCCTTCTCCGCCCCCTCCCTCTTGCTCAGCACGGCGAATCCCCGGGGAGCCGGCGCCCCCTCCGCCACCGCCGGAATCAGGAACACCGGCTGCACGTACCGGACCGGCGTCGTCTTGGTGCCCTTGGCCCGGTCCAGCCGCGCCGCGGCCCGGCTCTCCTCCAGCAGCCGACCGCCCTCCACTGCGGCGACCGCCTCGGTGTCGCCCTTCTCGACGGCCGCGGCCTTCTCCAGCACGTACCCGTCGAAGACCCCCTTGGCCTGCGCCTCCGTCAGCAGCGGCGCGGCGCCGCCTGCGGTGCCGGCCGAAGCCCGGCCGGGGGGTCCGGCGGCCCCGCCGCCACTCGTGCACCCGGCCAAGACCGTCCCCACTAAGACAACGGCTCCCATCGCGCTCCACGCACGCCCGCGCAGGACCATCGCCCGCTCCCCCTGTCGGTCCATCACATCGGCGTGATCATAAAGTGCGGGTATGACAGCAGGGGCCTACAGGACAGCCCCCGACCCCAGTAACCGACCGGAGAGTTCCCGTGACCTTGCAGCTGATGCCCATCGACCGCGAACCGGCCGCCGGAGCGGTCCTCCTGACCGGCATCCCCGGAAGCGGGAAGTCCACCGTGGCCGCCGCACTGGCCGCGCGGCTGAGCAGGTCGGCCCACGTGGAGGTGGACGCGCTCCAGGACATGATCGTCAGTGGCGGGCAGTGGCCGTCCCCGGACGCGAACGCGGAAGCCGACCGTCAGATCTTCCTGCGGGCCCGCAACGCCTGCCTCCTGGCGGACAGCTTCGCGCGGGCCGGTTTCGTCCCGGTGCTCGATGACGTCGTGGTCCGCCGTTCCCACCTCGACTTCTACCGCGCGACGCTCACGGCCGTGCCGCTGCACCTCGTCGTACTGGCTCCCGGCCCGGCGGTCGCGTGGCAGCGGAACCAGGCCCGCGAGAAGGCTCTCGCCGTGGACTGGTCCCCGCTGGACGAGGCCCAGCGCTCCGAACTCGGGCAGGAAGGAACGTGGATCGACAACGCCGCGCAATCGGTCGAGGAGACGGTCGAAACGATCCTCTCCGCAACCGGCCTGGGGTCCGAGACCGGCGCCGCGAGACGCTAGCCGAGATCCAGAACCTCGTCGTCCGCGTGCGCGCCGAACTCGGCGACGCGCACCTCCGCGATGCGCTCGTACCGGCTGATCCGGTCGGTCCACTCCGCGTCGACGCCGAACGCCACCTGCGCGAAGCCCACCCGCCCGATGGCCTCGGCCAGGCCCGGATCGCCAGGGGCCAGCAGCCGCACCGGCTCGTCGAGCGCCACGGTGTGCGGCGGCACGAAGTACTCGTCCGGCACAACGGTCCGCGCGTGGACGAGCGCGCCGACGGCAACGACCGAGCCGGCCCCCAACCGTGCGGACTGCAGGACCGTCGCCGCGGTCGCCACATAGACGCACCTGCCGACCTCGCAGCCCAGCAGCGTGGCATGCGGCCCCACGAAGACGTGGTCGCCGACGAGCACCGGCTGATCGCCGGCGACCGCGGAGCCGCGCAACACCGCGTTCTCGCAGATCACCGCCGCCTCCCCGATCTCGATCCGGGACCCCTCGGCATCGAGCACCGCTCCGTACATCACCCGCGCCCTCGGCCCCACGCGGACGTCACCGACGAGCGTGGCCGTCGGGGCGACGTAGGCGGTGGGATGGACCTGCGGTTCGTGCCCGCGGTGCCGGATGCGGATTCCCTGCGCTTCAGCGGTCATGAGCGGATTCTCGCCCGACCGACCGCGAGCACGCTGGCGGATTTCCGACGTCGCGTTCGCCGAGACCTGTGCCGTCCGCGATCTGCCACCTGCGCACCACCTGCCCCGGACCCGGGCCGGGCTTCTCGTCAGGGAGCCGCCGGTCCGGTGGACTCGGCGCCGCCCAGGAGGAACTCGGTCGCGCGGGCGATGGCCTCGGCGTATAGCTGGCCCCGCTGCGGCCCGCGACGGTCGCGGCGCTCTCGGCCATCCGGTCGACGGACCGCTTGGCTTCGTACAGCGCCCGCAGCAGGGCGGGTTGTACGTCGGGGGCGGCCATGGGGGCGGGGTCGAAGTGCTCGTCCGCCGCCCCGCGGCCCGCGCCCGGGCCCGCGCCCGGCACCCCGGGCGGGCCCGGGCATGGCGTCCTACCAGCGGGTAAGGCAGCATGGGGCGCCGACGTACGCCGATCCAGGCCGCATGCCACCCACCCCCGCAGGAGGAACACCATGGCCAGCCCCAAGCCGGAGACCCTCGCCGCCTTCGAGGCCGCCAAGGGGTTCATGCCCGTAGGGGAAGGGCTCGCCCTGTACGAGGCGGCCGCCGCCGCGGCGGGGCTCGGGCTGCCGCTCCTGGAGGTCGGCACCTACTGCGGGCGCTCCACGATCCTGCTCGCGGATGCCGCCCGCGAGGCGGGGGTGAGCGCGCTCACGGTGGACCACCACCGGGGCAGCGAGGAGCAGCAGCCCGGCTGGGAGTACCACGACCCGAGCGTCGTGGACCCGGAGGTCGGGCTGATGGACACCCTGCCCACCTTCCGCCGGACCCTGCACCGGGCCGGCCTGGAGGACCACGTCATCGCGATCGTCGGCCGCTCCCCGCAGGTCGCCGCCGCCTGGGGCGGCAAGCTCGGCCTGGTCTTCATCGACGGCGGCCACACCGACGAGCACGCCACGGGCGACTACGAGGGCTGGGCCCCGCACCTCGCCGAGGGCGGCACGCTGGTGATCCACGACGTGTTCCCCGACCCGGCCGACGGCGGCCAGGCCCCGTACCGCGTCTACCTGCGCGCCCTGGCCTCGGGCGCCTTCGAGGAAGTCTCGGTGACCGACTCCCTGCGCGTGCTCCGGCGCACGGGCGCGGGCATCTGACCTTCGGGGGCCGCCCCGGGGCAGGCCCCGGCATATAACCTCACCGCGCCCCCGGATGGCCCACGGTCCGTACACCCGACCGACCTCCGGTCTAGCATCGCCGGGTGCGCTACGACGAAAGCTCCCCGCCGCTCCCCGAGTCCTCGACGTCCATCAGTCCGGACCGGCCCTGGTACGCCCGCCGGTCGACCCTGGTCGTGGCGGCGGCCGCGATCGCCCCGGCCGCTCTGGCCGGGTGGGTACTGACCGAGGTGCTGAGCGGGGGCACGAGCGACGACTCGCGGCCGCCACGGATCGTGATGCCGCTCGCGGCCTCGGCCGCCGCGACCTCCGCGTCGGCCGCACCTTCGGCGTCGGCCGCATCCTCCGCCTCGGCGGCGCCGACCCCCGCACCGGGCGCGAGCGCCGCCCCCGCCGCCCCCGCCGCCAAGGGGACACTCGCCGGCCGCACCGTCGTCATCGACCCCGGCCACAACACGGGCAACTTCAAGCACACCACCGAGATCAACCGCCAGGTGGACATCGGCACCAACCGCAAGGAGTGCGACACCACCGGCACGACCACGAACTCCGGCTACATGGAAGCCGAGTTCAGCATGGACGTGTCCCGGCGGCTGCGCACCGTCCTGGAGGCCAAGGGCCTCAAGGTGATCCTCACCCACGAGGCCGGCAAGGAACGCCCCTTCGGCCCGTGCATCGACGAGCGCGCGCGGATCGGCAACGAGGCCGTCGCCGACGCCGTGGTCTCCGTCCACGCCGACGGGGTCTCGGCCGGGAGCCGCGGTTTCCACGTCATCCTCCCCGCCAAGGTCAAGGGCGGCGGGGCCGACACCGCGAAGATCATCGGACCTTCCCGGCAGCTCGGCGAGCGGATCGCCGGGAACTTCGCCCGGACCACCGGTTCCGCCCCCGCCAACTACCTCGGCAGCGGAACCGGATTGGTCGTGCGCGACGATCTGGGCGGACTGAACCTCTCGACCCGCCCCAAGGTGTTCATCGAATGCGGCAACATGCGTGATGCCAAGGACGCGGCACAGCTGTCGAGTCCGGAGTGGCGCCAGAAAGCGGCCCAGGGCATCGCGGACGGCATCGTCGGCTTCCTCGGCGGGTAGGGCCACCAGGACCGTCCTTCCGGACGGCCCGCAGCCCCGACCCTCTCGGCCGCGGCGAAGCTCCGTACCATGGTGCCGCCCGCCCCCTGCGTCACGGCGGGCGCCCACGGCACCACGAGACGACGAGACCGAGAAGGACACCTGAGACGTGAACATCCGATCCCTCACTCGAGGCGACGGCGTGGTGATCGGAGCAGCGGCGCTGCTGTTCATCGCCTCGTTCCTCGATTTCTATTCCGCGCCCAACGTCGACGCACCGAGCGCATGGGACACCGACGTCTACCGCCTGGCGCTGCCGAGCATCTTCCTGCTCGCCTTCATCGCCGTCGGCCTGCTCGTCGCCGCCCGCCTGCAGCCCGCCGGGCGCCAGCTCCTGGGCCTGCCCTTCCAGGCCTGGGGCACGGTGCTCTCCGTATCGGCGGCCTGGTCCGCGCTCTGGGGCCTCATCACCTGCCCGACCGGGGCCGACCTCGGCGCGGGCGCCGTCATCGCCTTCCTCGCCACGGCGGTGCTGGCCGGCGTGACCCTCTTCGGCGCGAAGGTGCCCGCGCTCGCCGGGCAGCTGGTGCCGGACCCGAAGCCCGCCACCGCCGCCGTCCCGCCGTACGGCGGCCAGCCGCAGCAGCCGGGCGCCGGGTACGGATACCCGGGCGGCCAGGAGCCGCAGCCGTACGGGGCCGCCCCGCAGCCGGTCCCGCCCTACGGCGGCGGTCACGAGCAGCAGCCCCACGCCCCGCAGGACGCGACCCCGCCGCCGGCGCCGGCGGCGGACTTCACGCCGTTCTGGTTCGCCGTTCCGGTGGCCCGCCCGCTCTTCGCCGAGGACGGCAGCCCCGCCCCGATCGCGGAGCTCGCGCCCGGCACCTGGTACCTGGCGGTGGAGCAGCGCGGTCCGGCCACCCTGATCGCCCAGACCCAGGACGGCCGCCGCGGCGTCCTCAACGACACCTCGGGCATCCAGCGCGGCTGATCCCGGGCACGCCCACGCACAACGGTCCCCCGCCCTTCCGGGCGGGGGACCGTTGCCTTACAGTCACCTGACGCATCGTCAGATTCGTGGAGGGGACCGTCACATGCGCCTCGGACTCGCACTCGGCTATTGGGGCCGCGGCCCCAATCCGGACCACCTCGACCTCGCCGCCGAAGCCGAGAACCTCGGCTACGACTCCGTGTGGACCGCCGAGGCCTGGGGCTCGGACGCCTTCACCCCGCTCACCTGGATCGCCGCGCACACCTCGCGCATCCACCTGGGCACGGCCATCGCGCAGATGGCCGCCCGCACCCCGACCGCCACCGCCATGCAGGCACTGACCCTGGACCACCTGTCCGGCGGCCGGATGATGCTGGGCCTCGGCCTGTCCGGACCGCAGGTGGTCGAAGGCTGGTACGGGCGCCCCTTCCCCTCCAGCCCGCTGACGGCGACCCGGGAGTACGTGGACGTCATCCGCCAGGTGCTGCGCCGCGAGGCCCCGGTCGCCCTGGACGGGCGCTTCCACAGCCACCCGTACCGGGGCGCGGACGGCACCGGCATCGGCAAACCGCTCAAGCCCATCACCCACCCGCTGCGCGCGGACCTGCCGATCCTGCTCGGCGCGGAGGGCCCGAAGAACATCGCCCAGACCACCCGCATCGCGGACGGCTGGCTCCCCCTGTACTGGTCGCCGACCCGCACGGACGTCTACCAGGCCTCGCTGGCCGAACTCCCCGAGGGGTTCATGATCGCCCCGATGGCCCGCGCGAAGGTCTGCGACGACGTCGCGGAGGGACTCCTCCCCGTGAAGGCGATGCTGGGCTTCTACATCGGCGGAATGGGCCACGCGGCACGCAACTTCCACGCCGACCTCATGGGGCGGATGGGCTACGAGGAGGAGGCGCAGCGGATCCAGGAGCTGTTCCTGGCCGGGCGCAAGGAAGAGGCCGTCATGGCCGTCCCGGACGCCTTCGCGGACGAGATCTCCCTGGTCGGACCGCGGGAGCGGATCGCCGAGCGCCTGGAGCTGTGGCGCAAGGGCCCGGTGACCGACCTGCTCCTGACCGCCCCCGACCCGCACACCCTGCGGGTCCTGGCGGAGCTGAACACCTAGGACGCCCCGCCGGACCCGCGCACCCTCCGGACCCCGTCCGCCGCCGGAGCCACGGCCGGCGCCGGAACCCCGGCCGGCGCGGCCGGGCCGGCGGGACGGGAGCGGGGGCGGTGCGGCTACCGCGGCTCGGAATCCGGGGTTTGCTCCGGAAGGGGCGCCAGGAGGGACCCGGGCACCGCCTCCGGGAAGGCCGTCAGGAGCTCCCGCAGGTCCAGCGGCATCACGGCGATCTCCATGCCGCCGCCGTCCTCGGCGGACTCGACCGTCACGATCCGCGAGCCCGGGTTGATGGAGATGCCCTCCCGTACGGAGGGAACACGTACGCCGGTGGCCCGGGCGCCGGTCAGGAGCACGGGCTCGCCCCGGCCGGGCACCCAGCGGGCCGCGCCCTGGTCGGCGTACACCCGGCCGCTGCGCCAGCGGCCGCTGCCCGCGGGCCGGCGAGCCATGCCCGGGAGTCCGGCCGGGGAGCCGGCGGCCTGGCGCCGGCGGTGTTTGCGGCGCATCAGCCAGCCGGTCGCGGCGGCGACGCCGGCGAAGAACACGAACTCGATCATCGGCCCATTCAAACAGGTGGAACGGAAGCGGGCCGGACCGGAGGATTCCGGTCCGGCCCGCTTCACGGAGATCGCGTCAGCCGGTCAGCCGGTCAGCTGGCCCGCGCTCGGGACCTTGTCGGTCACCGTGGCGCCCGCGCTCTTGCCGGCCTCCTTGACGCTGTTGATGACGTCCTCGAAGGCACCGATGTCGGCGTCGCCGGCCTGGCCCTTGCGCAGCTTGGTGCCGAGCCCCTTGAGGGAGTCGATGCCCGCCGTCAGCGGGCCCACGGCCTTCGACAGCAGCGGGTCGCCCTTGGCGTTCTCGCTGGCCGCCTTCAGCCGGTTGTAGGCGAAGGCGCCCGCGAGGCCCGCCTTGACCAGGGCGAAGGTGCGGCCCTTGGTGCCCTTCTTGAACTTGCCGGCCTTGTACGGCTTGATGATCCACTGGTAGGTGGCGCCGGCCGCGAGCCCCGCGTTGGCGACGAAGCGGGTCTTGGCGAACTTCTGCTTCTCCGCCGGGGTGCTGGGCGAGGGAGTCGCGGCGGCCGCCTCCGCCTCCTCGGCGGAGGCCGCGGCGTCGGCCTCGGCGAACGCGGCCATGGCCACCGAGACCTCGTCGGCCTGACCGGCGGCGGTCTTGTCGCCACCGCCCGAACCGCAGGCGGTGGCACCGCCGAGCAGGGCGCAGGACAGGAGCACCGCCGTGAGGGCGCGGCGGAAGCGGACGGCTGTGGTGGGTAGGGACACGGGTTTCCTCCGGGGACTGAGGCGTCCCCCGCAGCCTCACCCCGGCCACCCGACTCCGCCACCGGGGCGGGCCGTTCGGGTCTCCCCCTTGGGTTTACGCTGCCCGGGAGCGGCCACAAGCACGGCATGCGCACACACACGCGAGCACACACCAGAGGAAGCAGTCAGGCGGGCCGTGCCGTCGCGGTCGTCGTCGACGTCATGGCCTTCATCATCGGCCTGTGGATCCTGCTGTACCTGTTGGATGCCAACCAGGGCAACGCCCTGGTCGACTTCATCCACGATGCGGCGAGCTGGCTCGCCGGATGGTCCTACGACCTCTTCACCTTCGACCGCGACTGGGTCCAGGTGGTGGTCGGCTACGGCATCGCGGCCGTCGCCTACCTGGTCATCGGCCACGCCATAGCGGGGCGGCTCTACCGCCGCTAGACCGTCGGCGGCCGTGTACTTCCCTGTCTTTCTCCGTGCTTCTTCTCGGATTCCGGTGTGCGAGGGCAACCATCCGCGCCCGCCGCGGGTCGTACGGGCGAGAGTTGATCAGTTGGACTTCGCCCGGGGGGCTCTTGTGAAGAAGAACACGGCGACAGAGCAGGCCTTGCCCGCCCACTCCGCGCCCCATCCACCTGCGGCGTCCGCCGCCGCCGCACCGGACCGGGTCGCGGCGGCCCCGGGGGATCCCCGCACCGTCTTCCACTTCGCCGTCCCCACCGAGGGGCGGGCGTACGACCCCGAGAACTACGCCGCCGTGCGCTGACGTCCTCGGCGCACGGCGGGACGCGGGGCGGGCTGCGCCGGTACGGGTGGCCCGCCGTCACCCGTCACCCGTCAGCCGTCACCCGTCAGCCGCAGCAGTCCGGTTCCAGGCCGGCCGGCAGGGTCAGGCCGCCGAAGACCGTGCCGGTGGCCTCGTCGCCGCCCAGGGCGGCCACCGCGAGGAGGAGCGAGCCCGCCGTCCAGGTGGTCTGCTCCACGGGCCAGACCGCCCGGTCGTCGAAGACGTACCCGGTCCAGTACATACCGTTGTCGGCCCGCAGGTGGCCGATCGAGCGCAGGATCTCCAGGGCCCGGTCCGCCTCCCCCGTCGCCCAGAGCGCGAGCGCCAGTTCGCAGGACTCCCCGCCGGTCACCCAGGGGTTCGGCAGCACGCACCGTACGCCGAGGTCGGGGACGACGAACTCCGCCCACCGCTCCTCGATCCGGGCCTTCGCCTCCGCGCCGGTCAGCGCCCCGCCGAGAACCGGGTAGTACCAGTCCATGGAGTAGCGGGACTTGTCGAGGAACCGCTCCGGGTGCCGGCGTATCGCGTGCCCGAGGGCGCCCGCGGCCAGTTCCCAGTCCGGCTGCGGATCGCCCCGGTACTCGGCGATGGCCAGCGCGCAGCGCAGTGCCTGGTGGATGGAGGAGGACCCGGTGAGCAGTGCGTCCGTGACCGCCTCGCCGGAGGCTTCGCGCTTCCAGCCGATCTCGCCGCCCGGCTGCTGGAGCCGCAGGACGAACTCGACGGCCGCGTACACGGCGGGCCACATCCGGTCGAGGAAGGCCTCGTCGCCGGTGGACAGGTGGTGGTGCCAGACGCCGACGGCGAGGTACGCGACGAAGTTGGTCTCGCGGCTCGCGTCCTGCGGCTCGCGGGTGTCGACCCCGTCCTCGCGGTCGGCGTAGGCCGCGTACCAGGAGCCGTCGTCGTTCTGGTGGCGGACCAGCCAGTCGTAGGCGCGCTCGGCGGCCTCGTGCTCGCCGGCCGCGTCCAGGGCCATCGCGGCCTCGGTGTGGTCCCACGGGTCGAGGTGGTGCCCGCGGAACCACGGTATGGCCCCGTCGGCGCGCTGCGCGGCGAGGATCCCGGAGACGGTGGCGGCGGCCTGATCGGCCGTCAGCACGCCGTCCAGTACGAGGTGTTCGGGTGCGGTGCGCCCGGGAGAGCTCACTGCGCGGCACTCACGGGGAGGTGCGGCTTGGTGGCGTAGGCGACGAAGCTCTTGCCGATGACCGGGTTCAGGGCCTGCTCGGCGAGCCGGGTGAGCGCGGGCTTCTTCATGATGTCCCAGACCAGGAGCTTGTGGTACGCCTTGACGGGCAGCGCCTTGTCGTTGTCGACGCCGAAGGCGCACTTGAGCCACCAGTACGGCGAGTGCAGGCCGTGCGCGTGGTGGGTGCCGTACGGCTTGAGGCCCGCGGACTCCATCTTGCCGAGCAGTTCCTCCGCCTTGTAGATGCGGATGTGGCCGCCCTCGACCTCGTGGTAGGCGTCGGACAGCGCCCAGCAGATCTTCTCGGGGCCGTAGCGCGGCACGGTGATGGCGATGCGCCCGCCGGGCTTCAGGACGCGGACCATTTCGGCGAGGACGCCCTTGTCGTCGGCGATGTGCTCCATCACCTCGGAGATGATGACGACGTCGAAGGACTCGTCGGGGAAGGGCAGTGCGAGGGCGTCGCCCTCCATGGCGGTGGCGGTGGCGCCTGCGGGGGCCTCCCCGGCCTCCTTCATCGCGGCGAACCACTTGGCGACCTCGCGGATCTCCTCGCCGTTGCGGTCGAGGGCGACCACCTGGGCGCCGCGCCGGTAGCACTCGAAGGCGTGCCGGCCTGCGCCGCAGCCCAGATCGAGTACGCGGTCGCCTGCGGCGAGCGGGAACCGGGAGAAATCGACGGTCAGCACGTGGTCCTGCCTTCGCGGTCGCGGGGTGGGGAGGGGAACTGCATCGGACGGAAGGAGGAGGTCACCGGGCGGTACGGGCCTTCGGCGCGCGGGACTTCGCGTCCGCCGCCGCGCGCTCGATGGCGGCGCGGTAGTGGACGACGGTGCCCTCGGCGGCCCTGGCCCAGGTGAAGCGGGACAGCACCCGTTCGCGGCCGGCGGCGCCGAGCCGGGTGCGCAGTTCGGGGTCGCCCAGCAGCCGGCCCAGCGCGGCGGCCAGCGCGCCCGCGTCGCCGGGCGGCACGGCGAGGCAGCTCTCGCCGTCGGGGCCGGTGACCTCGGGGATCGCACCGCCGGTGGTGGCGACCAGCGGGGTGCCGGTGGCCATGGCCTCGGCCGCCGGGAGCGAGAAGCCCTCGTACAGCGAGGGCACGCAGGCGATCTGGGCGCTGCGGACGAGGTCGACGAGTTCGGTGTCGGTGATGCCCTTGACGAAGCGGACCGCGTCCTGGAGTCCGTACGTCTCGATCGCGCGGGCCACGGGGCCCCGTTCGGCGCGCTTGCCGACGACGACGAGGTGCGCCTCGGGCTGTTCGGTACGGAGCTTCGCGAGCGCCTCGACGAGGTGCACGAGCCCCTTGAGCGGGACGTCGGCGCTGGAGGTGGTCACGATCCGCCCGGGCACCTCGGCCACGGAGGCGTCGGGCGACCAGAGGTCGGTGTCGGCGCCGATGTGGACGACGTGGATGCGCTCGTCCCGGACCCCGAGGTGCTCGGCGATCTCCTTCTTGGAGGAGCCGGAGACGGTGAGCACGGAGGCCAGCCGCCGGGCCACGCGGCCCTGCATGCGCGTGAACCCGTACCAGCGCCGCACGGAGACACGCTTGCGGCGGTCCTTGGCGGCGGCCAGGTCCAGCTTGCGGTCGACGGTGATGGGGTGGTGGATGGTGGTGACCAGCGGGGCGCCGAGGTCCGCCAACAGTCCGTAGCCGAGCGTCTGGTTGTCGTGGATGACGTCGAACTCGCCCGCGCGGGCGGCCAGATGGCGGCGCGCGCGCAGCGAGAAGGTCAGCGGCTCGGGAAAGCCGCCGGTCCACATGGTGGCGACCTCGACGGCGTCGATCCAGTCGCGGTACTCGTCGCGCTTGGGGGTGCGGAACGGGTCGGGGCTGCGGTAGAGGTCCAGGCTGGGCAGCTCGGTGAGGGTGGCGCCGGCGCCGGTGAGGGCGTCGCTGTCGAGCACCGGGTAGGGCTGCGCGCCGATGACCTCGACACTGTGGCCCAGCTTCACGAGCTCGCGGGCGAGGTGGCGGACGTAGACGCCCTGGCCGCCGCAGAACGGGTTCCCCTTATAGGTGAGGAGTGCGATCCGCAACGGGCGGCTGCCGTCGGCGGCGGCCCCCGTGGAAGGGCTCGTAGGGCTCGTCACCATGGCCTCTGCGGTCACTCTCGGCCCCCTTCTCCCTGCCTTTTCGCCGGAGCGTAACCGCTCGGATAATGTAGAACAAGTTTCAGACTTGATCCGCTGAAGAGCATTGAATCTACCGGCCGGAAACCACACCGTAAGAGGGGTGGCGGGTGATTCGCGCCACGGATCGGGCGCCTGCCATGCTGGGGCGCGCGACAGCCCGGGGCGGCGCGCGCGGTCACCCCGGCGCGGACGTGAACGCTTGGGCACTGGAACGGGAACTGAAACGCCTTGGAACCGGAACGGGACAGATGACAGCGGAAGCGAAGGCCGTGACCCCAGCCGTCACCACACCGGCGTCTCCGCCCCTGACGGAACGCCAGGAGGCGCGCCGCAGGCGGATCCTGCACGCCAGCGCCCAGTTGGCGAGCCGGGGCGGCTTCGACGCGGTGCAGATGCGGGAGGTGGCGGAGTCCTCCAGCGTGGCCCTGGGCACCCTCTACCGGTACTTCCCCTCCAAGGTGCACCTGCTCGTCGCGACCATGCAGGACCAGCTCCAGCACATGCACGGAACGCTGCGCAAGCGCCCGCCGGCCGGGGACGAGCCCGCGGCCCGGGTCGCGGAGACCCTGATGCGCGCCTTCCGCGCGCTCCAGCGGGAGCCGCACCTGGCGGACGCGATGGTCCGCGCGCTCACCTTCGCGGACCGCAGCGTGAGCCCCGAGGTGGACACGGTCTCCCGGCTGACGACGGCGATCATCCTGGACGCGATGGGCCTGGACGCCCCGCCGACGGCGGAACAGCTGTCGGCGGTCCGGGTCATCGAGCACACCTGGCACTCGGCCCTGATCACCTGGCTCTCGGGCCGCGCGTCGATCGCCCAGGTGAAGATCGACATCGAAACGGTCTGCCGCCTGATCGACCTCACGGCCCCGCAGCCCCACCCGGCGACGCCTCCGACGCCTTCGACGCCTTCGACGCCTCGGACGCCTCCGAAAAAGTCCTGATCTGACTGGTCGGGCGCCACACGTGCCGCGGGCGGAACGAGGGCGGGACCCAGCCCTGCTCCTTCAGAGGCCCGGGACCCGCCGGAGGTCGCCGAGGACGCGCCCGCACCGGCCGGCGGGGCGGACCCGCCCGGTCCGCCGGAGCCCGTGGGCGCGGCGGACCGGGTCAGGCTAGAAGGTCCAAGCCACCCGGGTGCCGAAGCCACCGGTACCGGTGCCGGGGTAGAGCCACATGCGGCCGTCGTCCGCGCGCTCGCGGGCGAGGAGGTCGGGCTTGCCGTCTCCGGTCAGGTCGCCGGCGCCCACCAACTGCGTGAAGACGTCCCAGCCACCACCCATGGCCACCCGGCTGCCGAAGGCACCCGCACCCGTGCCCGGGTAGCGCCACAGCTGCCCGGCGCCGTCCACGGCGAGGAGATCGGACTTGCCGTCACCGGTCAGGTCACCCGCACCCACCAACTGCGTGAAGACGTCCCAGCCACCACCCATGGCCACCCGGCTGCCGAAGGCGCCCGCACCCGTACCCGGGTAGCGCCACAGCTGCCCGGCGCCGTCCACGGCGAGGAGATCGGACTTGCCGTCACCGGTCAGATCGCCCGCACCCACCAACTGCGTGAAGGCGCCCCAGGCGCCGTCCATGGCCACCCGGCTGCCGAAGGCACCCGCACCCGTACCCGGGTAGCGCCACAGCTGCCCGGCACCGTCCACGGCGAGGAGATCGGACTTGCCGTCACCGGTCAGGTCACCCGCACCCACCAGCCGGGTGAAGACGTCCCAGCCGCCCCCCAGACCCGCCGCCGGGCCGTAGCCACCGGCGCCGGTGCCGGAGTACCGCCACAGCTTCCCGGCCGCGTCGACGGCGAGGAGGTCGGGGCGGGCGTCGTTCGTGAGGTCGCCGGTGGCGGTGAGGGTGGTGAGGGGGCCGGTGAAGCGGGGCAAGGGGATGCTGTAGACCACGCGCTGGGGCTGGTTCTCGTTGAGGAGCCAGAGCGCGTCGCGCTGGGGGTCGTACGCCATGTTCTGGAGGTGGACCGAGGCGCGCTTCCACAGCTGGACCGGCTGGCCGGGAAGGGCCCGGTAGACGCAGCTGTTGACCGGCTCGACCGCGGGGCCACCGGGTACCCATTCGACGTACTCGGGGCACGGCGCCGAGATGAGGTGCGTCCCGTTGTACGAGACGACGCCCTGTGCGCCCACGATCGGCGAGGACCAGGCCGCCGTGGCGCGAACGGCGCTCCCCGTGCCCTCCGCGACCGTGCGCGGGAGTCCGGTGGCGGGGTCGAGCGGCCACCGGACGATCTTGCCCCCGGTGCCCACGAACCCCTGGGTGGCGCGTGAGGTGACCTCGGTGGTGATGATCGCGGGGGTGGCGCCGCTGAGGTCGAGGGAAGCGCCCGCGTTGCACGGGTTGGGCGACGGGGTGGCCAGGTAGGTGCCGCAGCCGGTGGGGTTCTGGTACGAGAAGGTGCCGACGGCGGGAAGCACGTAGCCGAAGTTCTCCGCGGAGAAGGTCCCGGAGGCGTCCCTCCCCATCCCGGAACCGGCCGCGTTCACCTTCCAGAGGTGGTTGAGGTCGAAGACGTGGAAGCCCTGGCCGAAGCCCACGAAGAGCCGGTTCTTGTACCAGACCACGTCGTCGCCGTGTCCGGTGAGCGCCGAGAAGGTGCCGCTGCCGGGGAGGACGAGGAGGACGTGGACGTAGCGGACGCGGGCCGGGTCGGTGGTGTCGGCGAAGCTGACGCGGACCTGGGTGTTGCCGGACTTGTACCAGCTGGCGGCGAGGACGCGGCGGCCGTCGACAGGGGCGAAGGGGGTGGCGTTGGCGGTGATGCCCTGGGGGATCCAGGTGCTGGTGGTGGTGTCCGCCTCGTCCCAGCAGAAGCCGGAGGCACCGGAGTTGTAGGCCCCGTCGTTGGCGAGCTTGGCGGGGGCCGGGCAGGTGGCCGGGCGGCCGACGCGATCGGCCGCGTCGAGGACGGTGGCGAGGGAGACGGGCGCGAGCCGGTCGGCGTAGGACTGTTCCAGGGCGGTGGTGGCGGCCTTGGCGCTCGCGTCGTACCAGAGGCGGTAGCCGGAGGGGTCCTGCGGTACGAGGGGCGGCGCGACGGTGGCGCCGTCGGGAACGGTGGTGGTGGCGGCTGCGGATGCGGCTGCGGCTGCGGGGAGGGCTTGGGCCGACCCCGCCGCCAGAACGGCGGCGAGGAGCAGGCCCAGGCCCTTGAGCCGTGTGCGGACGGCGGCCATCAGTTGAAGTTCCAGCCGGCGCCGTTGTCGACGCGGGCGCCGAGCTTGCCCGCGCCGATGCCCGGATAGACGTACAGCTTGCCGTCGTTCTGGCGGGCGACGACGTCGTCCTTGCCGTCGCCGGTGTAGTCGCCCGCGCCGGAGACGCTGGTCATGCTGCCCCAGTTGGTGCCGGCCTCGATGCGGGCGCCGAGGCTCCCGTTGCCCTGGCCCGGGTAGACGTAGAGCTTGCCGGTGGCGTGCTCGACGGCGAGCACGTCGTTCTTGCCGTCGCCGGTCAGGTCGCCCGCGCCGGAGGCCACGGACATGGTGTCCCAGTTGCTGCCGATCTGGACGCGGGTGCCGAAGTGCCCGTTGGACAGCCCCGGGTAGACGTAGAAGTTCCCGTTCGAGGTCTCGGTGGCGATCAGGTCGCCGCGGCCGTCGCCGTTGAGGTCCTTGGTTCCGGCGATGCGCATCGCACCCCAGCCGCCGTTGTTGTCGATACGGGTCCCCAGATGGCCGTTGGACTGGCCCGGGTAGATCCACAGCTTGCCGGTGGACTTCTCGACCGCCGCCACGTCCGTCTTGCCGTCGCCCGTCACGTCGCCGAGGGCGGTGACCTGGTTCATCGAGCCCCACCCGCCGTTGTCGACGCGGGCGCCGAAGTGGCCGTTGCCGGTGCCGGGGTAGAGCCACAGAGTGCCGTCGCCCGTGTTGGCACGGGCGAGGAGGTCGGGCCTGCCGTCGCCGTTGAGGTCGCCGGAGGCGACGACGGGGGCGGGCTCGGGCGGCGCTTGCGGGAACGGGTCCGCGTCGTCGGCGCCGAGCCCCGCCTTCGGTCCGCAGTTGGGCCAGGCGCCTTCGCCCTGGCCGGCCAGCACCTTCTCGCCGATGAGTATCTGCTCGGTCTTGGTGGCCTGGTGGGCGTACGCGGCGTAGGCCTCGCCGCCGTACGAGCGCCACGTGGACGCGGAGAACTGCAGGCCGCCGAAGTACCTGCCGGTGGCGTCGATGATCTGCCAGTTTCCGCTGGACTCGCACTGCGCGACCTTGTCCCAGGTCGCCACCGAGGCGGCGGAGGCCTGACCGGTGGTGAGGAGCGGCGAGAGGAGGGCCGCCGCCGAGGCGGTGGCGAGGGCGGTGGCGTAGGTACGTCGCATGGACACGGAGTTCTCCTGGCAGCGAAGGGCCGGTCTGGGGCCGGCCCGCACGGGTGGTGGAGCGGCGGAGGGGATCGGGGCACGGGCCGGAATGTGTCGGGGCCGGTGCCCGGTCGGGGAGGACTCCGCCCTGACCGTCCGGCGCGGTGGGCACGCCGGACGGTCAGGACGGGAGGGGGGTCAGGACCGGAGCGGGGTCAGGACCGGAGCGGGGTCAGGAGTCGAAGTTCCAGCCGCCGCCGTTGGCGATGCGGGCGCCGAGCTTGCCTCCGCCGATGCCCGGATAGACGTACAAGTTGCCGTCGTTCTGGCGGGCGACGATGTCGTCCTTGCCGTCGCCGGTGTAGTCGCCGGCCCCGCTCACGCTGGACATGCTGTCCCAGTTGGTGCCGGCCTCGATGCGGGCGCCGAGCTTGCCGTCGCCGGTGCCCGGATAGACGAACAGCTTCCCGGTGGCCTCCTCGACGGCGGCCACGTCGTTCTTTCCGTCGCCGGTCAGGTCACCGGCACCGGAGATCACGCTCATGCTGTCCCAGTTGGTGCCGATCTGGACGCGGCTGCCGAAGTGGCCGTTGGTCAGGCCGGGGTAGAGGAACAGGTTGCCGGTGGCCGTCTCCATGGCGAGGAGGTCGCCGCGACCGTCACCGTTGAGGTCCTCGCTTCCGGCGGTGCGCAGGGCGTTCCAGCCGGCGCCGTTGTCGACCCGGGCGCCGAGGTGGCCGTTGGTCCCCCCGGGGTAGACGTACAGCTTGCCGGTGGACTTCTCGACGGCGAGCACGTCGGCCCGGCCGTCCCCGGTCACGTCGCCGGCGCCGGTGACCTGCACGATGCTCGACCAGCCGCCGTTGTCGATCCGGGTACCGAACTTCCCGTTGCCCAGGCCGGGGTACACGTACAGGTTCCCGCTGCCGGTCCCCGCGCGGGCCAGCACGTCGGGCTTGCCGTCGCCGGTGAGGTCGCCGACCGCCGAAACGGGCGCGGGTGAGGCCGGGTTCGTCGGGACGCCGCAGTTGTTGCTCGTGATGCTGCGCTTGACGTACGGGTACCCCACACCGTCGAACGTCGCGGGCTGACCGACGCCGTCGAGGGTCTGCTCGAAGTGCAGGTGCGGCCCGGTGGAATTGCCGGTGTTGCCGAGTCGGCCGATCATCTGACCGGCTTGAACCGTGGTGCCGACCGACACGGCGGTGCTGTCGAGGTGGCCATAGTGCGTGGTCCACCCGCCACCGTGGTCGATGCGGACGTGAGTTCCGGCCCAGCCGTTGCTGGCTCCGGACGCGGTGACGGTACCGGCGGCGCTCGCGGTGACGGGGCGGCCTGTGTCGTCACCCGGGTAGTGGTTGAGGTCGACCGAGTAGGTGGGCAGATGGCCCGCGTAGGTGGTGGCGACCCAGGTCTCTCCGCAGGGCACGGGCAGCTGGAAGGCGGGCCGTTCGGCGGCGTGGGCGGTGGGCATGGCGACGACGGCGGCGAGCGCGGTGACGGCGAGGGCGGTGGCGAGGGCACGCTTGGACATGGGGTTCCTTCGGAAGGGACGGCAGGGAGGTGACGCGAGGAGGTGTGCACGGGCGGCGTGGCCCGGTCGACCGGGGCCGGGCCGGGGCCGGGGCCGGGCCGGGGCCGGGGCCGGGCCGGGGCCGGGGCCGGGCACACCCGATGACTGGGTGCGCCCGTGCCCGGGCCGACCTGCGGCGGTCGATCTGCGGCGGTCGATCTGCGGCCGGGCCGAGCAGGTGGCCGGGCCCGGCCGGTGGCCGCTTCAGCGGTGGTCGCTTCAGCCGGTGAAGTTCCAGCCGCCGCCGTTGTCGATGCGGGCGCCCAACTGGCCGTTGCCCTGGCCGGGGTAGACCCAGAGCTTGCCGGTGTTGTCACGCGCGATCAGGTCGTCCTTGCCGTCGCCGGTGTAGTCGCCCGCGCCGGAGATGCTGGACATCACGTCCCACCCGGTGCCCGCCTGGATACGGGCGCCGAACTGTCCGTTGCCGAGGCCCGGGTAGACGAAGAGCTTGCCGGTCGCGTCCTCGACCGCGGCCACGTCGTTCTTGCCGTCGCCGGTGAGGTCGCCGGCCGAGCCGACCGGGTTCATGGAGTCCCAGCTGCTGCCGGCCTCGACGCGGGTGCCGAAGTGGCCGTCGGTCCGGCCCGGGTACATCCAGAGCTTGCCGCTGGCCTCGTCAACGGCCAGCAGGTCGCCGCGGCCGTCGCCGTTGAGGTCCTTGGCGCCGGTGATGCGGATGTCGCCCCAGCCACCGCTGTTGTCGATGCGCGTGCCCAGGTGGCCGTTGGACTGGCCCGGGTAGATCCACAGCTTGCCGGTGGACTTCTCGACCGCCGCCACGTCCGCCTTGCCGTCGCCCGTCACGTCACCGATGCCGGAGACCCGCTCCATGGATGACCAGCCGCCGTTGTCGATACGGGTGCCGAAGTGGCCGTTGCCCGCGCCGGGATACACGTACAGGTTCCCGCTGCCGGACTCCGCACGGGCCAGCAGGTCGGGCTTGCCGTCGCCGGTCAGGTCGCCCACCGCGGAGACGGGGGCGGGCGCACCGGACGGGGTGGAGGTGTCGGCCAGGCCCTTGGGACCGATGAACTTCAGCACGCGTCCCGCACTGGAACCGACCGGGGCGGGGTTGTTCTTCCAGTCGAACCAGTCGCGGTGGCGCACCCCTCTGCTCTCGTTGCCGCCGACCGTCTGGATCTTGGTGCCGTCCGCGGAGACCTTGACCACCAGGTTGACGTGGTTCGCCTCGCCGTCGGTCACACTGCCGTCGGTGTCGTAGAGGACGGCGTCGCCGACCTGGGGCACCGAGTGGAGCGTGCCGTACTTGCTGCCGTACTCGTAGAAGCTGACCGCACGGGCATCGAGAGCCGAGGTGTAGTCGGCCCCGGCCTGGCCCCAGACCCAGCGGGCGAAGTCGGCGCACCAGGCAGTCGGCCACTCGCAGCCGTAGTAGGGGGTGCAGTCGTTACCGACCTGCTTGAAGGCGATGGAGGCGACGGCCGCGGAGTCCGCGGCGGCCGGTACCGCACCCAGGATCGGCGCGGCCGCGGCGGTGGCAATGGCGAGGGAAACGAGCTTCTTGCGGAGCGAAAAAGACATGGAGGTGCCCATTCTGATATCGAGGTTCGAATTCCGCCTGTCGCGGCGGCACGTTCATGAATTGATGTCCGGCGAGAGAATTCCGAGGGGCGCCGATACTCCGGCTGGCGCGTCCCGGGCGGCTGACGTGCGGCTGCCGTGCGGCTGCCGTGCGGCTCTCGATCCGGACTGCCCACGAGCGGGACTTCGTACGGAACACACGAGGTGCCGGGCGGACGAGGTTCCGAGTGGTGCGGGCGGGCATCGCGCTGGTTACCTGCGCGGACCCCTCACCCGAGGCTTCCTGTGTTACTGCCAGCCGAAGTCGTTCGGGGCTTCGCCGGCCCCGAAGGCCGGCGCCGCGACGGACGCGGCGGTCGCGGCGGTCGGCGCCGCAGGGGTGATCGCGGACCCGGCGCCGATGGCGACGGCGAGCACGATGAAGGACGCACCGGCGACGTTCTTGAAGGAATTCATTTTTCCCACCCCTGGTTTTTGTTCTTCTTGTTCCCTGGCGGCCTCGGCTGGCTGCTGAGAAGAATCCTGCCGCCTGAAAAACGGGCTCACCAGGGGTTCGGGGTGGCACAAAGAATGCCTGACACGTTCGTGCCAGGCATTCTTTGTGCGGTCGTGCCGCGTCCGGGCCGCGCGCCTAACGACGCCGTGGCCCCGGGCTCGTCAGAGGATGCCCAGCTCGACCGCGCGCTGGCCGAGCTGGAACCTGCTTCCGGCGCCGAGCCGGTTCGAGAGCTCTGTGATCAACCGCCGTTCGGTACGCAGCGAGATGCCCAGCTTGCGGGCCGCAGCCTCGTCGGTGAGGCCGTCCGCGAGCAGCCTGAGCAGCGCCGTCTCCTGCGGACTCGCCACCTCGTCCGCGGCACGTGCGGCCGGCTCGCCCAGCGGCCGCGCCCCGGCCCACACCTGGTCGAAGAGCGCGCAGAAGCCCGTCAGCGCCCCGGCCTCGCGGATGATGACGGCGCCCTGCGAGGAGTCCGCCGGGTCCAGCGGTACGACCACCACCTCCCGGTCCACGATGTGCATCCGCATCGGCAGCGAAGGCACCGTCCGGGTCTCGCCGCCCAGGGAGGCCAGCCGGGCGGCGTGCTCGCGGCTGCCGGGATCGTTGGCGATGCTGGCCAGGTAGACCGTCTTGAGCCGGACGCCCCGCGCGAGGGCCGCCTCGGCCAGCGGCAGCCCGGCGGCACGGTTCTCCGGCGTCTGGGCGCCGCCCGGCGCGAAGGCCAGGCTCTCGCGCCGGGCGCGGAAGGCCAGTTCCTCCAGGGTGCTGCGGATCGCTTCCAGGCCGACGATCCTTTCGACGCCGCCCACGCTCTGACCGGTGCGCAGTGAGGAGTAATCAGCGAGCAGACCGGCCACGGCGATTCTGCTCTCCTCGACCTCCTGCTGCCTGCGGGCGAGTTCGGCCTGCTGCCGGGCCAGGAGGGCGTCGAGCGCGATGCCCGGCGGTACCGGGCGCAGTACGGCCGGATCCGCCAGCGACGGTCGCAGCAGGGCCAGGTCCGCCAGGCGGTCCAGGACCTTGGCCACCGAGGCCCGGTCGGTACCGACCTCCTCGGCCAGCCGGGCCACCCCCCAGTCCGGATTCTCCAGCATCAGCCGGTAGACGGACTCACTCTCACGGTCGAGTCCCAGCGCCCCCAACATCAGTGATCTCCCCCTTCGTTCGTGCAGTGATCATTCAGATGGCACGTTCGAGCCTTGGCACGAACGTGCTACGGCTTCCGGCACAGCTCCGACCCCGCGGGCGCGAGAGTTGAAGGGTGTACCTCATCGCGTTCAACTTCAGCCAGCCGCCGCCCCGAGAGGAGCTCCTGCCCGAACGGGCCCTGCTGGGCGCCCTGTGGTCGATGACTCAACCCGGAGATGGCATCGAACACATCCGGGTCCACCCGAGCCGGGCCGGGGCGCGCGGCGTGGTGTTCTGCCTCGCCCAGGACGGCGGGCAGGCCGCCACACGGGTCCGCGCCCTGTGCGAGCGCGCGCTCCGCGAGGCTCCCGCCCTGCACGGGTGGCTGCTGTCCTCCGTCGACAGGGCCTAGGCCGTCCCTTTTCGGATCTCGCCGGGCCCGCGACGCCTGGCAGCGCGGGCCCGCGCGGGTCACCGCGACGGCCTGCGCCGAGGGCTTCCCCCAAGCAGCCGTCGGCCGTGGCGGCGATCACGCCCACCGGCGACGCCCAGGGACCGGACCAGGGGGGTTCGCCCGCCGCACCTATGGCGGCCCGGACGCAATGCTCGCCGCGCGTCAGAGTGCGGGCCGAGCGCGCGGGCAACCGAGACAGCGTCACACTCCCCCATCCCTCCTCGCGGGACAGTGGTCTAGCCCCCCGAGCAGCCACTGACGAACGACCACGCCCCCTGTGGCCTCACCGCGCAGCAGACGATACGCAACGAAGCGTTTAGTCAGCAAGGTGATAGCGGCGCCGACCCATTCCCAACGGTGCGTAGGGTTCCGTTTTGGGTAGGCTTGGCGGATGTCCCCACCTGATCCGGCTCGCCGCAATGAGAGGGCCCGCCGGGCCATCGTCTCAGCCGCCTTCGAGATCTGCGCCGAGCGCGGATTCGCCGCCACCACGATCGAAGCCATCGCCGCCAAGGCCGGCGTCGGCAAGACGACGATCTACCGCTGGTGGCCCTCCAAAGCGGCGATCCTCATCGAAGGCCTGGCGTCGCAACGGGACTCGTCCGCCCGCTTCCCCGACACCGGCGACGTCTATGCCGATCTGGCCAGTCAGACCGCCAACGCGATGCGGCTGTTCGAAACCGAGTTCGGCGCGATCTGGCGCGGCCTGATCGCCGCCGCACAGACCGAGGAAGTCGCCGCCGAGGGCGTGCGGAGCATCCTCCGGGGATCCATCGACGAGTGCACCGCCCGCCTCGCCAAAGCCCGCGACGCCGGCCAGATCCGTCCCGACATCGACCTGGAGCTGATCGTCGAGCTCATCTACGGCCCGATCTACCACACCTGGCTCCTGCGCACCCGCCCGGTGCCTCCCCGCTTCATGGAAACCGTCCTGTCGGCCCTCAGGCCCGCACTGGAACCGGCCGCCGGTCCCGCCTGACCCGCACCGGGCAGGGCGGTACGAAGGGGCCAAGGGGCCAAGGGGCCAAGGGACGAAGGGGCCAAGGAGCCAAGGCCCGAACGGAGTTCGACGTCGCGGGCTCGGGGTCCACGCCCCCAGGCGTCGGAGGGGCCGAAGGCGAGAGGTCCCGCGCCGGCGGGGCGGCCGCCAGGGGTGGTCGCGCCCGCGACACCTCCCCGGCGGCCGCACTACCAGCGCGGGACCTCTCCTCTACTCCCCTGCTCCCCCGCCCCCTCACTCCTCCGGAGGGAACACCGCCTCGCCGCTGCCCAGCAGGGTGATCGCGATCGCCTCGACCGGGCACCCCTCCGCCGCCGCGAGCACCGGCTCGCTCGCGTCCGTCTCGGCGGCCCGCGGATGCGACTGCCGCGCCGTGTCGAGGGCGAAGCCGTCCGGGGCGTGGTTCACGCACATGCCCGAGCCGATGCAGACCCCCCGGTCCACCTCGACGTGCCAGCGGTCACCCATCACGCACCGGCCGCGGGGGGTACGTACCCTGCCGGGAGGTGGATCATCTTGTGCTCCAGGTACTCCCCCAGCCCCTCCGGGCCGAACTCCCGCCCGACGCCGCTGTTCTTGTAGCCGCCGAACGGCCCGAGCATGTCCAGGCTGAAGGTGTTCACGTTGAAGGTGCCGGTGCGCACCTGCCGCGCGAAGTCGATGCCGTGTTCCACGTCGCCGGTCCAGACGCTGCCGCTGAGCCCGAACTCCGAGTCGTTGGCGATGCGTACGGCCTCCGCCTCGTCCCCGTACGGGATCAGGCAGACGACCGGGCCGAAGATCTCCTCGCGGGCGATCCGCATCGAGTTGTCGACGTCTCCGAAGAGGGTCGGCTCCACGTACCAGCCCTGTTCCAGGTCCGATCCCGCCGGACGTCCGCCGCCGGACAGGATCTTGGCGCCCTCCTCCTGCCCGATCCGGATGTAGTCGAGCGAGCGCTGCTGCTGCCGCCTGGCCACCAGCGGGCCGAGCTGCGTCGCGGGGTCCATCGGGTCGCCGACGACCAGCGCCGAGGCCGCGGCGGCGAGCGCCTCGGCGATCTCCTCGTAGCGGCCGCGCGGGGCGAGGACGCGGGTCTGGGCCACGCACGCCTGGCCGTTGTTCATCCAGGCCGCGGGGACGATCCCGGCGATGGTGGTGTCGAGGTCGGCGTCCGGGAGGATGACGGCCGCGGACTTGCCCCCGAGTTCGAGGGTCACGCGGGTGAGGTTCTTCGAGGCGACCTCCATGACCCGCCGGCCGGCGGGCACGGAGCCGGTGAAGGCGACCTTGTCCACGTCCGGGTGGCCGACGAGGTACTCGCTGACCTCCCGGTCGGCGGGCAGGATCGACAGCACGCCCTCGGGCAGCCCGGCCTCGCGGGCGATGTCGGCGAGGATGTAGGAGTCGAGGACCGCCTCCGGGGACGGCTTGAGGATCACCGTGCAGCCGGTGAGCAGCGCGGGCGCCAGCTTGGCGGCGGCCACGAACTGCGGGACGTTCCACGGGATGACGGCGGCGACCACGCCGACGGCCTCGCGCCGGACGAGGATCGGGCCGAGGACGCCCTGGCGGAACTCCTCGTAGGGGTAGTCGCGCGCCACGGTGATCGCGGCGTCGTAGACCATCATCGGGCCGAGTGCCTGGGCGAGGATGCTCCAGGAGTACGGGGACCCGTTCTGGGAGCTGATCGAGCGGGCGATCTCCTCGTGCCGGACGGCTATGGCGTCCTTGATCCTGGTCACCACCGCGATCCGCTCTTCGAGCGTGGTGCGCGGCCAGGGGCCCTCGTCGAAGGCCTTGCGGGCCACCGCGACGGCCCGGTCGACGTCCGCCTTCGAGGCGTGCGGGACGCTGCCGATGACCTGCCCGGTGTGGGGCGAGACGACCTTGATCGTGTCGGAGCCCAGCGGATCCGTCCACTCACCGCCGATGAACAGTTTTCCGTGTTCCACGAGCTCGGTCATGGCTGATGCCTCCTGCGGCTTGGCGTTCCAGAACTGATACCAGTTCTAGTTCTAGGAGTCCACGGAGCTGACCGAACCGCCCGCGCATCGGCCCGCACTCGCCACCCCGAAGATCCAACGACTAGTCAGGAAACCGGAGAAGTGGTCGACTTGGGCGACTAATGCAACACGTTCTCGTTAGACCTGTTCCCTTTGGACGTGTTCCCGTTGGACGTGTTCCCGTTGGACCTGTTCCCGTTAGAGCGGAGCCCCTCATGGCAGAGGACACCCCGGACGTGGCACCTCACGTCACCGATCACGGCGGCGGCGTGTGGGGCATCAAGGTCCCCATCCCCGACAATCCGCTCGGCCACACCCTCGTCCACGTCCTCGACACCGATCGCGGCCCGGTGCTCATCGACACCGGCTGGGACGACCCCGCGTCCTGGGACACCCTCGTCGCCGGACTCGGCGCCCTCTCCATCGCCGTCGCCGACGTGCACGGGGTGGTCATCACCCACCACCACCCCGACCACCACGGCCTGTCCGGCCAGGTCCGCGAGGCCTCCGGCGCCTGGATCGCCATGCACGCCGCCGACACCGAGATCGTGGTGCGGACCCGGTCCTCCGAACCCGGCGTCTGGTACGACTACATGGCCGACAAGCTGGCCACCTCCGGAGCCCCCGAGAAGCACATCGCCCCGCTGCGCGCCGCCCGCGCGAGCGGCCGCATGAGCACGCTCCCGGGGCTGCGGGCCGCCGTCCCCGACCGGGAGATCGTGCCCGCCGAGCTGCTCCCGCTGGCCGGCCGCCGGCTGCGGGCCGTCTGGACCCCCGGGCACACCCCCGGCCACGTCTGCCTGCACCTGGAGGAGAAGCACCCGCGGAACCTCCCCGGCAACGGCCGCCTCTTCTCCGGCGACCACCTGCTGCCCGGGATCTCCCCGCACATCGGCCTCTACGAGGACCCCGCCTCCGAGCAGGTCACCGACCCCTTGGGCGACTACCTCGACTCCCTCGAACGCATCGGCCGCCTCCAGCCCGCCGAGGTGCTCCCGGCCCACCAGTACGCCTTCACCGACGCCCAGGGCCGCGTACGGGAGCTCCTGGACCACCACGAGGAGCGGCTGACCGGGCTGCGCGCACTGCTCGCCGCCGAGCCGCTGACCCCGTGGGCGCTGGCGGAGCGGATGGAGTGGAACCGGCCCTGGGAGCAGATCCCGTACGGCTCCCGCAACATCGCGGTCTCGGAAGCGGAAGCCCACCTGCGGCGTCTGGTGAAGCAGGGCCGCGCGGAGGCGGTGCCGGGCAGCGACCCCGTGACGTACCGCGCCGTGTAAGGGGTGCGGGTGGGCGGCGCCACCCGGCACCGGAGCTACGGGCCGGTAGAGTATGGGCGTCGTCCACACTTCCGTACGGGGGGAAGCCGGTGCGAATCCGGCGCTGACCCCGCAACCGTGACCCGCCCCCCGCAGCTTCGGGGCGGGGAGCCGGATCGCCCCGTGCCGGAGGTGCGCGGCTCGTGCCGCCGGGTCCTCCGGCGGCCGGCACCGTCGAGGTAAACGGAGCCGGAGCCCGGTACCAGCCATCGCCGCTGTGCTGCCTGCCTCCGGGTCCCCCGCACGAGAGGCACCCGCCCCGCCATGAACGTCCGTCGCAGCGCCGCCACGCTCGCCGCTTCCGCCGTGCTCTGCGTGGGCGCGGCCCCCGCGGCCCTCGCCGATGTCGCCTCGCCGTCCCCGGCGCCCGTCGTCCCCTCCGGGCTCTACGGCAAGAACGATCCGACGTACGACGGGGTGTGGCGGCAGTCGTTCGCGCTGCTCGCCCAGCACACGGTGGGGCTGAAGCCCGCCCAGCAGGCCGTGGACTGGCTCGTCGGCCAGCAGTGCGCCGACGGCGGCTTCGCCTCCTTCCGCGCGGACACGGCAGCCGCGTGCGACGCGAAGCTGATGCTCGACACGAACGCCACCGCGGTGGCCGTGCAGGCGCTGAAGGCGCTCGGCGGCCAGGACGCGGCGGTGAAGAAGGGCGCGGACTGGCTGAAGTCCGTCCAGAACGCCGACGGCGGCTGGGCCTACGTCCCCGGCTCCCCGAGCGAGGCCAGCTCCACCGCGGTGGTCATCAGCGCGCTGGCCGCGGCGGGCGAGAAGCCGGCCGAGGTCAAGTCGAAGGCCGGCAAGTCCGCGTACGAGGGGCTGCTCGCCTTCCAGCTCGGCTGCACGTCCGAGCCGGCCGCCGACCGGGGCGCCTTCGCCTACCAGGCGACGGCCGACGGCAAGCTCCCCGCCAACGCCGACGCGACGGCCGCCGCCGTACTGGCCGGCCTCGGCAAGGGCGCGCTCGTCTCCCCCGCCTCCTCGCCCACGGACACCCCCGCGGCCGCGCTCGCCTGCCCGGCGACCGCCGGTGACCCGGCGGCGGCGGCCCAGGGGGCCGCCGGATACCTGGCCCAGGCCCTGCGGAAGGACGGCCACCTCACGGCCCTCACCCCGGGCGCCGACCAGCCGACCCCGGACACCGGCAACACCGCCGACGCGGTGATCGCCCTGGCCGCGGCCGGGCACAAGCAGTCCGCTGCGGGCGCCCTGGAGTGGCTGAAGACCAACTCCGCCGAGTGGTCCAAGGGCAACCCGGCCGGCCTCGGCACCCTGATCCTGGCCGCACACGCGACCGGCACCGACCCGAAGGCCTTCGGCGGCACGGACCTGGTCGCGGCGCTGAACGCGACGGGCCCGGCGCCGCAGAACGCGTCCGCGAAGGCGTCGGAGCAGCCGGCGGACAAGAAGGACGAGAAGAAGGAGAAGGACTCCGGCGGCAGCAACGTCTGGTGGATGATCCTCGCGGGCGCCGCGGCCGGCATGGGCATCGGCATCGTGCTGAGCGGCCGCCGGAAGCGGAACCAGCTCTGATGCGGCGCCGCAGCCGTCCGGCTCTGCCGGTATTCGTCCTCGGTCTCATCCTGACCCTGCTGGCCGCGTCCCCCGCCCTGGCCTCGACCTACCGCTACTGGTCGTTCTGGGACGGCGCGGGCGGCACGTGGGCGTACGCCTCCCAGGGCCCCTCCTCGCTGCGTCCGGCGGACGGCTCCGTGCAGGGCTTCCACTTCGTGGTGAGCAAGGACGCGGCCGATCAGGCCGCCCCGCCGCGCGCCGACGCCGACTTCGCGGCCATCTGCTCGGCCACCGCCCCGGTGGCGGGCAAGAAGCGGATCGCGCTGGTCGTCGACTTCGGCACGCCCGCCGAGGCCCAGGCCGGCGAGACCCCGCCGCAGGACACCCCGCGGACGGCATGCGCGCAGGTCGGCCCGGACGCCACGACGGCGGAGGCACTGGCGGAGGTGGCGAAGCCGCTGCGCTACAACAGCGCAGCACTGCTGTGCGCGATCTCGGGCTACCCGAAGCAGGGCTGCGGCGAACCGGTCGCGGACACGGCCGCCACCGCCACCGCCACCGCCCCGGGCAAGCCCGCCGCCGGCTCCGAGGGCGGCGGCCCCTCGGCGGGCCTCTTCGCCGGCATCGCGGCGGTGGCCCTCCTGGGCGCGGCCGCGTTCTGGCAGTCCCGCCGCCGCCGCGGCCGATGACGGAGGGTCCCGAGGTGAACGGCGCCGCGGCCGCGGCCGAGGCCGTCGACGGCGGGACGGTCGCCGACGGCGGGCAACCACCCACCAGGGCCACCCGCACCCGCCCCTCCACCCGCACGGGTGGTGCGGGTGGGAACCCAGCCCGGCCGCAGGCCGGGCGCACCCACGACGGCGCGGCACGCGCCCCCCGCACCTACGGCCACGGCCCCGCAGGCGACGTCCCCACCCCGGCCGGGCCGAACGCCCCCGACCGGGCGACCGGCGCCCCGAGCGTGCCGACGTACAAGAAATGGCACGCCCCCGAGGCCACGCGTGGCAACGCCCTGCACGCGGGTGCCTGGTGGCTGTGGGCCCTCGGGCTCGCCACCGCCGCCTCCCGTACGACCAACCCGCTCCTCCTCGGCCTGATCGTCGGCGTCGCCGGGTACGTGGTCGCGGCGCGCCGTACCGACGCCCCCTGGGCGCGTTCCTACGGGGCGTTCGTCAAGCTCGGCCTCGTCGTCATCGGCCTGCGCCTCCTCTTCTGCGTGCTCCTCGGCTCCCCCATCCCCGGCACGCACGTCCTCTTCACCCTCCCCGAGGTCCCGCTCCCGGCCTGGGCGCAGGGCATCCGGCTCGGTGGCCGGGTCACCGCCGAGCAGCTGGTCTTCGCCTTCTACGAAGGCGCGAAGCTGGCCACGCTCCTCATCTGCGTCGGCGCCGCCAATGCCCTCGCGAACCCGGCGCGGCTGCTGAAATCGCTGCCCGCGGCCCTGTACGAGGTCGGCGTCGCCGTGGTCGTCGCGATGACCTTCGCGCCGAACATGGTCGCGGACGTGGTCCGGCTGCGTACGGCCCGTCGCCTGCGCGGCCGCCCCACGGGCGGGATCAAGGCGATCCTCCAGATCGGCCTGCCGGTGCTGGAGGGCGCCCTCGAACGTTCGGTGGCCATCGCCGCCTCGATGGACGCGCGGGGCTACGGCCGTACCGCGCAGGTGCCCGCCGCCGTCCGCCACACCACCAACGTGCTCACGCTCGGCGGGCTGCTCGGCATGTGCGCGGGTACGTACGGGCTGCTGGCGGCGGAGGGCGCGGAGTACGGCCTGGTCCTCCTCCTCCTCTCCCTCGCCCTGGCCCTGGCCGGGCTGCGCCTGGGCGGCCGCCGGTCCCTCCGTACCCGCTACCGGCCGGACCGGTGGGACGTACGGGCCTGGCTGGTCGCCGGGTCGGGCGCGGCGGTCGCGGCGCTGCTGATCCGGGCCGTGTCCGTGGACCCGGAGGCCCTGCGGCCGGGCGTCGTCCCCCTCGTCGTCCCGACCCTCCCCCTCTGGCCGGCGGCGGCGATCCTGATCGGCCTCCTCCCGGCCCTGGTGGCCCCGCTACCCCCCTCGCTCCCCTCACCACCCTCGCTCCCCTCGCTCCCCTCACCGCCGAAGGAGGCGTAGGACCCCGTGATCCACTTCGAAGACGTATCCGTCACCTACGAGGGTGCGGCCGCCCCCGCCCTCTCCCACGCCGACTTCACGCTCCCGGAAGGCGAGCTGACCCTCCTGGTCGGCCCCTCCGGCGTCGGCAAGTCCACCCTCCTCGGGGCGGTCTCGGGCCTGGTCCCGCACTTCACCGGGGGCACCCTCAAGGGCCGGGTCACGGTCGCCGGCCGCGACACCCGTACGCACAAGCCGCGGGAACTCGCGGACGTGGTCGGCACGGTCGGCCAGGACCCACTGGCCCACTTCGTGACGGACGTCGTCGAGGACGAGCTCGCCTACGGCATGGAATCCCTGGGCCTCGCGCCCTCGGTCATGCGGCGCCGCGTCGAGGAAACCCTCGACCTGCTCGGCCTGAACGACCTCCGCGACCGCCCCATCGCCACCCTCTCCGGCGGCCAGCAGCAGCGGGTGGCGATCGGTTCGGTCCTGACCCCGCACCCCCGTGTCCTCGTCCTGGACGAGCCGACATCGGCCCTCGACCCGGCGGCGGCGGAAGAGGTCCTTGCCGTCCTGCAACGCCTGGTCCACGACCTGGGCACGACCGTCCTGATGGCGGAGCACCGCCTGGAGCGGGTGGTCCAGTACGCCGACCGGGTCCTGCTCCTCCCCTCCCCGGGCGCACCCCCCGTCCTGGGCCCGCCCGCCGACATCATGGCCGTCTCCCCGGTCCACCCCCCGGTGGTGGCCCTCGGCCGCCTGGCCGGCTGGTCCCCCCTCCCCCTCTCCATCCGAGACGCCCGCCGCCAGGCCACCCCCCTACGAACCCACCTGAACCAGCCCCCACAACCCCAACCCACCACGGGGCCGGGGGCGCAGCCCCAGCCGAGGCTGGGCGCGCAGCCCCAGGCAGAGGCCAGTACGAGCCCCCGTACCGGGCCCGAAGCACAGCCCCAGGCAGGGCCGGGAGCGCAGCCCCAGGCAGAGGCCGGGGCACAGCTCCAGGCTGAGGCCGGCACGGGCCCCCGTACCGGGGCCGGGGCGCAGCTCCCGGCGGGGTCCGAAGCGCAGCCCCAGGCCGGGTCCGGGGCGGAGCCCCGGGGAACGGGCGAAGGGCGGGTAGGGGACAGCCGCCCGCAGGGCCCCCGCCTCGGCCTGCTCGCCCGGCTGCGCCGCCGCGGCCCCCGCACCCCCCGGCCTGCCCCGGCCGACCCCAACGGGACCACGGGGACCACGGGGCCGACGGGGCCGACCGGGCCGACTCCGGCCACGGTCAAGGCCGTCTCCCTCCGCCGCGGCCGCGCCGAAGTCCTCCGCGACATCAACCTCACCGTGGCGAAGGGCGAGACCATCGCCCTCATGGGCCGCAACGGCGCCGGAAAGTCCACCCTCCTCGCCACCCTGATCGGCACCCTGGAGCCCACCACCGGCCAGATCACGGTCAGCGGCCGCACCCCCCACCGCACGCCGCCCCCCGAGATGGTGACCCGCGTCGGCCTCGTCCCCCAGGAGCCCCGCGACCTCCTCTACGCCGACACCGTCGCCGCCGAGTGCACTGCCGCCGACCACGACGCCGGCCAGGCGCCCGGCACCTGCCGTGCCCTCGTCGCCGCGCTGCTCCCCGACGTCCCCGACGACATCCACCCGCGCGACCTGTCCGAGGGCCAGCGCCTGGCCCTCGCGCTGGCGCTGGTCCTGACCGGCCGCCCGGCCCTGCTGCTCCTCGACGAGCCGACCCGCGGCCTGGACTACGCCGCCAAGGCCCGTCTCGTGGAGATCCTGCGCGGGCTCGCCGCCGAGGGCCACGCCATCGTCCTGGCCACCCACGACGTGGAGCTCGCCGCCGAGCTGGCCCACCGCGTGGTGATCCTGGCCGATGGCGAGATCGTCGCGGACGGCCCGACCGCCGAGGTCGTGGTCTCCTCCCCCGCCTTCGCCCCGCAGGTGGCCAAGATCCTGGCCCCGGGCCACTGGCTCACGGTCTCCCAGGTCAAGGCGGCCCTCTCCACCAGACCGGTTGCCCCGGCCGGACCGGCCGGAGCAGCCGGAGCAACCGGGACGCCCGGGACATCCGGACCGGCCGGGGCAGCCACGACCGCCGGGTCGGCCTCATGAGCACCCCCCGCTCCCGCACCCCCCGCTCCCGCCCCCTCCGCATCGGCCCCCGCGCCGCCGCCGCCCTGCTCCTCGTCACCCTCATCGGCATCGCGGCCTTCGGCTGGCCGCTCCTCGCCGACCGCCAGTCCGGCTTCGCCCACGCCCAGGACGCCCCCTGGCTCTTCGCCGCCCTGCTGCCCCTCCTCGTCGGTGTGGTCGTCGCGACCATCGCGGACGACGGCATGGACGCCAAGGCCGTCGCCATGCTCGGCGTACTGGCCGCGGTCGGGGCCGCCCTGCGCCCGCTCGGGGCCGGTACGGGCGGCCTGGAGCCGATGTTCTTCCTGCTGGTGCTGAGCGGCCGGGTGCTCGGCCCGGGCTTCGGTTTCGTCTTGGGCGGGGTCACGATGTTCGCGTCGGCCCTGCTCACGGGCGGCGTCGGGCCGTGGATGCCGTTCCAGATGCTGGCGATGGGCTGGTTCTCGCTGGGCGCCGGACTGCTGCCGGGTCCGGACCGGATCCGGGGGCGGGCCGAGCTGGCGATGCTCGCGCTGTACGGGTTCCTCGGCTCGTTCGCGTACGGCACGATCATGAACCTGCAGGGCTGGGTGATCCTGCAGGGCACGCACCCGCAGGGGATCTCCTTCACCCCCGGGGACCCGCTCCCGGCGAACCTCGTGCGTTTCCTCGCGTTCTGCCTGGCGACCTCGGTGGGCTGGGACCTGGGCCGGGCCGCGCTGACCGTCGTACTGACCCTCACGCTCGGCGCGACCCTGCTGAAGGCATTGCGGCGGGCCACTCGAAAAGCGGCGTTCGACGCCCCCGTGACCTTCGATCCGGGGGCCGGATCAGCCCAGCCGCCTCCCCATGAAAGGGGTACGGTCGGCCACGGAGGGTGAGATCGGGGTGGTGGGGCGGTGACCCGCCCCACAGGACCTAGGTCACATACGAGGCGGGATAGTA
>NZ_JBIWAE010000042.1:0-46257 GCF_044759865.1 Streptomyces sp. NPDC099050 | reverse complement strand
ACGACCCCGTCACCCACCAGGGCAACAACAAGGTCAACAAGCCCACCGACACGCCTCTGGCGGCATAGAGGTTGACTCAGGGAACTCACAGCGCCACCTCCGGGACCACGAGCCGCCGGCCCTCCGCCGAGGAGCGCAGTCCGAGATCGGCCAGCTGCACCCCGCGGGCCCCGGCCAGCAGGTCCCACTGCCAGGGCTCGTCCCGCACGACATGGCGCAGGAAGAGCTCCCACTGGGCCTTGAACCCGTTGTCGGCGGGGGTGTTGTCCGGCACCTCCTGCCACTGGTCGCGGAAGTTCTCCGTCAGGGGCAGGTCCGGATTCCACACCGGCTTCGGGGTCGTCGCGCGGTGCTGGATCCGGCAGCCGCGCAGCCCGGCGACCGCCGAGCCGTGCGTCCCGTCCACCTGGAACTCCACGAGCTCGTCGCGGTTGACCCGCACCGCCCAAGA
Organism: Streptomyces sp. NPDC099050; assembly: GCF_044759865.1. NCBI lineage: Bacteria > Bacillati > Actinomycetota > Actinomycetes > Kitasatosporales > Streptomycetaceae > Streptomyces > Streptomyces sp. NPDC099050. The sequence goes on along the minus strand of NZ_JBIWAE010000042.1, from coordinate 45,806 downwards.
GGAGTTGATCTGCGCGACGGTGCCCCCCTCCAGCTCGAAGATCCCGTACGCCGCGTCGTCCGCGGTGGCCTCGTACGGCTTGCCCTCCTCGTCCCAGCGGCGGCCGATGTGGGTGCGCGTCAGCGCCTGCACCGTGCGGACCCGGCCGAACAGCTCGTGCAGCAGGTACTCCCAGTGCGGGAACATGTCGGCGACGATGCCGCCGCCGTCCTGGGAGCGGTAGTTCCACGAGGGGCGCTGGGCGGACTGCCAGTCTCCTTCGAAGACCCAGTAGCCGAACTCCCCGCGCACGGAGAGGATCTCGCCGAAGAAGCCGCCGTCGATGAGCCGCTTGAGCTTCAGCAGGCCCGGCAGGAACAGTTTGTCCTGCACGACCCCGTGCTTGACGCCGGCCGCGTCGGCCAGCCGCGCGATCTCCAGCGAGGACTCGAAGGTGAGGGCGGTGGGCTTCTCGCAGTACACGTGCTTGCCTGCCGCCACGGCCTGCCGCACGGCCGCCTCACGGGCGCTGGTGACCTGGGCGTCGAAGTAGATCTCGACCTCGGGATCGGCCAGCACCGCGGTCAGGTCCGTGCTCACGTGCTCCAGGCCGTGCCGCTCCGCGATGGCCCGCAGGGCCTCCTCGCGGCGCCCGACCAGCACCGGCTCCGGCCACAGCACCGTGCCGTCGCCGAGGTCGAGACCGCCCTGCTCGCGCAGTGCGAGCAGGGAGCGGACCAGGTGCTGGCGATATCCCATCCGCCCGGTGACGCCGTTCATGGCGATCTTGATCGTCCTGCGCTGCACGGTGTCCCCTCCTTCGTGTTGTTGCGTGTTCCTGTGCGGAGCTGCCGAGAAAACGGATAGAAAGCGCTTTCTCTACGATCAGGCTAGGGCCGCTCCCCTGCGTGATGCAAGACTCTTACGGGTGATAGAAAGCGCTTTCTTCATCGGCGAGTATGGAGATCCACACACCGGGTGAGACGATGACCCGGGACGGATCGGAAGGAGGGGGTCATGGCGGTCACACTCGCCGAAGTGGCGGTGCACGCGGGCGTATCGCCCGCCACGGTCTCGCGCGTGCTGAACGGCGGGTACCCCGTGGCGGGCGCCACCAGGACCCGCGTGGAGCGGGCGATCGAGGACCTCGGCTACATCGCCAACGGCCCCGCGCGGGCCCTCGCCGCCGCGACCTCGGACCTGATCGGCGTCCTCGTCCACGATGTCGCCGACAGCTTCTTCGGGATCCTCGCCGGATCCCTGCAGAGCGCCCTGACCCCCGGCGGACAGGGCGGCCCGCGCCGGCTCGCCGTCGTCTGCAACACCGAGGGCGCCCCGGCCGCCGAGCTCGACTACCTCGCTCTCCTGGAGGGCCAGCGGGCCGGCGGGGTCGTCCTGACCGGCGGCGCCGTGGAGGATCCCGAGCACACCCGGGCGCTCGCCGCCCGCCTCGCCCGCATCGCCGCCACCGGCGCGCCGGTCGTGCTCTGCGGGCGGCCCCCGCTGCCCATGCCCGCCGGACTCCCCGTCGCCACCGTCATGTTCGACGACCGGGGCGGCGCCTTCCGGCTCACCGAGCACCTGCTCACGCTCGGGCACCGGCACATCGCCTACGTGGCCGGCCCGCCCGGGCTGAGCACCACCCGTGAGCGCCTCGCCGGACACCAGGACGCCCTGCGCGACCACGACCCCGCCCTGCCCGCGCACTGCGCGGGGCTCACCGTGCACGCCGGGTTCGAGCGCTCCGCCGGATACGACGCCACCCGCGAACTGCTCCGCCGCGGGGCGCCCTTCACCGCCGTTGCCGCCGCCAACGACACCGTCGCCACCGGCGTCGCCGCGGCCCTGCGCGAAGCCGGCCTGCGGATACCCGAGGACGTCTCCGTGGCGGGCTTCGACGACCTGCCCGTCTGTGTCGACACCGCCCCCGCCCTCACCACGGTCCGGCTGCCGCTGCGCGAAGCCGGGGTGCTCGCGGCCCAGCTCGTCACGGGCCGCAGAGCGCTGCCGCCGGGCGGCATCACCACGCTTCCCGCCGAACTGACGGTGCGCGCCTCCACCGCGCCGCCGCCCGCCGTCACCACCGAAGGGGGCCGTCCGTGAGGTACGCCTTCTCCACCCTCGGCCTGCCCGGCACCCCGCTGGAGCGCAGCGCCGGCCTCGCCACCGCGCACGGGTACGAGGGCCTCGAACTGCGGGCCCACCCCGAGGAGCCCCTGCATCCCGCCAGCTCCGCCGCCGACCGCGCGGCCGGCCTGCGCACCCTGACCTCCGCGGGCGTCGCCGTCCTCGGAGTCGCGGGGTACGCCCGGGTTGCCGCGCCCGGCCCCGACGAGCCCGTCCTCGACGAGGTCCGGGCCCTGGTGCGGCTCGCCGCCGACCTCGAAGCCCCCTACGTACGGGTCTTCCCCGGCGGCGGTGAACAGCCGCCGGCCGACGCCGACGACCATGCGGTCCGCAGGCTCCGGGCCGCCGCACCGTTCGCCGAGCGGCACGGAGTGCGGATCCTGCTGGAGACCCACGACTCGCACCGCACCGCGACCGCCACGGCCCGGATCCTCGACCGGGTCGCGCATCCGGGCGCGGGCGCGCTGTGGGACGTACTGCACACCTGGCTCGGGGGCGAGTCCCCGGCCGAGTCGAGCCGGGCCCTCGCCGGGCACCTGGGGTACGTACAGGTCAAGGACGTGGCGTCCGCGCAGGAGCTGACCCCGCTGGGGCTCGGCGGGGGCGCGCTGCCGCTCGCCGAGGCGGTCGCCCTCGTACCGCGGAGCGGCTGGCTCTGCTGGGAGTACGAGAAGCGCTGGTACCCCACCGCCGGCGAACTCCCCGAGCGGCTCGGTCCGGGCCGGGAGTACCTGGAGCGACTGGTCCGCGCGGCGGATTAGGACTTGTCCCGTCGATCATGACTGGTTGCGGCATTCGTGATCGACCGGCCGAATCCTGGCATCACGAAGCGTGATGGGGGCAGCTGAGATACCGTCAAAACACGCCCAAGGAAGCCATGTTCACGGACGTCAGGACCCACAGCTGTCTCCCGTGCAGGAGTTCGCGTGCTGAGTCGCTTCGCGGAGCTCGCGTCACAGCTCGGCTTCGAAGCCGCCGAGGGGGACGGGTTCTGGGAGCATCAGGTGGAGGTCCGTGAACCAGTGGGCGACATCGGTGCGGTCAGCACCTGCGATGCCACCACGCCAACTCCGAATCTTCTGCCGGCTCGTGATGCGTTCGTCCGAGGAGCACCAGGTCCAGGCGCTCCACCTGCATCCGGAGTTCGCCTGAGGCCCTTGGCGGAAGCATGAACAGGGCATCCTGCAGCTTGTCCCGGGCCCAACCCTCGCCGCAGCAGCGGCAGGTGAACTCCGCTTCCCCTTGTCTCCACCGACGCCTCGTGCCGTGGACGCGCACGGACCACACGCTCAGCGCCACCGCCACGATGCCCGGAGACAAGCGCTCCCGTTCGAGCACACGGACAGCGGCATTCGCCGCTCCCGATAGGCCTGGGACATCGCGATACCGCACCCAGGGTTCACCCCGGCCGCGTTCCCGCGGTCGAAGCGAAGCAGGTGTTCTACGAGGCACGGCCCCTTCGGATGCACGTCATGAGCGGCATCTTTCCACAATCCAAGATCGGCCGGCCAGGACCTGCTAGGCGGAGTGGGCGAGCTTGGCCCGGTCGACGGGGTGGTGGAAGTCGAGGCCCCGGGCGTAGCGATCCAGTTCCTCGATGGCCGATGCCGCCAGGCGGTCCAGTTCGGTGCCGAGGGAACCGGCCACGTGCGGGGTGAGCAGCACGTTGGGCAGGTCGTACAGCGGGGAGTCGGCGGGCAGTACCTCCGGCTCGGTGTGGTCGAGTACGGCGTGCAGCCGTCCCGAGACCAGCTCCGCGGTCAACGCCGCGGTGTCGACGAGCGAGCCGCGCGCGGTGTTCACGAGGGTGGCGCCGTCCGGCATCAGGGCCAGGCGGGCCGCGTCCAGCAGACCGCGGGTTTCCGGCAGGTCGGGGGCGTGCAGGCTCACCACGTCGCTGCGGGAGAGCAGTTCGTCCAGGGCGACGGCCTCGGCACCGACGGCGGCGAGAGCGGCCGGATCGGCGTACGGATCGTGCACGAGCACCCGCAGGTCGAAGGGGCGCAGCAGCTCCAGCACGCGCCGCCCGATGAGCGAGGCGCCGATCAGGCCGACGGTACGGCGGTAGTTGCCGACGGCGGGGTAGTCGCGCAGCGGGTCGATGTGGCTTCGGGCCGCCCGGTAGGCGTGCGCGGAGTCCAGTACGCGTTTGTTGGAGAAGAGGATGGCGGCGAGCGTGTACTCCGCGACCGGCCGGGCGTTCACGGCGGCCGAGCTGGAGACGCGCAGACCGCGCTCCCAACAGGCGGCGGTGACATGGTGTTTGACGCTTCCAGCGGAGTGCACGACCGCCCGGAGTTCCGGCATCAGCTCCAGTGCCCGCGCGTCCAGCGGAGGGCAGCCCCATCCGGTGAACAGGACCTCGGCCACGGCCAGCCGACGGCGCAGGGCCTCCTCGGAGCGGGCCGGGCCGAAGTCGGTGACGAGGAGCCCGGGGTCCACATCGGCGACGCGGACCAGGTCCGCCAGGGTCCGGTCGCCGAGGACTGCGGTCCGGGTTCCGGGGCTCATGGCGAGCACGGTGACCGGCCTGCGGGGCGAAGAGCCGGGCGAGGGGCCAGAGGAGGGGGCGGATTCGCGGGCGGGGTGGGTCACTTGACGGCTCCTGCGGTGAGATCCGAAGTCCCGATGGTCACAAACCTCGGCCGCGGTGCCGGGAGCGACACGGGCGAAGGGGCTCCGGGGCCGCCGCTCCCCAAAGAGGCGGTCCCGGAGTTGTTCGCGATCCTCATCCTTTTGCGCGGACGATCATGTCGTCAAGGGCGCATGGAGGATTCGATCGAAACGAACATGCAAAACGCACATGTGGTGTGGGGGTAGGTGAGCGGGCGCTCGTTGGCCGTTGGCCGTTGGCCGTTCCCCGCATGTCGTGGCTCCGATCCATGCCGGGCTGCGGGCTACGGGCTACGGGCGGACAGTCAGCCGGGGAAGCAGGTCCAGATGCTGCCGCGGCCCCTCGCGCCCCGCCGCGCGGTCCGCCAGCCGGTCCAGCAGCATCCCGGCCGCTCGGGCCCCGACCTCGCGCTTGGCCGGAGCCACCGCCGACAGGGGTACGTCGGCCAGTTCGGCCACCTCGTCGTCGTAGGTGATCACCGCCAGGTCCTCCGGCACCCGCACCCCCCGCGCCTGGAGCCGCGGGATCAGCATGATCGCGTCCGTGTCGCTGTGGATCAGGGCGGCGGTCACACCGCCCTCGGCCACCGCCGCGCACAAGTAGTCCAGGGTCCGCGCGAAAGCCTCCGCCTCCGCGAGCGAGGCCGCCCCGGCGGCGGGCCACGCCGGCGGAGGCTCCAGCCCGAGGGTGGCCACGGCCGCCTCGAAGCCCGTGCGCAGCCGCCCCGACGTCGGGGTTTCGCGGCTGGCCAGCGCGATTCGTTGGTGGCCCAGTTCCGCCAGGTGCCGTACGGCCCGCGCCGCCCCGTCCGCGTGGTCGGAGGCCACCCGGTCCAGGGAGGCCGCCGGATGTCCCGGCGGGGCCCACCGCTCCACCAGGACGGTGGGCACCGGCAGTTCGGCCGTCCACGCCCCTTCGCCGGGTCCGGGTGTTCCGGTCCGCCAGGTCGGGGTCAGGAGCAGCCCGTCGGCACCCGTCGACAGCAACCGGTCCGCCTGTGTGCGGTCCTCGCCCGCGAGGTACCGGGTCAGCCCTACGGTGAGCCGCGCGCCCCTCGCTTCGACCACCTCGCGGGCCCCCCGGACGACGTCCGCGAAGTAGTACTCGGTGGTCGGCACGACCATCCCGATCACCAGCCCGGCGGCGCCCCGCTCCCTGCCCGTGCCTGTGTCCGTGCCGGCGCCCGTGCGGTCGCAGGCGGCGCCAGGCTCCGCGCCCGCCAGGTCGGACTCCCGCCGGCTGATCACCCCGTGCGTCCGCTGGATCTCGCCCCGCGCCGCCATCGCCTCGACGTCCCGCCGCAGGGTCACGGGGGACATGCCGAGCTCCCTGGCGAGTTCCGCGACACGGGCAGTGCCCCGCTCCCGGACGAGGGCGAGAACCCGGGCCTGACGCCGGTCGACATGTGGTCTCAAGGATCCCCCTGCGGCTTGTCCGGTCCGTGGTCGGCGGTATGCCGCTCGATTCCACCACAGAAAGCCGAAACGATCGATTCGATCGAATCCGGTCAACGTGGCATCGGCCGGACGCTGTTCGCCGCCGACGGCAGGGTGGGGACCGCGGCACCGAGTTGCCCCCGCGGGACCAGCTGGGCCCCGACCGTCCGACGGTTGTCGACCTCGACCCCCGAGCAACCTCCCGGAACTGTGACGCAGTTCATGCCCGCCGCGTCACCTCGTGGTCCGATAGCCTGGAACTGGGACAAAAGTGATCAATCAAGTATGAAAGGCCTGAACTCCCACGTCCAGGACCTGTCGGATCAGCTGGTCGCCAAATGGACCTCGCCGAAAGGCGTGCGGCTCATGGCCGCCGGGGCCGGTCTCATCGGCGGACTGCCGGCCCAGGGCCCGCTCTCCCCGGCCAGGGCGGGGGAGCTGCTCGGCTGGCCGGCCGACGAGGTCCTCGACCGTTTCCGCGCCATGGACTTCGACCTGGAGACGGACGCGGGCGGCGACATCGTCGGCGCCGGGGTCTCGCTGAACGCGGAACGGCCCTACGCCATGGAGCTCCAGGGGCAGCGCGTCACGGGCTGGTGCGTCATGGACGTCCTCATGTTTTCCCGTGGTCTTCAAGGAGGCCAGCCGGGTCACCGGCCGCTGCGCCACGACCGGTTCAACCGGCGCCGACATCCGCGAAGTCTTTTGCGATCGTGTGAACTTCTACGCCACTCCCGAACTCGCCGGGGCGGCAGCGGCGGCCGACCCCGACCTCGCGGTCTGCTCTGTGGACGAGGGCTGGGCCATCGGAAAGCGGCTCGCCGACCTCTTCTGAGGGCACCAAGAGGCGCCCCGGAGGGAAACCCGGAAGGAGGCGGGAGGAAACTCGGAAGGGGTCCGGAAGGGGTCCGGAAGGGGTCCGGAAGGGGTCCGGAAGGCGCCCGCGCGGGACGCCCGCTCCCGTCCCCGAGGGTCGGGCGGCGATCTACACTGCCGTCCTGTCGATCACGTGCCGGACGAGTGCGGAGGAACGAAAGAATGCGCCATCTCCCCCTGGGCAGTTCAGGTCTTCAGGTCTCGGCGATCGGGCTCGGCTGCAACAACTTCGGCGGCCGCCTCGACGCCCGGGCCACCCGTACCGTCGTCGACGCCGCACTCGACGCGGGCATCACCCTCCTTGACACCGCCGACATCTACGGGGGCGCCGGGGGCTCTGAAAGCCACCTCGGAGAGGCCCTCAAGGGGCGCCGGGACCAGGTCGTCCTCGCCACCAAGTTCGGCTACGACGGCGTGGACATGGGCTACGGACCCGCCGCCGGCTCCCGCGCCGGCCGCGCCTACATCCGGCGCGCCGTCGAAGCGTCCCTGACCCGCCTGGGGACCGATTACATCGACCTCTACCAACTCCACAGCCCCGACCCGGCCGTTCCCGTGGCCGAGACGCTCGCCGCGCTCACCGAACTCGTCGCCGAGGGCAAGATCCGCTACATCGGCCACTCCAACTTCAGCGGATGGCAGCTCGCCGAAGCCGCCCACGTGGCCCGCGAGACCGGCGCGGCGCCCTTCGTGTCGGCCCAGAACGAATGGTCGCTGCTCCAGCGGTCGGCGGAGCGCGAACTCGTCCCGGCCGCCCTCCACTACGGAGTGGGCGTGCTGCCGTACTTTCCGCTGGCCAACGGGCTGCTGACCGGGAAGATCCGCCGGGGCGCGCCCGTCCCCGCGGGCTCCCGCCTCCAAGGCCGCGACGCCTACCTCACCGAGGAGCGCCTCGACATCGTGGAAGCCCTGGCGGCGCTCGCCGACAAGCACGGGCGCACCGTACTGGAACTCGCCATCGGCTGGCTCTCCGCCCAGCCCGGCTGCGCCTCCGTCATCGCGGGCGCCACCTCCGCCGAGCAGGTACGGGCCAACGCGGCCGTCGCCGACCGGCCGCTCGACGCCGAACTCCTCGCGGAGGTCGACGCCGTCGCGGAGGCTGCCGCCGGCTGACCGGAGTCCGGCCGCGGCCCTGCCCTCAGGAGGCGTCGGGCGACGGACTCGCGGAAGCGGACTCCGACGGGGAGCCGGACGCCGACGCAGAGGCCGATTCCGACGCGGATTCCGACGGGCTCGGCGAGGCGCTCGCGGAGGCACTGGCCGACGTACTGGCCGACGTACTGGCCGACGGGCTGGCGGAAGCCGTGCCCGTCGGCGCCCCGGTCAGGATCTCCACCCGGCCGGTGTCCAGCGAGTAGTAGGCGCCGACCACGGCCAGTGACCCCTTCCCCACCAGGGGCGCCAGATCCGCGTTGGCCCGCAGCCCGTCCGCCGTCACCTTGATCTGATTGCGGATCATCGTGTCGACCGGGTCGGAGCCCGGATCCTTGACCGTCAGCTCGTACGCCGGCACCAGCGCCCTTTCGATCGCCCGCAGGTTGCCGGGCAGCGGGTTCCCGTCCCTGAGCGCCTTGTACGAGGCGTCGATGGCTCCGCAGCGCTGGTGCCCGAGGACCAGGATCAGCGGGGTGCCCGCCGTCATGGGCCCGAACTCCACCGATCCGGTCACCACCGGGCCGACCGCCTGCCCGCCCGTGCGCAGCACGAACAGATCGCCGAGCCCGGTGTCGAAGAGGAGCTCCGGCGGTACCCGGGAGTCGATGCACGCCAGGATCACGCCGAAGGGATCCTGCGCCTGCGCCACCAGCGCGCGGCGGTCCGGATCCCGGTCGGGGTGGTTGAGGCTGCCGCTCACCCAGCGCTTGTTGCCCTCCATCAGGCGGCTGTACGCGCCCTCGGGGGTGCTCGGCCGGGGCTCCGGCGCCGCCGCCGTCACCTTCGGGGCGCTCTTCGCCGAGCACCCCGTGAACAGGGCGGCGGCGGCCGTGAGGCCTCCCGTCAGCACGAACCTGCGGGGCGGAAGTCCTGCTCTGTCCATCGGGTCGTACCCCTCGGTGCCGTTCGGACGCGTCCGTACGTCCTGACCGAGGGCGATTCTTGGGCGGTACGGGCCGCCGGGGCGGCAGGCTCACACGGGGCCGCCCGTGTTGGCCCCCGACGGCCGAACGGGACCGTGCGTCGGAGCACGGTCCCGTTCGACCGGAGCCAGAGGCAGAGCTAGAGGCAGGTCCAAGGCCAGAGCCAAGGCAGGGCCAGAGCCCGGGGCCCGCAGCCTCAGGACACGATGTCCTTGCGGGCGAACCCGCGGAACGCGAGCGCGAACAGCACCACGGCGTACGACACCGACACCACCGTCCCCTTGATCATCCCGCCCCATTCGAGCTGCGGCTGCAAGGCGTCGGCCCAGGCGAACTGCCAGTGCGCCGGCAGGAACTCCCGCCAGGACCCCAGAGCCGTCACCGCGTCCAGCACGTTGCCGACGATCGTCAGCCCGACCGCCCCGCCCACCGCGCCCAGCGGCGCGTCCGTCCGCGTCGACAGCCAGAACGCCAGCCCGGCCGTGACCAGCTGCGACACGAAGACGAACGCCACGGCGATCGCGAGCCGCCCGAGCGTGTCCCCGGCCGGCAGCGAGCCGCCCGCGGGCAGTTCCAGCGGCCCCCACCCGTACGCCGCCGTACCCGCGGCGAGCGCCACCAGCGGCAGCAGCACCATCGCCGCCAGGCTGAACCCGAGGGCCACCACCAGCTTGCTCCACAGCAGCCGGGCCCTGGGCACGGGAGAGGCCAGCAGGTAGCGCAGCGAGGACCAGCTGGCCTCCGAGGCCACGGTGTCCCCGCAGAACAGCGCCACCGGCACCACCAGCAGGAACCCGGCCGACACGAACAGGCAGGTGGCCGCGAAGTTCGCGCCCGAAGCCGTCGCCGTGTCGATGAGGGTGATCCGGCCGTCGTCGCCGCCGCGGCTGCCGGGGCCGCCGCCCACCGCGAAGGCGATCATCAGGATGAAGGGCAGCGCGGCCAGGATCCCGCCCATCACCAGCGTCCGCCGCCGGCGCCACTGCCGCAGCGCCTCCACGCGCAGCGGCAGCGTCCGGTTCGCCCGGTAGCCGTGGGCGACCTCGCGGCCGATGCCGTCCGGCGTCACGTCGCCGTTCGCCGGCGGGCCCGCGGGCGCGTTCGCGTCCGCGTTCAGATCCGTCACGGTGTTCATGCCGCGCCTCCGATCAGGGTCAGGAACGCGTCTTCGAGCCGCCGGTGCGGACCCACTCCCGAGACCGGCACCTCCAGCCGTACGAGTTCGGCGATCAGCTCGGCGGCGCTAGCGCCGTCCAGCCGTACGAGCAGACCGTCCTCGGCGCGCGCCACGGACTCCACTCCCTCCAACGCGGCGATCTTCTCGACGACCGACTCGTCCACCGGTTCGGCGAGCGCCACCAGCAGGACGTCCCCGCCGCCGGTGATCTCGGCGACCTCGCCCGCCTGGACGAGCCGGCCGCGGTCCATGACCACCAGGTGCGTGCAGGACTGCTCGACTTCCGACAGCAGGTGGCTGGAGACGATGACCGTCCGTCCGCCGGCCGCGTACCGGATCATCACGTCGCGCATCTCGCGGATCTGCGGCGGGTCCAGGCCGTTGGTCGGCTCGTCGAGGATGAGCAGGTCCGGCATGCCGAGCATGGCCTGGGCGATCGCGAGGCGCTGGCGCATGCCCTGCGAGTACGTGCGTACCGCACGCTCCAGGGCGTCGCCGAGGCCGGCGATCTCCAGGGCCTCCTCCATGTGGGAGTCGGCGGCGGGACGGCCCGTGGCCTGCCAGTACAGCTCCAGGTTGGCGCGCCCGGTCAGGTGCGGCAGGAAGCCGGCACCCTCCACGAAAGCCCCGACCCGCGAGAGCACCGGCGCGCCGGCCCGGATCTGGTGCCCGAAGACGCGGATCTTCCCGGCATCCGGACTGATCAGCCCCATCAGCATCCGCAGGGTCGTGGTCTTGCCCGCGCCGTTGGGTCCGAGCAGGCCGAGCACCTGCCCCTTCTCCACCCGGAACGACAGGTCCCGTACGGCGTACCGGTCCTGCGCCTTGGCATAGCGCTTGGTCAGCCCGGTGATCTCCAGCGGTACGCCGGCCAGCGCGGGGTCGGGCTGCGCCGCGCCCGCCCGGCCCCTGCCCGGCCCCCGGCCGCCGGTTCTGCGGATGCCCACCAGCGCGGCGGCCAGCAGCGCGGCCCCGAGCGGCATCCACCAGGTCCAGGCGGGCAGCCCGGAGGACGCCGTGCGCACCCCGCCCGCGACGGGCACGGCCAGCGGGCCCTGCGCCGAGACGGTGTAGGTCGCCGGCGCGGCCGGTGAGGCGTAGCCGAGGTCCGTGGCGGCGACGACGAGCCGCAGCCGGTGCCCGGCCTCGACGGCGTGGTCGATCGCGGGCAGCCGCAGCTCGACGGTCTTGTCCTGCTGCGCGCCCTCCACCCGCACCGGGGCCACCAGCTGACTGGGCAGTACCTGCTGGCGCCCGTCGGGGCCGACGTCGTACACCTTGCCGAACAGGACGGCCGAACCGTCGGCAGCTGTAGACCTCACCTTTAGGGTGATGGTCGGGGTGCCGGTGATCCGGGTTTCGCCGGTCAGCGGCTCCGAGTCGAAGCGGGCGTTCTGCCCGGGGAAGTCCAGCGAGAGGCCGCCTCCGAGGGCGGCGAGCTGCCCGCCGATGCCCGGCAGCGAGGACAGCGCGGGCGGGGCCCCGCCCGCCGGGTTGGCGAAGGTCTGCTCCCGGCCGGTCAGGGCGAACTCGCGCGGCCCGGACAGCAGCCCGGGATAGGTGGAGCCGCTCGCTCCGCGCAGGGTGACCCGGCCGTCGGTGGAGTCGATGCCGCCCGAGCGCGAGACGCGGAAGGCGGGGCCGGTGTCCACGGACGCGTCGTCCTTGAGGTAGCGGTCGAACCAGGTCTTCACCCGGTCCTCGACGCGGTCCGCCTCGCGCATGCCGCCGTCGTGGCCGCCGGCCGCCCAGTCCACGGAGACGGGCGCACCGTTGGCGGCGATCGCCCGGGCCATGGCATCGGCCTGGTCCAGCGGGAACAGGGAGTCGTCCTGGCCCTGCGTGATCAGGGTCGGCACCTTGATCGCGCCGCCGACCGCCGAGGGGCTGCGCCCCTCCAGCAGCGCGCGGGCCTCGGGATCGGGCTTGCCGGCCACCGCGACGCGCTCGTACATGGTGCACAGCTCCGGCTGGAAGCGTCCGCAGCCGGGCGCGGCCGGGGCCGCCTGCGGGGCGGCGCCCGGGCCGGAGGCCCCCGGCTGCAGCCCGCCGGCGGAACCGGTGGTGAAGAAGAGGCCCGCCCACAGCTTCTTGAAGACGCCGTTCGGGAACAGGGAGTCCGCGAGGTTCCAGTAGGTGATCGAGGGGGCGATGGCGTCCACGCGCGGGTCGGTGCCGGCCGCGAGCAGGGAGACGGCCCCGCCGTAGGAGCCGCCCGCGATGCCGACGCGCGGATCCCCGGCCGCGTCGAGGCGCACCCCGGGCCGGGCGGCGATCCAGTCGATCAGCCGGGAGACGTCCTTGACCTCGTACGCGGGGTCGTTCAGCCCGATCTTCCCGCCGGAGCGGCCGAAGCCGCGCGCGGACCAGGTCAGCACGGCGTAACCCTCGCGGGCGAGGCGCTCGGCCTGCGGGCGCAGGTCCTCCTTGCTGCCGCCGAAGCCGTGGGCGAGGAGCACGGCGGGACGTTTCGCCCCACCGTCCCCTTCCCTGTCGGTGAAGTAGGAGATGTCGATGCCGGCGCCGGGCATGTCGAGGACCGTGTCCTCGCGGTGTACGGCCGGGGTGTCGCCGGCCGCGGCGGTGGCCGTGAGGGTGCCCGCCCCCGCGACGACGGCGAGCGCGGCCGCGCCCGCGAGCAGGCGGTCTCGGCGGCGCCGGGGCAGTCGGAGCTTCATACGGGAACCCTAAGCGCCAGGCAGCCGGTGGCCGCGCTCCCGGAGGCTGAACTGCGGACGTCCTCAAGGACTACACGGCTGCGCAGCGTGTACCGCGCCTGCGGTACACGGCGGTGGACGGCGGCGGCGGCGGGCTGGGGCCGAGCCCGGGGCCGGGAATCCGGACCGGGGTCGTAAAGCCCGGCGGGGTCGGGTTGGGGGTGATTTTTCCCCACCCCGCCCCTTCCCGAAACCGGGGCTCCGCCCCGGACCCCGCGCCTCAAACGCCGGCGGGGCTGGATTTGCCGCCGGGCTGCCCCCGCCGGGCTGCGGCGCCGGCCGACCGGCGGGAGGATGGCCGCATGCTGCTGGCCGAGGTCGCGCGCGTGTCCCGGGAGGTTGCCGAAACCTCCGCCAGGTCGGGGAAGACCGCCCTGCTCGCGGAGCTGTTCGCCGCCGCGCCCCGCGAGGAGGCGGCGCTGGTCGTCTCCTACCTCGCCGGGCGGCTCCCGCAGGGCCGCCCGGGGATCGGCTGGCGCGCGCTCGCCGCGGAGAGCGGACCGGCCGCCGAACCCACCCTGACCGTGACCGCCGTAGACGAGGCCGTGACCCGGCTCGCAGCCGTGTCCGGGGCCGGATCCCAGGCCGAACGCCGCCGGATCCTGGACACCCTGCTCGGCGCCGCCACCGCGGCCGAGCAGCGGTTCCTGCGCGGCCTGCTCGGCGGGGAGGTGCGCCAGGGCGCGCTCGACGCCGTGGCCCTGGAGGGAGTGGCCGCCGCGGCCGGGGTGCCCGCCGTCGAGCTGCGCCGGGCCGCGATGCTCGACGGCTCCCTGCCCCGGGTGGCGGCGGCCGTGCTCGCCGACGGGGCGGAGGCCCTGCGCGGGATCACCCTGCGCGTGGGGCAGCCCGTACAGCCGATGCTGGCGAACACCGCCAAGTCGGTGGCGGCGGCGCTGGCGGCGCTCGGGCCGTGTGCGGTGGAGGAGAAGCTCGACGGGATCCGGGTGCAGGTCCACCGCGAAGGGGACGACGTACGGCTGTACACGCGCTCCCTCGACGAGATCACCGACCGGCTGCCGGAGGTGGCCGAGCTGGCCCGGTCCTTTCCGGGGGACCGCTTCGTCCTCGACGGGGAGGTCATCGGACGTTCCGCGGCGGACGGGCGGCCGGTGCCGTTCCAGGAGGTGGCGAGCCGGGTCGGCTCCCGCGCCGACGTCGAGGCCGCCCGGCGGACCCTTCCGGTGGTCCCCTACTTCTTCGACGTACTGGTGGCGGGGGACCGCGTACTCCTCGACCTGCCGGTGCGCGAACGGTACGCGGAGTTCACCGCCCTGGTTCCGGAGGAGTTCCGGGTCGGCCGGCTCGTGGTCGAGGACCCGCGGGCGCAGGCGGCCGAGGCGGAGGCGTTCTGGGCGCGGACCCTGGGCCGGGGGCACGAGGGCGTGATGTTCAAGGCCCTCGACTCCGCCTACGCGGCCGGCCGGCGCGGCAAACACTGGCTCAAGGTGAAACCGGTGCACACCCTGGACCTGGTGGTGCTCGCGGTCGAGCGGGGCCACGGCCGCCGCACCGGTCTCCTGTCCAACCTGCACCTCGGCGCCCGGACCGCCAGACGGCGGCTACGCGATGCTCGGCAAGACCTTCAAGGGCCTGACCGACGAGATGCTGCGCTGGCAGACCGAGCGGCTCGGCGAGCTCGCGGTCGAGGACGACGGCCACACGGTCCGGGTGCGCCCCGAACTGGTCGTGGAGATCGCCTACGACGGTTTGCAGCGCTCCCCGCGCTACCCGGCCGGGGTGGCCCTGCGCTTCGCGCGGGTCCTGCGCCACCGTCCCGACAAGCGGGCACAGGACGCGGACACGGTGGAGACGGTGCTCGCGGGCCCGCCCGGACCCGGTGAGACCCCGTAGGGGGTTACGGGGGCGTTTTGCCTCAGAGGCAACGCGGATTGCCAGGGAGGTAAGGGTCTGGCTCAATCGTGGCATGACAACCGGTCCTGCCCCCGGCCCCGGCGAAGCGGCCGACCCTGACCTAGACCCCGGCCTAGACCCCGACCGAGACCCCGCCCCCGACTCCGGTGCCCCGGGCGACGACACCGCCCCCGACGCCGAGCTACCCACCGTGGCCCCGCAGCTGCGCGATCTGCGCCGCCGGGCCGGACTCACCCTGGAGGCCGCCGCCGCCCGGGCCCGGCTCTCGCCGGCGCACCTGTCGCGGCTGGAGACCGGCCGCCGCCAGCCCTCACTGCCCCTGCTGCTCGGGCTCGCCCGCACCTACGGCACGACCGTCTCGGAACTGCTCGGGGAGACCCCGGCCGTAGCCGATCCCATCGTACGGGCCGGCGGTCCCGGCGCCCGCGAGGCGGACGGCTGGACGTACTGGCAGGCCGGTGGCTCCGGCCGCGGGATGCAGGCGCTGCGCGTGCACGTTCCCTACGGGCGCAGCCAGGGCGAGCTGGTCCGCGTACATCCGGGGGAGGAGTGGCTGTACGTGCTGCAAGGGCGGTTGCGGCTGCGCCTGGGGGAGACCGAGCACCTGATGGAGCCCGGGGACAGCGCCCACTTCGACTCGCTCACCGCGCACCGGATCGGCGCGGCCTCGGCCGCCGGAGCGGAGCTGCTGTTCGTCCACACCCTGCTGCAGAGCAGCCTCGCCGGCCTGTGCCTCGGTGGCGGGACCGGCGCGACCACACATCACCGATAGGCGAGGAGCCCGTACGCCATGCCCGATACGCAGGACGCGCGACCGACACGGCAGAAGCAGCAGCAGAAGCAGCAGTCGAAGTTCCCGCGCGGTCTCATCATCCGGCTCATCGCCTACTTGTTCGTAGGTCATTTGTTCGCGTTCTTCGTCTACCTGCTGTTCGTGCTGGGTGCGCAAAACCAGTGACAGCGGGCCGGAATTTCCGTACACGGCTCTAGGAACCTACAGGCCCTGAAGCTACCCTCCGCGCATGATTTCCACGGTTGTCTGGGGTACCGGCAACGTCGGCCGTTTGGCCATCCGTGCCGTCGAGGCCCATCCGGCGCTGAAGTTGGCCGCCGTCATCGTCCACAATCCGGAAAAGGTCGGCCGCGACGCCGGTGAACTCGGCGAGCTCGACTACGAAACGGGCGTCGTGGCCACCGACGACATCGAGGCGGTCCTCGCGGCCCGTCCGCAGGCGGTCGTCTACGCGGCGTCCGGTGACATCCGCCCCGACGACGCGCTCGCCGACATCACCCGGGCGATCCGCTCCGGGGCCGTCGTCGTGAGCCCCGCCCTCTATCCGCTCTACGACTACCGCAGCGCCCCACCGGAGTTCCTCGACCCGGTCACCGCCGCGGTCGCGGAGGGCGGCGGTTCGCTCTTCGCCTCCGGCGTCGACCCGGGCTGGGGCAACGACGTGCTCCCGCTGCTGCTCAGCGGTCTCGGCACCCGGATCGACGTCATCCGCTGCCAGGAGATCTTCGACTACTCCACCTACGACCAGCCGGACTCCGTCCGCTACCTCATCGGCATGGGTCAGCCCATGGACTACGAGCCGATGATGCTCATGCCGTCCATCCCGAGCATGGTGTGGGGCGGGCAGATCCGGATGATGGCCCGCGCGCTGGGCGTCGAACTCGACGACATTCGCGAGACCGTGGAGCGCCGCGCCCTCGACACCACCGTCACCACGCGCACGATGGGCGAGTTCGAGGGCGGCACCCAGGGCGCCATCCGCTTCGAGGTGCAGGGGATCGTCGAGGGCGAACCCCGCATCGTCATCGAGCACGTCACCCGCATCCACGCCTCCTGCGCCCCCGACTGGCCGAGCCCGCCCGACGGCGGCGACGGCGCCCACCGGGTGATCATCGAGGGCCGCCCGCACATCGAGGTCACCATCGAGGCCACCGACGAGGGCGAGAACCGCTCCGCCGGCGGCAACGCCACCGCCGTCGGACGCCTCGTCGGAGCCATCGACTGGCTGGTGGAGGCCGAACCGGGGCTCTACGACGCCCTGGACGTCCCCCTGCGCCCCGCCGTCGGCAAACTCGGAAGGAAACTGTCATGAGGATCGACATACCCGAAGGCCAGCACCCCATCGAGTACGTATGGGGCGACCTGGTCCCCGGCATCGGGATGGCCGCCGCCAACTTCTCCCTGTCGGTGTACGCCCACACGACCCTGGGGCTGCGGGAGTTCGAGGCGGCGCGGCTGCGCGTCGCGCAGATCAACGGCTGCGTCTTCTGCCTGGACTGGCGCACCGACCGGGACGGCGAGAAGGTCGAGGACGAGTTCCCCGAGGCCGTCACCGAATGGCGCACCACGGACCGCTTCGACGAGCGCACCCGGCTCGCGGCGGAGTACGCGGAGCGGTACTGCCTGGACCACCACGGCCTGGACGAGGAGTTCTGGGACCGGATGACGGCCCGCTACAGCCAGGTGGAGATCGTGGAGCTGACGATGAGCATCGGCTCCTGGCTGGCCTTCGGCCGGCTCAACCACGTGCTCGGCCTCGACAGCGTCTGCGTGCTGCCGAGCCACTGAGTGCCGACCGCCGACCGCCGACCGCCGACCGCCGACCGCCGAGTGCGTGCGGTGCGCACTCGGGGCCGGGGCCGTCGGATGATCCGACGGCCCCGGCCTTCGCGCTGTGCACCGCCCGGAGACGACCTAGAGGTCGGTGGCGATGATCTTCTCGATGTTGCGCTCGGCGAGCGCCGTGATGGTGACGAACGGGTTGACGCTGGTGTTGCCGGGGATCAGCGCGCCGTCGATGACGTACAAGCCCGTGTAGCCGTGCAGACGGCCGTAGTTGTCGGTGGCCTTGTCCAGGACCGCGCCGCCGAGGGGGTGGTACGTGAGGTGGTCGCCCCAGATCTTGTTGGTGCCGAAGAGGTCGGTCCGGTAGATCGTCCCCTCCTTCTTGTTGATCTTGTCGAAGATGGTCTTCGCCATGTCGATGGACGGCTGCTTCCACGCCGTCTGCCAGTTCAGCTCGACCCCGCCCGTCGCGGCGTTGTACGTGAACTGCGCGCGGTTCGGGTTCTTCGTGATCGACAGGTAGAACGAGGCGTACGTCTCGATGCCGGTCGGCAGCGGCGCCACCTCGGCGAACGCGCCGCCCGCGTCCCAGTTGTCGATGCCTCCGCAGGGGATCGAGGCCTGTACCTTGCCGGTCGGGTCCCACATGTGGTTGGCGCGGCCGCACATGACGTTGCCGTTGTCGCCCCAGCCCTTGCCGATCTCGTTGTTCAGGTTGGGCAGTGCGCCGGTGGCCTTGAGCCGGACGAGCAGCTTGCTGGTGCCGACGCTGCCGGCCGCGAAGAACACCTTGTCCGCGACGACGGTCTTGGTGCCCACCGTGTCGCCCGTGGTGTTGATCTGGTCGATGACGACCGTGTACCCGCCACCGGAGGCCGGGGAAACCGAAGTCACCTTGTGCAGGGGCGAGATGGTGACTTTGCCGGTGGCCTTGGCCTGGGCGATGTAGGTCTGCTGGAGGGACTTCTTGCCGGCGTTGTTGCCGTAGAGGATCTCACCGGCGACGGCGGACTTCGGGACGGTCCCGGCCGCCTCCTGCTTCATGTAGTCCCAGTCGTACACGTCCGGGACGAAGATGAACGGGAACCCGGAGCGCTGGGCGTGCTTGCGGCCGACGCGGGAGAACTGGTAGCAGTCGACGGTCTCGAACCAGGCCGGGTCGATCAGGCTGACACCGAGCCCCGCGTTGGCGCGCGGGTAGTAGGTGTCGTACATCTCGTCCGCGTTCACCGTCGGCAGGACGCCCGCGAAGTTCGCGCGCTTCGGGGTGACCGCCATGCCGCCGTTGACCAGCGAACCGCCGCCGACGCCGCGGCCCTGGTAGACGATGATCCCGCCCATCTCCTCGGCGTCCAGGATGCCGGTGTAGCGCGGGACGGCCTTGTCGATGGGGAAGCCCAGGAAGTTGCTCAGCGGCGCCTTGGTCTTGGTGCGGAGCCAGTAGGCGCGGTAGTCCGGGCTGGTCGTGTTGCAGAAGATCTTGCCGTCCGAGCCGGGGGTATCCCAGGCCATGCCCATTTCGATCATGTGGACGTCGACCCCGGCCTGGGCGAGCCGCAGGGCGGCGACGGAGCCGCCGTACCCGGTACCGATCACGAGGGCCGGGACGTGCGCTCCGTTGCCGATCGGGCCGGCGGCGGCCGCGCCGGCCGTGGCGGCCTGGGCCTGGGACGGGGCGATCTGACCGGCGAGGGCCATTGCACCCAGGATGGAACCCGTTCTACCGAGAAATCCTCGACGGGAGACGCCGTTCTGGTTCGTTTTGTGCAGGCCTTTGTCGCTCATGTGAGCTTCCTCACTCTAGGCGGAATGAGAACGAGTTCTACTGCCGAGTGCTTGCGAAGTCACTAGATACGTCACGGCGTATTTCGTCGGTGGCGGCCGCGAGTCGCGTCGGTTCACGGTCCGCGGGAGGGGGTGAAGGTCCCATCGGACGCTGCGAACGACGACCCGCTGTGGATGGCCGGTCATCCCGGAGTGACCGCGGCGGCCAGGGGGGAAGGTCCCGCGGGCGGGGGGTGTCCGCTCGAATCCACCACGTCAGAAGTCGAACGTGTTACGGGGTGCTCCTCCGCGCCGGGACGTCGGGGTTCTTCGCGCACGCAGCCACTCCGTCGTGGCTGCATCCCGGGGGCTCGGCGGCCGAAAAGCGACAAACCGCAAGGTGGGCCCGTGGTCGGGCCCGAATCTTTTTACCTTCGGCGGGTGCTCCTGTTCGGCGCCCCGGCCGGTGTTGCAGGTCCGGCGCACCCCGCCCGGCGCCCTCGCGTACAGAAGGGGAAGGCGCGCGGTCGCCGGTCCGGACCGGGATCAGCGTCGAGGCGGGCCGCCGCCAAAGCGTGGACGTCTGCCACGCCACGGAAGATTGGAAAAACTCGACAAGATAAAGAAGAATCTTGCACGACTCTTGCTGTGTTTGTGTGCGGGGTCCTACTGTCCCGGCCATGCCCCCAAGAAGAGCCGCACACCCCGCCGCCGGCCGAGCCGCCGCAGCAAGCAGAAGAACCGTCCCCGCACGGGCCGGCGTCGTCCTGGCGGCGCTCACCGCGTCCGCCCTCGGCCTCGGCGCCCTGGCTGCGGGCGCGGCCGAGGCCCAGCCCGCGGCCGCGGACCCGGCGCCGCCCACGGCCGTCACCCGCGCCGCCCTCGACCCCGCACTGGCCGAGGGCCGCGGCGCCCGGGTGGACTTCGCCGAGCAGGAGGCGGAGAACGCGGCCACCTCCGGCACGCTCATCGGTCCCGACCGCACCGCGTACTCCCTGCCCGCCGAGGCCTCCGGCCGCAAGGCCGTGAAGCTGGCCCCCGGCCAGTACGTGGAGTTCACCCTGCCCGCGGCGGCCGACGCGATCACCGTCCGCTACAGCCTGCCCGACGCCCCGGCTGGCGGCGGCATCACCGCCCCCCTCGACGTCACCGTCAACGGCAAGAACCGCCGCTCCATGACGCTGACCTCGCAGTACTCCTGGCTCTACAACCAGTACCCCTTCACCAACGACCCGCAGGCGGACCTCCTGCACCCCGACTGGTGGATCACCGAGTGCGCCTGCGTCCCGGCGGCCACCACCCCGGCCCCGGTCATCGCCAAGCCGTTCCGGCCCACCCACATGTACGACGAGCAGCGCCTGCTCCTGGGCCGCACCTACCGGGCGGGCGACAAGGTCCGGCTCACCGTCCCGGCCGGCACCCCCGCCGCCTGGACGGTGATCGACCTGCTCGACTCGCAGCGCGTCGGCGCCCCGCACGTGGAGGCGGCCGCCGCGAACGCCCTCCTCTTCGGCGCCGACCCGACGGGCCGCCGGGACTCCGCCGACGCCATCGACCGGGCCATCGCCTTCGCCAAGCGCCACCGGCTGCCGGTCTACCTGCCGCCGGGCACCTATCAGGTCAACCGCCACATCATCGTGGACGGGGTCACCATCACCGGCGCCGGCAGCTGGTACACCACCGTCAAGGGCAAGGGCGTCGGCTTCTACGGCAAGGAGGCCGCCGACGGCGGCAGCCGGGGCGTCCACCTCTCCCGCTTCGCCATCGAGGGCGACGTCCGCGAGCGCGTGGACACCGACCAGGTCAACGGGGTCGGCGGCGCGATGAGCGACTCCACCGTCGACTCCCTCTACATCCACCACACCAAGGTCGGCCTCTGGTTCGACGGCCCGATGAGCAACGTGAAGGTCACCCGCAACGTCATCACCGACCAGATCGCCGACGGCCTGAACTTCCACACCGGGGTCACCGACTCCCTCGTCCAGGACAACTTCGTCCGCAACACGGGCGACGACGGCCTCGCCATGTGGGCGGAGAAGACCACGAACGCCCGCAACACCTTCGACCACAACACCGTGCAGAGCCCCACGCTGGCCAACGGCATCGCGATCTACGGCGGCGCCGACACCACCGTCAGCGCCAACCTCGTGGCCGACCCGGTCCGCGAGGGCAGCGCCCTGCACGTCGGCTCCCGCTTCGGAGCCGAACCCTTCACGGGCAGCCTGCGGATCGACGGCAACACCACCGTGCGCGCCGGCACGTACGAACTGAACTGGAACATCGGGCTCGGCGCGATCTGGTTCTACGCCCTGGACCGCAACATCGACCAGGCCGACGTCCAGGTCACCGGGAACTCCTTCCTGGACAGCACCTACAACGCGATCATGCTGGTCAGCGACTGGCCGGTGAAGGACAAGGTCCGCATCGAGAACGTCCACTTCAAGGACGTCCGGGTCGACGGCACCGGCACCTCCGTGGTGAGCGCCCGGGTGGCCGGCTCGGCGAGCTTTGAGAACGTCGACGCCCGCAATGTGGGGGCCGTCGGCGTCAACAACTGCGGCTCCTTCAACTTCCCCGCCACCGGCTCGGAGTTCACCCTCGTCGACCGCGGCGGCAACGACGGCGGCGGTACGACGGGACCGTGGCTGGCCGGCTGGGAACTGCCCAACACCATCACCTGCGACGACCGCCCGCCGGTCGTCGCCCCGCCGGCGCCGAGCCCCTGGTGAGCGCCCGCTGATCACCGCTCCGCCGCTCCCGGGGGTTCGAGCGGCGGAGCGGTCACCGCGCAGTTCGTACGGCACTGCGGGTGACGGGCCCCGGGCACGGGGGAGCGTACGGTCGCCCAGGCCAGGCACGCCCCGGCCACCAGCACCCCCGCGCACCAGAACATCGCCCGCCCGAAGGCCGCGTCGAAGGCGCCGGCCGACAGGTACGCGTCCGGCCCCATCCCGGCCAGCAGCGGCAGCGCGGCCACCGCGAGGAGTCCGGCGGCGCGCGCGGCCGCGTTGTTGATGCCGCTGGCCAGACCCGCCCGGCCGGGGTCCACCGAGGACAGCACGGTCGCCGTCAGCGGAGCCACCAGGGCCGCCATGCCCAGGCCCATCACGAGCAGCGCCGGCAGCACGTCCCGTACGTACGAGGCCTCGCGGCCCACCCTCAGCATCAGCAGCATCCCCGCCGCGCACAGCAGCGGTCCCGCGGTCAGCGGGATCCGCGGGCCGATCCGCTCACCGAGCTGCGCGGAGCGGGCCGACAGCAGCAGCATCAGGGCCGTGGTGGGCAGCAGGGCGGCCCCGGCGCCCAGGGCTGAGTACCCGGACACCACCTGGAGCTGGAGCACCACGAGGAAGAAGAACCCGCCGAAGGCCGCGTACACGCACAGGGTGACCAGGTTGACGGCGGTGAACTGGCGCGAGGAGAAGATGTCCGGCGGCACCATCGGATCGGCCCGCCGCCGCTCGACCACCACGAAGAGACCGGCCAGCAGTACACCGCCCACGGCGGCGCCCGCCACGATCGCGGTGCCCGACCGGGCTTCGATGAGCGCGTAGGTCAGCAGGGCGAGCGAGGCCGCGCCGAGTACCGCCCCGGCCACGTCGAACCGCCCGTGCGCCACCGGATCGCGCGATTCCGGTACGTGCCGCAGCGCGACCGGGACACAGAGCGCGGCCACCGGCACGTTCAGCAGGAACACCCACCGCCAGCCGGGCCCGTCCACCAGCCAGCCGCCGAGGAACGGCCCCACGGCGGCGCCCACCCCGCCGAAACCCGACCACAGGCCCACCGCCCGGGCCCGGTCGTCCGGATGGACGGACCCCTGGATCAGCGCGAGGGAACCGGGCGTCAGCAGCGCCCCGCCGATGCCCTGCAGGGCGCGGGCGGCGATGAGCACCCCGGCGTTCGGCGCGAGCCCGCACAGCAGGGAGCCGACCGCGAACCACACCACCCCGAGCATGAAGATCCGGCGCCGCCCGAACCGGTCCCCGAGCGCCCCGCCGACCAGGATGAGGCCCGCGAGGGTCAGCAGGTAGGCGTTGACCGTCCACTGGAGCACCGCCAGATCGGCGCCGAGATCCCGCCCGATGGCGGGCAGGGCCACGTTGACCACGGTGGAGTCGAGCAGCGCCATGGCGGACCCGAGCACCGTGGTCAGCACGATCCACCGGCCCTGCGCGGTACTGAGGCGCACCCCGGGGGCGGCGGACGGGGCGGGGACGGTCATTCCCCCAGGCTGGCCCGCGCGGCCCGGATCGGCCACCCGGCCGGGGGCGGGCACCGGGCTGGGGACGGGCACCGGGCCGGTGGCGGCCCCGGTGACGGCGGGCTGCCCGGCGGCCCGGGTGGCAGGCCGGGTGGAGGCCCGGCGGGCGGCACGGCTCATTAGGCACTCTTGTACGGGCCATGACACCTCCCGCACCATGGCCCGCGCACGTCACGCACACCCTTTCCGCACGTTCTGCACACGGCGTACGAGGAGACCCCACGTGGCACGAAGCGACACCCGACGACCCCCCCGCTCGCGATTACGCCCCCTGCGCACAGGGTTCGCCGCCCTCACCGCGGCCCTGCTGCTGCCCCTGGGCGCGGGCATGGCCGCGGCCGCCCCCGATCCGGCCCCCATCCCGGGCGCGGCCGAGCGCAAGATCGAGCCGACCCTCCGGGCGCAGCTCGACGGTTCCGCCAAGGCGGTCTTCTGGGTCTACCTTGACAGCGCCGCCGACCTCACCGCCGCGGCCGCGCAGCCGACCCGCGCCGCGAAGGCCGCGACGGTGCTGCGGCTGGGGAAGGAGCAGGCCGCGCGGAGCCAGACCGAGGTGATCAAGGCCGTCGAGGGCACGAAGGCCGAGTACACCTCGTACTGGATCGTCAACGCGGTCCGCGTCGTCGGCACCGAGAAGCTCGCCACCGCCCTCGCCCAGCGCCCCGAGGTCGCCCGGATCGACGCCGACGACCGGATCGACCTGGCGAAGCCCGCCGAGGGCAGCCGGGAGAAGACCGCGGCCGACGCCGTCGAATGGAACATCGACCGGATCAAGGCACCGCAGGTCTGGGACCAGCTCGGCGTGCGCGGCGAGGGCATCGTCGTCGCCAACATCGACAGCGGCGTGGACTTCACCCATCCCGCCGTGGCCGGCAAGTACCGCGGCAAGGGCGCGGACGGGTCCTACGACCACCACTACAACTGGTTCGACCCGGCGGGCGTCTGTGCCACCGCCGCCCCCTGCGACAACAACGACCACGGCACCCACACCATGGGCACGATGGTCGGCGACGACGGCGTCGCCAACCGGACCGGCGTCGCCCCGGGAGCCAAGTGGATCGCCGCAAAGGGCTGCGAGACCACCTCCTGCTCCGAGGCCTCCCTGCTCTCCGCGGGCCAGTGGATCGTCGCCCCGACCGACCTGAACGGCCAGAACCCGCGCCCCGACCTGGCCCCCCACATCGTCAACAACTCCTGGGGCGGCCCCGGCGCGGACACCTGGTACCAGCAGATCGTCGACACCTGGCGGGCCGCCGGCATCTTCCCCGCCTTCTCCAACGGCAACTCCGGACCCGGCTGCGCCACCAGCGGATCACCCGGTGACTACGCGAGTTCCTACAGCTCCGGCGCCTTCGACATCAACGGCGCCATCGCCTCCTTCTCCTCGCGCGGCGCCGGCCCCGGCGGGATCCTCAAGCCGAACATCGCGGCCCCCGGCGTGAACGTGCGCTCCTCCGTCCCCGGCGGCGGCTACGCGTCCTTCTCCGGCACCTCCATGGCCTCCCCGCACACCGCCGCGGCCGTGGCCCTGCTCTGGTCCGCCGCGCCCGCCCTCGAGGGCGACATCGCGCAGACCGAAGCGCTGCTCGACGGCACCGCGCAGGACACCGACAGCAGCCAGTGCGGCGGGAGCGCCGCCGACAACAACGTCTTCGGCGAGGGAAAGCTCGACGTGCTTTCCGCCGTCACCGGGGCCCCGCGCGGAGCCCTCGGCGCGCTCGCCGGCACCGTCCGCTCCGGCGGGCAGCCCGTCGCCGGGGCGAAGGTCACCGCCGACGGCCCCATCGACCGTGCGGCGACCACCGCGGCCGACGGCACGTACCGCTTCCCCACCCTGTCCGTGGGCTCGTACGCGCTCACCGCGTCGAAGTTCGGCTACGGGCAGCAGGGCGTGACCGTGGAGGTGACCGAGGACGCCACCGCCACCGGTGACATCGACCTCGTCCAGGCGGACTCCGGGAAGCTCACCGGCACCGTCTCCGCGGCCGCGGGCCCGGTCGCCGGCGCCTCGGTGAGCGTCGCCGACACCCCGGTGACCGCGACCACCGACGCCCGGGGCCGCTTCGAGGTCACCCTGCCGAACGGCTCCTACACCG
The DNA here is from genome assembly GCF_044759865.1 of Streptomyces sp. NPDC099050. NCBI lineage: Bacteria > Bacillati > Actinomycetota > Actinomycetes > Kitasatosporales > Streptomycetaceae > Streptomyces > Streptomyces sp. NPDC099050. The sequence continues at coordinate 20,225 of NZ_JBIWAE010000042.1, read as the reverse complement.
TGAACGCCACCCATTCCTCCCGCTGCCTCACCGCCGGATCGGCCGCGGTCACCGTCGCCGGGGACACCACCGTCGCGGTGAACCTGCCCGAACGCACCGACGGCTACGGCTACGCCTGCGCCGCCTCGAACGGCAGCCCGTACCAGCCGGGCGACCGGCGGCTCGCGCTGACCGGCGACAACACCACCGAGCGCGTCGACCTGCCCTTCCCGCTGCCGCTCTACGGCAAGACGTACGGGCAGGCCTGGATCGGTACGAACGGCACGGTCAGCCTCGGCGGCAACAACACCGGGGACGTCAACGGGGACATCCCGAGCACGGCCACGCCCAACGCGGCGCTGTACCCCTTCTGGGACGACCTGGTCGTCGGCGCCGCCGGCAGCGGGTCCGGAGTCTTCACGTCGGTCACCGGCACCGCGCCGCACCGCAGTTACGTCATCGAATGGCGCCAGGTGTCCCACTGGTCGGCGCAGTCCGACACGTTCTCCTTCTCGGCGGCGATCGGCGAGGACGGCACCGTCCGGTACACCTACAAGGGCACCGGCGGCACCGGCATCAAGGGCGGCTCCACCGCCACGGTCGGCGTGGAGAACGCGACCGGCACCGACGCCTACCGGTACTCCTTCAACACGCCCGTGATCACGGACGGCCTGTCCGTCGCCTTCCGCACCACCAGGAGCGGGGTCGTGGCCGGCCGGGTGCTCGACGCGAACGACGGCAACGGGATCGCCGGAGCCACCGTCACCGTCGGCACGGGCGCCACCGCGGTCTCCGCCACCACGGCGGCCGACGGCGGGTACGTGGTCCAGAGCCCCTCGGGAGCGCGGGAACTCGCCCTGACCGCCGCCCAGTACGAGTCGGCGGCGGCCACCGTCGACGTCAAGGCGGCCGATGTCACCGAGGTGACCCGGTCCCTGCGCACCGGCAGGGTGACCGCGTCGAAGCCGGCGGTGGAGATCGTCCTGCCGCCCGGCCAGAAGCGGACGCGCACCCTCGACCTCGCCAACCCCGGTCTCGGTACGGCCTTCACGGCGGCCGAGGAAGCGGCCTGGCTGACGGTGACCCCAGGCTCCGGGAGCCTGCCCACGGGCGGGAAGGCCCCGCTCGCCCTGTCCGTGGACACCACGGGCCTGACCCCGGGCACCGTCCTGACGGCCGACCTGAAGATCACCTCGGCCAGCGGCCGGACCCCGGTGCTCACCGTCCCCGTCAAGCTCGTCGTCCCGCGCTACCAGGTCGCCCTGGACGCCGGCTCCACCGGCGCGAGCACGGACTCGCTGGGCGACGGCTGGTCCCCGGACCGCAAGTACACGACGGGCTCGTACGGCTACCAGGGCAACGGCTCCTCCCAGTCCACGAGCCGTACGATCGCGGGCACGGAGGACCAGAAGCTCTTCCGCAACGCCCGTGAGGGCATGTACGAATACCGCTTCGACAACGTCCCCAACGGCACCTACACCGTGGAACTGGGCTTCGCGGAGCTCTCCTCCACCAAGCCGAACAAGCGCGTCTTCGACGTCCTGGCGGAGAACACTCAGGTCCTGCCCTCCCTGGACATCGCCCTGGAGGCGGGCCCGTACACGGCCCTGACCCGCACTTACACGATCACGGTCACGGACGGCACCCTGAACGTCCGCTTCGTCACCCACACCGGATTCGGCAAACCCCTGCTGAACTCCCTGCGCGTGACGGACCGCCCCGACAAGAGCTGACCGGGGGCGGCGGCATCGCAGCGGGCGGGGCGCCTTCGGGCGCCCCGCCCCGTGTCTTCTGGAGTCCCGTGTCTTCAGGAGACGAGGACGTTCTCCGCCTCTCCCCGTCCGCGAACGGCCGGGGAGAGGCGGCGCGTTCCGGTTCCCGGATACGTGGCGGCGACGGAGGCGCAGGCGACGGCGGTGATGCCGAGCCACTGGGGCCAGGCGAGGTGCTGCCCGAGGATGAGCAGACCGAACAGGGCGGCGGCGGCCGGCTCCAGGCTGGTCAGGACGCCGAACACGCGGGGCGGGATCCGGCGCAGGGCTTCCAGGTTGAGCGAGTACGGCAGCACGCTGGAGGCGATGGCCACGACGGCCGCGACCGCCAGTACGTACGGGTCCAGCAGGGAGCCGCCGGCCTGCGAGATGCCGTAGGGGGCGCTCACCAGGGCCGCCCAGGCGATGGCCACCGCCAGCGCCTGACCGCCACCGAGGCGGGTGGCCATGCGGGCGGAGACGAGGATGTACCCGGCCCAGCAGCACGCCGCCACCGCGGCCAGCACAAGTCCCCCCAGGGGGAGGGAGCCGGTGCCCGTACCGCTGAGCAGGACGACGCCGCCGGCCGCCAGGCACGCGGGCAGCAGGTCGATCACGCGGCGGGAGCCGGCCAGCGCGATGGTGAACGGGCCGAGGAATTCGATCGTGGCGACGATCCCGAGCGGGACCTGACCGACGGCCTCGAAGAAGGCGATGTGGTGCGCGGCAAGCAGGGTCCCGGCGGCGATCACTGTCATCCAGGACCCCTTCACCGCGCTCAGGCTCCGGGGGCGCGGCCGCCACAGCAGGCACAGCAGCACCCCGGCGATCAGCAGCCTGAGGAACACCACCCCGGCCGCCCCCGCCTGAGGGTAGGCGTGCGGGGCGAGGGCCGCGCCGAACTGGATTCCGCACACGCTGACCAGCACGAGGCAGGGCGCGGGTACCCTCCCCGCGAGGGCGGAGAATCCGTGGGCCGTGCTGTGTTGCCGCATTCCGGGGTCCGTATCCTCGGGGCCGGGGGAACGGCATGCGTCCCCGGGCCGTTGTTCAGGGGTGATCGGCGGGGCGGGCCCGCCCGGCAGCCCGCCGTGTGCGGGAGCCCGTGGCGTGCGGGAGTCCGCCGTGGGCGGGAGCCCGTGGTCAGTCGGCGATGCGCAGCAAGAGCTTGCCCGTGGACGTGCGTCCGCCGATGAGCCGGTGCGCGCCGGCCGCGTCCGACAGGGGGAACTCGGCGGTGACGGGAAGGACGACCGTTCCGTCGCGGACGGTGCGCAGGGCGCGTTCGGTGAGCATCCGCAGGGCATCGGGTGCGGACCGGGCGAGGGCGAGCACGGAGAATCCCCCGATGGAGCGGCCCCGCGCGTACAGGTCGCCCTGCCCCGCACGCCAGGGCTCGGCGCCGCCGGCGTTGCCGAAGGACACCAGGCGCCCGAAGTCGGCCAATGACTCCAGGCCGCGGCGCAGCGTGTCGCCGCCCACCGGGTCCAGAACCAGGTCTGCGCCCCTGCCGCCGGTCGCCCGGCGGACGTCCGTCTCGAAGGTGCCGGGCCGGAACACCTCGTCGTAGCCGTGCTTGAGCGCGTAGTCGGCCTTGGCGTCGCTGGAGGCCACCCCGTACACCGCGCCGGCGCCCGCTGCCTGGGCCAACTGCCCGACCACCGTGCCGATGCCGCCCGCCGCGCCGTGCACCAGCACGTTCTCCCCGGCCCGCAGCCGCCCCACCTCGTGGACCAGGGCGTGTGCGGTCGGCAGTACGGTCGGCAGCGTGGCCGCGCTCCGCAGGTCCAGTCCGTCGGGCAACGGGAAGACCCTGGCGGCCTGCGCGAGCACGACCTCGGCGTAACCGCCGCCGTCGAGGAGCGCGGCGACCTCCTGCCCCGCCCGCAGACCCTCGACGCCCTCCCCGACCGCCCGGATGCGTCCGGAGACCTCCAGGCCCGGACGGTAGGGCAGCGACGTCACCCGGTACCCCTCGGCGCGCGCCTTCACGTCCGCGAAGTTCACCCCCGCCCAGACGGCCTCGACGGCCACCTGGCCGGGGCCCGGCTCAGGTGCCGCGGCCCGCACGATCCGCAGCACTTCGGGACCGCCGTACTCCTGGAACTCGACCGCACGCATACGCGGCACCACCCTCCCCGTGAGTGTTCAACCGAAAGCGAACACTAGCACTGTACGATGGGCATCGAACACTGGGTAGAGGAGGACATCGGAAATGTCGGACCGGGTTGAAAGCACAAGTCACCGTCCGGCGCCCGTGCATACGCACCCCGACGGCGTCCCGCTGCTCACCGCGCTGTCCGCGCTCGCGGATCCCGTGCGGATCCAGCTGATCCGCGACCTGGCCGGGCATCCCGAATGGTCGCTCAGCTGCAGCAACTTCGACGTACCGGTCGGCCGGGCCGCGAAGAGCCACCACTTCGCGGTCCTGCGCGACGCCGGCTTGGTCGAACAGCGCGACCAGGGCCCCAAACGGCTCAACCGACTGCGCCGCGAGGAGTTCGACGCCCGCTTCCCCGGCCTCCTCGACCTGGCCCTCCGCGCCGACGACACCGAGTAACAGCGGCGGCTCCTCCGCGCGGCCGTCCGCCCCGGGGTGCGGAGCCGGACGGGGCGTCAGCTCCGGCGGTACTGGTCCACCAGGATCGTGGCGGAGTCGTCGGCCGGGGCCTCGACCAGTCTCACGATCGCGACCTCGTTCCGGTCCGGGCTGCGCACGCAGAACGGGCGGGCCTTCGCGAGGGCGGCGAGGGGCAGGTCGGCGGCCGGGCGGGTCTCGATGCCCTGGAGGCAGGCGGCCACCGTCAGCTCGCCGGTGTCGGACACGAACGAGTCCGAGTCCTCGGAGGGCACCAGGGACTGCCCGTCGCGCGCCAGGTACCAGGCGGCCGTCTCCGCGGGCACCACCTTCCCGGCCTTCAGATCGAACTCGTATCCGGAGTCGGGGGCGGTGAGCTTGGCCTTCGTGTAGCCGGGGACGTACGAGGCGGCGGGGTCGGGCGCGGCGGACCCGGATCCGGGCGGGGGTGTGGCGGACGCGGGTGCCGATGCGGATGCGAATGCCGTGGGGCTGGTGGCGGGGCTGGGGCCGCCCGTGCCGCGGGCCTTTGCCCGCCGGGTTGTCCAGGTAGTAGACGGCTCCGGCTGCGGCGAGCAGGGTGCCGGTCACGAGGAGGGTCGGCAGCAGCGGAATCCGCCGCCCCCGGGCCGGCCTGCCGCGGCCCGGACCGGGGACGGATGCCGGAGCGGGGAACGGCGCGGGGGCCGGAGTGCTGTTCGGACATGCGGTGGCTCTTTCAACGAGGCGGGCGATGCGGCAGGGGCCTGCGGGCACCGTGCCATGAATTGACTGAATGTTCAGTCAGTATCAGAGTGAGCGACACGTGCCCGCACCACCCGTCCCGCGTCGCGGCCCTTTGCGGACGGAGGGCGCACCCTTGCCTCAGGGGCCCGGGACGGTCGGCCCGTGCCGTGCCTCCCGCGCCCGCCCCGGCCGGACGCAGTCGTCCTGCCGGCCCTTGATCGGAGCCCTCCCGTGTCCCACCTGCCCCCCACGCGCCGGACCGTCCTCCGCACCTTCGCCGGGGCCGGAGCCCTCGCCTTCGGGGCCGCCGCCTGCGGCCCCTCGCAGAGCGCCCCGCGTTCCCAGGCTCCCGAAGGGTCCGCCCAGCCGTCGCCGACCGGCCCCGAGCGCCGTTTCGGCGCCGAGTGGGAGAGCCACACCCGCACCGTCATGGCCTGGCCCGCCCTGGACGCGGTCTGGATGGAGGACCTGCGCTACGTGCGCGAGGACATCGCGCGGATCGCCCGGGCCGTCGGAGGGTACGAGGAGGTCATCATGATGGCCCGGCCCGAACAGGTGGCCGCGGCGCAGAAGGCCTGCGGCTCCGAGGTCGAGGTGATCCCGCTGGCCGTGGACGACATGTGGGCCCGCGACACCGTCCCCGTCTTCGTCGAGGAGGGGGACAAGCTCGTCGGCGTCGACTTCAACTTCAACGGCTGGGGCAACAAGCAGGAGCACAAGAACGACGGCCGGGTCGGGCGCCTCCTGCTCCAGAAGTACGGGATCCCCCGGGTCCAGGCTCCGCTGGTGGCCGAGGGCGGCTCCTTCGAGACCGACGGCGAGGGCACCCTGCTGATCACCGAGAGCTCGATCGTCAACGACAACCGCAACCGCGGCAAGAGCCGGGACCAGATCGAGGCCGAGCTCAAGCGGACCCTGGGGGTGGAGACGGTGGTCTGGCTGGCCGGCGTACGCGGCCAGGACATCACCGACGCCCACGTGGACAGCCTCGTACGGTTCACCGCGCCCGGTGTCGTCCTGCTCGACCGCGCGCACCCCAACACCCCGAAGGACTCCTGGTCCCGCTCCGCGGACCAGGCGAAGGCGGTGCTGTCGAAGGCGACGGACGCCCGCGGCCGGAAGTTCGAGATCATCGACCTGCCGCAGCCCGACCTGGACAAGATCACGGGCGAGGGCGACGACTTCGTGTCGACCTACGCCAACTTTTACGTGGCCAACGACTCCGTCTTCATGCCGAAGTTCGGGGACCGCCAGGCCGACGACCGGGCCCGCGGCATCCTGCAGGAGCACTTCCCCAAGCGGGACGTCGTCCCCGTCGCGATCGACACGATCGCCTCGGGCGGCGGCGGCATCCACTGCTCGACCCACGACCAGCCCGGCAAGCCCGCCGCGTGAGCGCTGTGCGACGACGCTCGTCCGGGCGGCGCTTCCCGCTGCTGCCCGGTCTGCTCCTGCTCGTCATCGTGGCGGCGGTGGGCGTGGGGTCCTGGCTGCAGTTCGGTGAGCGCCAGGCCCAGGACACCGTCCACACCGCGGGGCGGGCGGATCCGGACCGGGTGGACGTCGAGGCGACGATCCAAGCGGGTGGACGCGGCCGGGCGCGAGCTGCTGCTGCGGGTCCTGGTCGCGCCCCGCGGGGCGCTGGCCGAGGCCGGCGGGATCGCACCCGTCGAGGACCTCACCCTCCAGACCTCGACGGCCACCCGCGGCGACCTGGCCTTCAAGGCCCACCAGCGCATCTCCACCCTGGACGTGCCGGTGGCCATGACGGGCGGCTCCATCACGGACTACCCGTTCGACGCCTACGGGGCGGACGTGGAGTTCGCGGCCGTCATGGGCCACGAGAAGGTTCCGGTGCGGGTCCTGTTCTCCAACAACGACGTGCTCTTCTCGTCCACGGTGGAGGCCTCGACGACGGGTGACGGCGCCGCCGTCCTCGACATCGGGCTGGCCCGCTCCAACAGCGTGCTCGTGTTCGCGGTGTTCATGATGATCGCGATGTGGGCGCTCGCCGTGTCCGTCCTGATCGGCGGGTACTACCTCGTCACCCGCCGCAAGGGGCTCACCTGGCCCGCCCTCGGCTGGATGGCCGCCACCCTGTTCGCCCTGGCCGCCTTCCGCAACACCGCGCCGGGCACCCCGCCGATCGGCTGTCTGCTCGACTACCTCGCCTTCCTCTGGGCGGAGATCCTCATCGCGTTCTGCCTGATCACGGTGGTCGTCACGGGCATCCGCGCGGAGCCTCCGGCGGCGGAGGGAGCGGGGGTGGAGGCGGCCTGAACGGGCGTACGGGCCCGCCCCCCGACGGCCCGTAAGGGGCCCGGCCCCGCGCCCCGGAGCGCTTCGGCAGCACCGTCCGTAGCCCGCCTGCGGGCCCGTGTACCTCCCTCGTGGTCCTCGGGGCGCGGACGCGGGGTGGTCGACGTACGGTGAGCGCGAGATCACCGACCGTATAGTCCAGGCTGCGCGGAGGTACACGGATGCGTACGGCCCACGAGATCGCCCGCGATGCGCGCACGCCACCGGCCCCGGCCGCGGAGGTCCCCGTATGACGGCGCGGGCGGGGTACGGCGGGAGCGCCCGGTTCGCCGCCGCCCACACGTTGCCCGCCCTGGTACGGGGCTTCGTGGGCGCCCGCCCCCGTGCGGCGTTCGGGCACGCCGGGCCGGGCCGGCCCCGCTGGTCCGCCGCCACCCTGCGGGCCCTGCGGGAGCGGCACGGCGGGGCGCCCGTGCTCGTACGGGGGCTGACCGGCACCGTCCTGCTCATCCTCGATCCGCAGGACATCCGGCAGTTCTACGCCGAACCCATCGGCTCCACCGCCCGGCCCGCCACCGGCGCGGACGGCTGCGCCCATGCCGGGCTCGGCGCCGGGCCGCGATCGGTGGACGACTCCGTGCTCGCCGCGGGGCTGACCGTGCACCCCTCGTGCGGAGCCTTCCTCTCGGTCCTCACCGACGAGGCCCGGCGACTCACGGCCGGCGGTCCCCTCGAACTCGCCCGCGTCCGGCACTCCGTGGCCCGCGCCGCCCGGCGCATCGTCCTCGGCGACGCCGCCGCCGGGGACGCGGAACTCGGCCGCCGGCTCGGGCGGTTCCACGACAGGGCCGGCGCGCGGATCGCCGAGTACGCCGACCTCGCGGAGCCGCACACCCTCATCGGGCGGGCCCGCCGCCACGCACACCACCTCGCGGGGCCGGAGGGGGCCGGGTCGGACCCGGTCGGGCAGGTCCGCCAGTGGCTGGCGGCCTTCGACCTCGTCCCCGGCATCCTGCTGCGCACCCTGCTGCTGCTCGGCGCGCACCCGGCCGAACAGGACGCCGTGGCCGCCGAGGCCCGGGCCGCCAGATGGGCGCGGGGCAGCGCCCAGGGCGCGCTGCCCCGGCTGCGGGCCTGCGTCCGGGAATCGCTGCGGCTCTATCCGGCCGTGCCCGACCTGATACGGATCACCCGGGCCGAGACCGAATGGCGGGGCGTGCGGCACCCCGCCGGTACCTGCGTGGTGCTTCCGGTGCTGTTCCACCAGCGCGATCCCGAACACGTGCCCGCCGCGCACGTCTTCGTACCGGGCCGGTGGGCCTCGCGGGAAGCGGACCGGGACGTCCGGATGGCCCCGTTCAGTCATGCCGGCGGACGCTGCCCTGGTGAACAGCTGGGGCTGCTGGTCACCGCGGCGCTCTGCGCGGAGGTGCTGCGCGGACACCGGGTCCGGCCCGCCCGGCCCGTGCTCGACCCCCTCGGCCCGCTCCCCGCGGCCTTGGACCCGCAGGGCATCCGGCTGCACCTGACCCGCCGCTGACCCCACCACCGGCCCCGCCCGCATCCAGCCGCACCCAGCCGCACCCAGCCGCACCCCGCCTGCATCCCGCCCGCATCCCGGCGGCGCCCGGGCATCCGGTCCACCCGCACCACCTGCGCCGCCGACCTGTCCGTCCCGCACCGACCCGTCCCGCACCGACCCGACCCGTCCCGCACCGATCCGCACCGCATCGCCCCGCCCCGTACAGACCCGCCCCGTCCTGCCCGACGTTCATCCGACCCGACGAGGAATCCATGTCCGACGCTGCGACCCCCGGGACCTCCGCGACCTCAGCGCTCACCGACCCGGACGCCGATCAACTGGGCGCCCTGTGCCGGGAACTGGCCGAGGCGGCCGCCGCCGTGGACGAAGCCGCCCGCTACGCCTCCCGGCTCGCCCTCGGCTCCCAGCTGCCGGTCACCGCGCTGGGCCTCGGCAGCCGCCGCCGCGCGGCCTGGCGCACCCTGCTGCGCACCCTCACCGACCGGGACGGACTCGGCTGGGGCGCCCGGGGCCGGGGCGTGGCGCGGGCCGGGTGGCTCGCCGGGGTGTTCACCGGCCGCGAGAGCCTGGCCGTGAGCCTCGCGGTGTGCGGCCTCAGGGGCCGGATCCGGGCCGAGAGTACCCGTAACCCGGCCAGGTGGGAGGACCCGGCCGCCGCCGAAGTGTTCCTCGCGGTGGAGGAGGGCCGGCAGGCCGACGCCGTCAGGGCGTTCCGCGAGCTCGTGCGCCGACGCGGCGAGGGGCCCGCCTTCGCACTCCTGAACCCCTCCTTCGCCGACATCCTGGCCTGGAACGCGCTGACCGACGACAACCCGTTCAACGACCACGCCGGCTGGCAGGTCGCCACCGGCAGGGCCGTGGCAGCCGAGCCGCTCCTCGGGATCGCCGCCGCCCTGCGGGCCTTCTTCGACGGGGGGCCCGCCTGTTCCGATCCGGGGAGCCGCCTCCTGGCCGAGCTGGACACCACCGGCACCCCGGCCGGGTACCGGGGCAACGCCGACCGGATCGGCGGTTCCCCGGGCGCGGTCCTGCTCCAGCAGGTCACGGGCCCGGACGGGGTGGAGCGGTGCGTGCTCCAACTCGCGGGGCCACCAACGGAGTCCGGCCGCGCCGAAGTCCCGTACGCGGCTCCGTACGAAGCCCCGTACGCGGCTCCGTACGCGCACGTCCGGGACGTGGCCGCGACCGTACGACGCCTCGTGCCCTCGGGGACCGAACTCGCCCTGCTCGGCCACGGTCCGGGTGCCCGGACGGCCGGACGGCTCGCCGCGAGCCGGGAGTTCACCACCGTCTACCGGGTCACCTGGGTGGGTTCCGGCCCCGAGCCCGGTCCGGCGGCGGCCCTCGCGGCCTTCGGGGGCAGGATCACCGGAAGCCACCTCGTACGGCTGCCCGGCCACCCTGACGTCTACGTTCCGGGGAGCTCCCAGTGACGGACACCGCCGGGCCCGCCCCCCGGGCCGAGACCCGCCCGGTCCCGGCCGAGGGCCTGCGCGCCCACTCGGCCGCCCTGCGCTCGCACGCCGAGCGGCTGCGCCGCGCCGCCGGGGACCTGAACTGGCAGGGCCCGGGGGGCGATGCCTTCCGCGCCGAGGTGGAGTCCCTGGCCGCCCGCTGCGCCACGGCGGCGGGCGGCTTCGACCTGGCGGCGGCCCAACTGGCCCGCCCCGGACCCCGGGAGGGGACGCGGGGCAGGCGCCGGCGGACCGGCTGACCGGAAGCCGGCGGGAGAGCCGGCGGGAGAGCGGGCGGGAGAGCCGGGGGCAGGCGGGGAGCTGGCGGCGAGGGGTCAGAGGACCAGTGACAGCAGCAGGACGAAGCCCAGGCCGACCACCGAGATGATGGTCTCCATCACCGACCAGGTCTTGAGGGTCTGGCCGACCGTCATGCCGAAGTACTCCTTGACGAGCCAGAACCCGGCGTCGTTGACGTGGCTGAAGAACAGCGAGCCGGCTCCGATGGCGAGGACCAGCAGGGCGGTCTCCGTGGCCGGCATGCCCGCCGCGAGCGGGGCCACCAGGCCGGCCGCGGAGATGGTGGCGACCGTGGCCGAGCCGGTCGCCAGGCGGATGGCCACCGCGATGAGCCAGGCCAGCAGGAGGGTCGGTATCGCCCAGTTCGCGGACAGGTCCATGATCATCTGGCCGACGCCCACGTCGATCAGCGTCGCCTTGAAGCCGCCGCCCGCACCCACGATCAGCAGGATGCCCGCGATCGGGGCCAGTGACCTCTCCACCGTCACGGACAGCCGTGCCTTGGTGAAGCCGGCCGCCCGGCCGAGGGTGAACATGCCCGTGAGCACCGCCGCGAGGAGCGCGATCAGAGGGGAGCCCGCCACGTCGGTGACGCGCTGGACGCTGTTGGCCGGGTCGTCGACCACGATGTCGACCAGGGCCTTCATCAGCATCAGGGCCACCGGCAGCAGCACGGTGAAGACCGTCGCCCCGAAGCTCGGGCGGTGTTCCAGTTCCTCCGAGGGCCGCTGCGGGATCATGTGCTCGGGCGCCGGGATGTCCACCCAGCGGGCCGCGTACCGGGAGAACACCGGACCCGCGATGACGACGGTCGGGACGGCGACGAGCACGCCGAGCGCGAGGGTGAGGCCCAGGTTGGCGTCGAGCGCGTCGATGGCGACGAGCGGACCGGGGTGCGGCGGGATCAGTCCGTGCATCACGGACAGGCCGGCCAGCGCGGGGATGCCGATCCGCATGAGCGAATAGTTGCCCCGCTTGGCCACCAGCAGGACCACCGGGATCAGCAGCACGATGCCGACCTCGAAGAAGAGCGGGAGGCCGATCACCGAGGCGATCAGCACCATCGCCCAGGGCATGGCCCGGCCCTTGGCGCGCGCCAGGATGGTGTCCACGATCTCGTCCGCGCCGCCCGAGTCGGCGAGCAGTTTCCCGAGGATGGCGCCGAGCGCGATGAGTACGCCGACCCCCGCGACGGTGGCGCCGAGGCCGGCGGTGAAGCTGGTGACGGTCTTGGCCAGAGGGGCGCCGGCGAACACCCCCAGGGCGAGCGAGCCGAGCGTCAGCGCCAGGAAGGCGTGCAGCTTGAGGCGGGTGATGAGCAGGACGATGACGGCGATGCCCGCGAGGACGGCGATCCCCAGCTGGGTGTTGCCGGCCGAGGTGATCGGCTCGGTGGCGGCCGCTGCCAGAGTCTCGACGCTGAGACTGGTCACGGTGACGGTTCCTTCGTTCTCGCTTGCGGGCAGGGCAGGGCAGGGCAGGGCAGGGCAGGGCAGGACAGGGCAGGACAGGGCAGGACGGGGTGGCGTGGGGCGGGGTGGCGCGGGGCGGTGCGGGGCGCCCGGGCCCGGGCGGCGCGGTTACGCGACCGGCGAGGGCAGGCGGCGCAGGGCGGCCAGGGCCCGCGCGGTGATGTCCTCCGGGGATCCGGACACGTCGACGAGGACGCCGAGTTCGTCCGGCTGGAGCGGCTCCAGCGTGGCGTACTGCGAATCCAGCAGCGTGGTGGGCATGAAGTGCCCCTTGCGCGCCGCCATCCGCTCCTCGATCAGCGGCCGGTCGCCGGTGAGATGGACGAAGACGGTGTCCGGTGCGACGGCCCGGAGCCGGTCGCGGTAGGCCCGCTTGAGGGAGGAGGCGGAGACGACCCCACCCCCGATGCGGGCCCGGTTGCGCATCCACTCGCCGATCGAGTCCAGCCAGGGCCGGCGGTCCGCGTCGTCCAGGGGGGTGCCGGCGGACATCTTGGCGACGTTGGCCGCCGGGTGGAAGGCGTCGCCCTCCGCGTAGGGGAGGGCGAGCGCGTCGGCGAGCAGCCGGCCCACGGTCGTCTTTCCCGTCCCGGCCACGCCCATCACCACAATGACGCGCGTCATCGCGCACCTCTTTTTCGTCGTCCATGTCCTCGTTGACATCGGTCCGGAGGACCTGGGCTCCACTGAAACCCATTACGTAGTACTTATTCAAGGGGTCATCGGTAAAACATCACATCTTTTGTCCATCCGGCGGTCACCGTACGCTTACGCCCATGACCACTGAAGGGCCGGGCGGACCGGACGGACCGGGTGGACCGGCCGAGCAGGGCAGCCAAGGGCTCCACTCCCACGTGCTGGACACCATCGGCCTGGCGATCACGGCAGGGGACCACCCGCCCGGCAGCGTGCTGCGCACCGACGAGATCGCGGAGCGCTTCGGCGCCTCGCGGACCGTGGTCCGCGAAGTGGTCCGCGTACTGGAATCCATGCAACTGGTCGAGTCCCGCCGCCGGGTCGGCGTCACCGTCCGCCCCACCGAGGAGTGGAACGTCTACGACCCGCGCGTCATCCGCTGGCGCCTGGCCGGCGCGGACCGCCCACGGCAGTTGCGCTCGCTCACCGTGCTGCGCTCGGCCATCGAGCCGGTCGCGGCCGGACTCGCGGCGGTACGGGCCACCCCGGAGCAGTGCGCCGAGCTCACCGAGGCGGCCCTGGGCATGGTCCGCACCTCACGCGGCCACCAGCTCGACGGGTACCTGCACCACGACATCGCCTTCCACCGGATCGTGCTCAACGCCTCCGGCAACGAGATGTTCGCGCGGCTCGGCGACGTCGTCGCCGAGGTCCTGACCGGGCGCACCCAGCACGCGGTGATGTTCCACGACCCCGACCCGGCGGCCGTCACGCTGCACGTGCGGGTGGCCGAGGCCGTACGGGAGGGCGACGCGGCCCGCGCGGAGGCGCTGACGCGGCAGATCGCGGTGGGCGCGCTGGAGGAACTGGACGTACTCGCGCCGTAGACGGCCGGGCGGAGCCGGGCGGAGGCCGGGGCGGAGCCGGGCGCCCCGGGCGGGCGGGCCGCCCGTACGGTCAGTCGCGCACGGGGGCGTTCGCCGGGTGGCGGGCGTCGGCGCCGTCCGCTCCCAGGCCCGCGAGCAGGCGCAGTCCGTCCTCGGCGGGGCTGCCGGGGGCCGCGGACAGGACCACGAGCTCCATGCCCGAGTCGCCCGGCAGCGCGAAGTTCTCCTGGTGCAGTTCCAGCAGTCCGACCAGCGGGTGACGGTACTCCTTGCGGCCGTGGGTGCGGGCGCGCACGTCCGCGCGGGCCCACAGGCGGCGGAAGCGCTCGCTGCCCATGGCCAGTTCGCCGATGAGCGCGGCCAGCCCCGGGTCCTCGGGGTACTGGCCGGCCGCCAGGCGTAGGTGCCCGACCACATCGAGGGCGCACTGCTCCCGGTCGGCGTAGAGGCCGCGCTCGGCCTCCTCCAGGAAGAGGTGCCGGGCGATGTTCAGGCCCGGCATCGGCCGGCCGAAGAGGAGCCCGGCGAGGTGGTTCCCGGCGAGCGCGTCCATACGGTGGTCCATGATCAGTGCGGGCGCGCCGACGACGAGGTCGAGGACGCGCAGCACCTCCGGCCGGATCCTCCCGCCCGGCGCCTTCGCGCGGCGGCGGCGCTGCCGCGCGAGCCGGTAGAGGTGCTCCCGTTCGGTCTCGTCGAGACCGAGGACGCGGGCGAGCGCGTCGAGGACCTGCTCGGAGGGCTGGGTGGCGCGGCCCTGCTCCAGGCGCACGTAATAGTCGACACTGACGCCGGACAGGTGCGCGACCTCCTCGCGGCGCAGGCCCGCGACCCGGCGGCGGCTGTCGGTGGGGAGGCCGGCGTCCGCCGGGTCGACCCGTGCGCGCCGGGTCCGCAGGAAGCCCGCAAGATCGTCCATGGGCCCAGTATGGCCGCGGCGGCGCCCGCGAAGGTGGCCCTGCCAATACCAGGAACTCCGGTCCGACGGAAGACGCGCCCCTGAACGACGGGCGCCGCGGGGACCAGGATCGAAGGCATCCGATCCCGAGGAGTTCCCGTGAAGACGCTGATCGTCCACGCCCACCCCGAGCGCGCATCGCTCAACAGCTCGCTGAAGGACCTGGCGGTGTCCACGCTGGAGGCCGCCGGACACGAGGTGCGGGTGAGCGATCTGTACGCGATGAACTGGAAGGCGGTCGTGGACGCCGAGGACTACGGCCCCCACGCGTCGAGCCCGCTGAAGGTCGCCCTGGACTCGGGCCGGGCCTTCGAAGCCGGAGCGCTCACCCCGGACGTGCTCGCCGAGCAGGAGAAGCTGCTGTGGGCCGACACGATCGTCTTCCAGTTCCCGCTGTGGTGGTACTCGATGCCCGCGATCCTCAAGGGCTGGGTGGACCGGGTGTTCACCTACCGTTTCGCGTACGGGGTCGGCGAGCACAGCGACACCAAGTACGGCGAGCGCTTCGGCGAAGGCACCCTCGCGGGCCGCAGGGCGCTGCTCGCGGTGACCGCCGGCGGCCCGGAGTCGCACTACTCCGCTCGCGGGATCAACGGCCCCATCGACGACCTGCTGTTCCCGATCCACCACGGGATCCTCTACTACCCGGGCATCGAGCCGCTGCCGCCGTTCGTGCTGTACGGCACCGACCGGATGGGCGCCGAGGACTACGCGCTCGCCGCCCAGGTCTGGCAGGGGCGCCTGCTCACCCTGGAGTCGACCGAGCCCATCCCCTTCCGGCGGCAGAACTTCGGCGACTACGAGATCCCCTCGCTGCACCTGAAGGAGGGCTTGGAGCCCGAGGGACGGGCGGGTTTCGGGCTGCACGTGCGATGACCCCCGGCCGCGGGGTGGACCGGGCCGCCCCGCGGCCGGTGGGCCGACTGCGCTGCGGGGCCCGCGTGCCCGGCGGTCGGGCGGGTGGCAGCGACCCGATGTCGACTGTCGAGCGCGGTGCGGCAGCGCTCCTCGGATCAGACCGCCACCCGGGTGGGCAAAGCGTCCGCCCTCCCGTAGGCGAGCACCTGAGCGAGGACCTCCCGGAACCGGGCCACGTCGTGCGCCGGTGCCTCGATGACGGCCTCGATCTCACAGTCCTCCAGCCGAAGGCTCTCCAGGGCCTCGGGGTCCAGCACGACGCGAAGGACATTGCCCTCCAGGACGGCTTCGCGCACGCAGCCGTAGGCCGTCCCCTGCCCGGCCGTGACCAGGCAGTGAGTGTCCATTCCCAGGGCGACATCCTGGTCGTCGGGATCCTCCTCGCCCGACATGAACAACAGGACGAATCCACTGCCGTCCTCGGCCTCGGCGAGACCGGCCTCGGTGAAGTCGCCGTCCGGATCAATCTCGGTTCCGGCGGCGCGGGCGGTGAATCGGAAGGTCATGAAGAAGTTCTATCAAGACGGTCGGACAGCGAACGCGGCGTGGGCGTCGGCCCTCCCGCCGTCCGGCGTACCGGTACCGCGTGTCGTTGGCCCAACTCGTTGACGCTGCGGCGGCATGAGCGTTTTTGATCTTCGTCGGACCCCCTTCCTGGAGATGCTCCCCCTCGCTTCGGCCGGAGCAGACGACCATTTCCGTTCGGCGAAGGGGTACTCGCGTGTCTTCCACAGCAAGAACCGGCCGAAGGGCCCGGCTGGCCGGCGGCCTCGTACTGCCCATGGCCGTGGCACTGGGCGGATTCACGGTCCCGGCGGCGGCCTCCGACGGCGGTGCGGTGGCCTCCGGCGGTGGTGTGGTGTCGGCCTCGGGCGGTGCAGCGTCCGCTTCGGGCGGGGGTGCTGCACCGCCCGAGGCAGGGGGGTCGGGTTCGGGCGATGCCGCGCCTGCCTCGGCCGGTGGTGCGGTGCTGGGTTCGGGTGGGGATGCTGCGTCGGGTTCGGGTTCGGGTGCTGTGCCGGCTTCCGGTGGAGGTGCGGTGCCGACTTCGGGCGGAGCGCCGGCTTCTGGTGGGAGCGCTGCGCCGGATTCGGGGGGTGCTGTGCCTGCCTCGGCAGGGGGTCGGGTTCGGGCGGGGTCGGGAGGGGTGCGGCGGTTGCCTCCGGCGGGGGTGCTTCGGCCTTCGGTGGGCGGGCTGTCGGTGGGGCGGGCGTGGGTGCGGTGGCGGGGGTGCCTGCCGGGGGAGCCGGCGCCGAGTCCCGGGAAGGGCAGGCCCCGGATGCGGCGGTGTCGGGCGTGCCGAGCGCTTCGGAGCCGCTACGGGCCGGCCGTGCGCCGGAGTCGGTCCCCGCCGGGCCCGACGGCGGCTGTGGGCGGGATCGTGCCGAGGCGGTTCCGGACGGCGGCCGCCCGTGCCCCGCTCCGGCCGGGGCCCAAGGCCCCCGGGGGCCGAAGGGTGTGAAGGGGGAGAAGGGAGCCTCGGGACCCAAGGGCGACGCGGGCCCGCCGGGCCCCAGGGGCGAGCCGGGCGGGAAGGGAAACGCCGGCGCCAAGGCCGATGCCGGGCCTCCGGGACTCCGGGGCGAGCCTGGTGCGCGGGGTGAGCGGGGGAGCGCCGGCCCCAAGGGTGATGCCGGCCCCAAGGGTGACGCCGGGCCCAAGGGTGACGCCGGGCCCAAGGGTGAGGCCGGGCGCAAGGGTGATGCCGGCCCCAAGGGTGAGGCCGGGCGCAAGGGTGATGCCGGCCCCAAGGGTGAGGCCGGGCTCAAGGGTGAGGCCGGGCCCAAGGGTGACGCCGGGGTGTCCGGGGGTAAGGGCGAGGCGGGGGAGAAGGGGAGTGCCGGGCCCAAGGGGGACCCGGGTGCCGTCGGGCGCAAGGGGGACCCGGGGCCCAAAGGGGACGTAGGGCGGACCGGAGACGTCGGGGCGGCCGGGCCCCAGGGGCAGCAGGGCCCCGCGGGTCCGGCCGGTCCGGCGGGCACGCAGGGGCATCCCGGCCTTCCCGGAACCGCGGGGCCGCAGGGGTTCGCGGGACCGTCCGGGCGGGAGGGGGCCCCGGGCCCGACCGGCGCCACCGGGCCGATCGGTCCGCTGGGCCCGGTGGGTGCGCAGGGGGTGCCCGGCCCGATGGGCCCCTGCGCCTCGGTGGACAACCAGATGCCCAACAACTCCGAGGAGTTCGCGCTCGTCCTGAAGGACGGCAAGACCCACCTCGGCCGCCGCACCCGCGATATGACGGGCCAGTGGGGCGACTTCGCCTGGACCGACCTCACCGTGGCGCCGGTCACCGGCTACCCCGCCGACGTCTGCACGGTCGCCCTGGCCATCCACGGCAATGACGTGAAGGTCAAGGCCATCACCAAGACGGGCACGCTTCACCACACCCACTGTGTGACCAACGGGCGCGCCGTCACCTGCGACGCACCCTGGGCGCCCGTGCATCCGCAGCCCTGACCCGGTGCCGCCCCGCCCCCGGCGGCCTGACCCGGGGCCCCGCCCCTTCGTGACCGCGTCCCCCGCACCCGCCCCGTAGGCCACACTGGGCGGGTGCTGGGACATGGCGACGGGTACGAGGCCGGGGGCTCCGACTCCTTCGTGGGGCGGACCCGCGAACTGGCCCTGATCGAGCGGGCTTTGCGTGAGGATCGGCTGATCACTCTGACCGGGTCGGGCGGGGTCGGCAAGACCCGCCTGGCCCGCCGCGCGGCCGACCTCGCGGCCGACCTCGCGGCCGAGCTCGCGGCGGGCCCCGCCGAACCGGCCGGGGCCACCGCTGCGGTGGGCCGCTTCCCCGACGGGGTCCACTGGGCCGACCTCTCCCCGCTCCCCGACGAGCGGCTGCTCGTGGCCACCGTGGCCGACGCCCTGGACCTCGCCGACCACACCGCCCGTACCCCGGGCGCAGCGGTGCGGCAATGGATCGGCGAGCGCCGGCTGCTCCTCGTGCTGGACTGCTGCGAGCACCTGGTGACGGCCGTACGGGACCTCGTACGGGAGTTGCTCGACGCGGCCCCGCACCTCGTCCTGCTGCTCACCAGCAGGCAGCCCCTCGGGCTCGCGGACGAACGCGTCCTGGACGTAGGCCCGTTGCCGCACGCCGCGGACCCGTCCGGTCCCGAGGAGGCCCTCGCCCTGTTCACCCGGCGGGCCGCCGCTGCCGCCCCCGGGCAGGCGCCGCCCTGGACCGAGGCAAGGCTCGCGGCCGCCCGCTCCGTGTGTGCCCGTCTCGAAGGGGTCCCCCTCGCGCTGGAATTGGCCGCCGCCCAGTTGACCGACCACACCATCGAGGAGCTGGCCGCACGGCTCGCCCGCAGGATCGGCCCGCTGTCCGCACCCGCCCCCGGCGGGCCGCCGCGCCACCGGGCGCTGCGCACCGCCATCGGCTGGAGCCACGAGTGGTGCGCACCGCGCGAACGGCTGCTGTGGCTGCGGCTGTCCGTCTTCGGGGGCGCCTTCGACCTGGCCGCCGCACGCGCGGTCTGCTCCGCCGCCCCGCTCACCGAGGCGGACGTACCGCCCCTGCTCGACGCGCTGGTCGCCAAGTCCGTCGTACGCCGGGGCGCGGACGGCTCGTACCGGATGCTGGACACGATCCGGGAGTACGGGGCCATGTGGTGCGACGAGGCCGGGGAACGCGGGGCGCTGCGGGAGGCGCACGCCGGGTACTTCACCGAGCTGGTGCGCGCCGCCGAACGGGACTGGCTCGGCCCCGCCCAGCGGACCGGGTACCGGCACGTGGAGGCGGCGCACGGAGACCTGTGCGCGGCCCTGGACCACCATCTGGCCACCGCCGCCCCGGAGCGGGCCCTGGACCTGGTCGCACGGGCCGGCTTCTACTGGGCCTGCTGCGGCCACCTGCACGCCGCGCGCGGCTACCTGGAACGGGCGCTGGCCGCCGCACGGCCCGAGAAGGTGGCCCCGCGGGTCCGGGCGCGCGCCCTGTGGGCCCTCGGGGTGACCCTGCTGCTCCAGGGCGAACAGGAGCAGGCCCACCGGATCGCCGTCGGCTGCGAGGCCCTGGCCGCGAGCCTCGACGGGGACCCCGGGCCGGCGCTGGACGCCGCGTACCTGCTGGGCCTGAGCCACCTGCTGGCCGGGCGCCCGCTGGCCGCGCGGATCGTCTCCGACAACGCTCTGGAGGCCCACCCCGGCACGCCCTTCGACTCGGGGCCCCGGATCCGCTGCCACCTCGTACGGGTCTTCGCGCTCACCGGAACCGGCCTGTTCACCGACGCCCGGGCGGAGGCGGAACTGCTGCGCGCGGGCTGCGAAGAGCGCGGCGAACACTGGACCCGGGCCTACGCCGACTACCAACTGGCCCTGATCTGCCTCTTCGAGGGCCACCCCGTCGAGTCCGCCGTCCACGCCCGCGCCATGCTGGAGAGCAAGCGCGAGCTGGGCGACAGCTTCGGCACGGCCCTGGGCCTCGACCTGCTCGCCGCGGCCCGGGCGGCGACCGGGGACGGGGCCGGCGCGGCGCGCGCGTACGGCACGGGCCACGCCTACTGGCAGGCGGTCGGCCACCCGCAGCGCGGCACCCCCGAACTGGCTTCGGTAAGAGCGGAGTTCGAGCGAACGGCCCGCGGAGAACTCGGCGACCGGGCCTACGAGGAGGCCTTCCGCGAGGGCCTGCGGCACGGCCACGCCCTGCGCACCCGCCCCCACCCGTACTAGACGAGTCATTCCGAATGCTGACGGTGTGTCCGGGAACGCAGACAGGGCGTCCAAGATCGTTGTGTGACGAACAACCTGGACGCCCTGCTG
>NZ_JBIWAE010000041.1:0-50031 GCF_044759865.1 Streptomyces sp. NPDC099050 | reverse complement strand
ACCTGGCACCTCGCCCCAGCCGACACATGACCACGAGGGGCTGCCCGGCCTCCGGCCGGACAGCCCCTCAACAAGATCTTCATCAGTCTTCTAGGGCCTATCGTCCGGCCCCTGCGGGGTCAGACGGGCCGTGTCCCCTCATCCGGCGGCGGCACGGCGCGGACGTGTTCCAGCGCGGACAGGAGCGCGCGGCAGGCGAGCCGTTCGGCCGTCAGCGCCTTGCCCAGCGGGGGGTGGTACGGATCCCGGAGCGCGCGCGCCCGGACCGCGGCGGCGCGGCGGAGTGCCCGCGTACGGTCCACCTCGTTGCGGGCGTCCACGGACGCGGCGTCGACGAGCCGGTGGTCGAGGACCTGGGCGAAGGCCCGCTCCAGCGGGACGTCGAGCCGGTCGAGGTCCTCGGCGCAGCGCTCGGGGGCGGCCCCCGAGCATCCTTCGTCCAGGGCCCGGGACAGTGAGCCCAGGGTCGCCCCGAGTTCCGGGTACCCCCAGGCCGGCGCGGTGTCGTTCCTGCATCCGGTGGCGAGGAACACCAGCACGACGACCGAGGTCGCGGCACGGACCGGCCCCGGCCCCCGGCGCACGCGCGCGGCGCCGGGAGCCGGGGCCGCGGGGTCCCTGCGCACGGGGGAGCACGAGGTCATGGGAGCCCCGATCGCGGGTCGAGTGGGGTGGGACGGGTGCGGGAACGGGGGCGGACCCGGGTCTGCCGCCCGGGGTCAGACGGCGGGTCCGGCTGCCGCCGGCCGGGACCGGCGCGATCCGCCGCCATCGTCGCCCGGGGTGCTCAGCGCTGCCACCCGGAGCCCGTGCCGTCGTCCGCCGCGTCCGCCGGCGGCGGGACCGCCGGGTACCAGGGGGAGGAGGGCGGACGGCTGCCGGGCGGCTCGGTGCCGGGCGGGGGAGCCGTCGTCACGTGCAGTGCGGCGTCGAGGCCGAGCACGGCGCCGACGGCCGAGCCGTCCGGTGCGGTCAGGGCCGTCGGGGCGCCCGTGTAGTGCATCTGGGACTCGTGCCAGGCCGGTCCGCCGTCCGTGACCGAGACGCCGACCGTGCCCGTGCCCGCGCGGCCCGTGAGCAGGCCCCCGGCGACACCGACGGAACCGTAGCCGCCCTCGCCGCCCTCCTCGGTGACCGGGGAGAACCGCGGTACGGTCCCGCCCGCGGTGACCAGGCTCGTGGCGACGGTGCCCGTGCCGGGCCGGCGGAAGCGCAGGGAGACGCCGTCTCCCCGCGGGCTCGCCGAGAGCGGCCCGGTGGTCGCCGGCAGCCCGGCCGGGACGGGGGCGCCGAAGGGGGCGTCCGGGGTCTGCTGGACCCAGGCCAGCACGCTCTGGGCCGTGGCCGCGTACACGTGGCGCCGCCCGGCCGCGTCCGTCGCGGTGACCGGGTCGCCCTGCAGGGCGGAGCCGCCCAGGGACTCCCACGCGCCGAAGGCGCCGTCGGGGGCCGACTGCGCGACCGCGCGCAGGGTGCGCCGGGAGTCGCGTACGTAGACGGTCATCCGGCCGGTACGGTCCAGCGCGACGGCCGGTGCGCTGATCGCCGAGGTGCCGGGCACGTCGTCCGTGTCCGGGGTGCCGAGCGACACCCAGGGGCCGAAGGCGCCGTCGGGCGCGGCCTGGACGCGGTGCACGACCTCGCGCCGGTACTCCTGGGGCGTGGCGCCCAGCGTGGTCCGGGTGCCGAAGACCGCGACCCTGCCGTCGGGGAGCCGGACCGCCGTCGCGCCGGTGTCCATCCCGGACCCGGCGAGGAACTCGGGCCCCTGCCAAGGGGCCTTGTCCGAGCCGCGGGTCCAGTAGGCCATCCGTCCGTCCAGCACGGTGAAGGCCCACAGCCGGCCGGAGGCGCCCTCGGTCATCCAGGAGGTGACGTCGCCCCGGCCGTAGCGGATGGTCCGGCTCCAGCCGGCGCCCGCGGGGCGCGTCGCCGTCTTGCGGTCCCCGCAGCCCGCGGGGCTGCCGCACCAGTTCTGGTGGTCGGCCCAGGCGTAGGTCTTGAGGTAGCCGAGCTTCTCCTCGGCGGCCTGCGGGTCGAGGACCGGGGGCAGGGCGCTGTTGGGATAGCTCACGTAGTTCTGGACCGAGAAGTGCGGCCGGTCCGTGGACTTCGCGTACCGCTCGGTGGCGGCCTGCACGAAGCGGGCCCCGTACATGTGGTCCTGGTGGTCGAGGAAGGCGCCACCGCTGCGCGACCGGCCGGGCGTCGGGTCCTGCGTCCGTATGGTCGTCGGCCGGTACCGCGCGAAGATCGCCGCTATGGCCTCGACGACCTGGTCCTTGTCGTACGAGAACGCTGTCTCGACCGGGGTCCCCGAGGTCAGCTGGGACCCCAGGGCGGGGACCTTGCCGTCCCACAGTCCGCGCAGACTGTCCGGATTGTTCCCGGAGATGCTGCGTGCCTCGCGCATCTGCATCCACACGAGGTTGACCTCGGGCCGTGCGACGAGGACGTCCACCTCGGCGCTGCCACCGCCGACGGTGGGTATGGAGCGGCGCTGCCAGGCGCTGGTGCGGTCGCCGGTGGCCATCTGCGCGTAGGCGGCCCGGATGCCGTTCTGCCGGGCCTCCGCGTAGGCGGCGCGGTCGGCGGGGCCCTTGGGGTCCTGGAGGTGCGGGCTGTGCGCCTCGTTGCGGCCGTCGGCCTCGCCGGAGGTGAGGTAGACGGTGGCGACCTTGATGCCCGTCGATATGGAGCGGCTCAGGTCGGGGTTCATGAAGAAGAGGTCGTCGTCGGGATGCGCGACCACCTGGAGGACCGTGCCCTCGGTCACGCCCGGGCGGAGCGCCGCCCCGGGGGCCGCCGACTCGGGCGTGGTCCCGTAACCGTAGG
Source organism: Streptomyces sp. NPDC099050 (assembly GCF_044759865.1). Lineage (NCBI taxonomy): Bacteria > Bacillati > Actinomycetota > Actinomycetes > Kitasatosporales > Streptomycetaceae > Streptomyces > Streptomyces sp. NPDC099050. The sequence goes on along the minus strand of NZ_JBIWAE010000041.1, from coordinate 47,196 downwards.
CCCACGTCGTCACGCCGACGGCGCCGACGGTGAGCGCGGCGAGCAGGCCCGCGGGGCGGGTGCGGCTGGCCAGGGACATCTACAACGCCTCGGGGGGATCGGTCGGACGGGTGCGGAACTGGGCTGCGGGGCGGGTCGGTGCCCCGTTGGCCCCACCGCTTGCCGGAGACGACCGGGCCCGATTATGCCTCGCGCGCGTGCGCCTGACACACCGTCGAGTCGACTATCGGGTGATACTTTCCGCTTTGTCGAAATAGCCTGAATTGGTGCGATTCATCCATGTGGAACGGAAGCGGAATTCCGCTTCGGCTCCGTCGGACCGGGCGGTCCCTGCCGAAGACGCCGGGCCGGCGCGGGCGGTGGCGTGCGAGGCCGAGGCCTTGGTGGGCGCGGTGCGAGCCGGGGCCTCGGCGCCCGACGCGGAGTCGGTGGCCGGGGGCGATCGTCCGGGGCGGCCGCGCGAGGGGAAGCGCCTTGCGTGTGAGCGGATCCACACGACGCGGACCACGAGGGCCCGGCCCCGGACGCCGAGTCCCTGTCGGCCGCGCTGCGCACGGCCCTGGCCCCCCGCGACCCGCGAGCCCGGGCGCCTGAGGTGGCCGGGCGCGGGTCGCACCGACGGGGCGAGGGGGCGACGGTCGCCGCGCGGCTGCTGCTCGACGGGGCCGGCCGGACCGCTTGACCTCAACTCCGGTCGAGGTCCTACCGTCGGTCCCGTTGGTCACCGATCACCGATCACCGATCACCGATCACTGATCACTGATCACTGATCACTGATCACCATCTGACGGCAGCGGACGAGGGGCGGACCCCGTGGACCTTGATACCGGAGCCGGCGTGGAGCGGGCACTCGTCCTGGGACCGGGCGGCCCCGTCGGTACGGCCTGGATGGCGGGCCTCGCCGACGGACTGCGCCGCGCCGGGGTCGACCTGGGCGGAGCCGACCTCGTCGTGGGCACGTCGGCCGGTGCGATCGTCGGCGCCCTGCTGGCCACGGGCCAGGACCCGGGACGGCTCGCCTCCCTCGGAACCCGCACCGGCCCACCCGCCCCCGCCCCCGCCCCCGCCCCCGGCGGAGGCGGCGGGTCGGACGCCGCCCGGCTGGGCGCCGTGTTCGCCGTGCTCGGGGAGGCCGGCCTGGAACCGGGTGAGGCCAGGCGGCGGGTGGGCCGGATCGCCCTGGAGCACGCCGACTCGGCATCGGGCCCCGACGCCGAGCGGACGCTGCTCGCGGGGCGGGCCGCGCTGATCGGAGCCGGCGGCTGGCCGGAGCGGCGGCTGCTGATCACCGCGGTGGAGGCGGCCACCGGCGAGCCCGTGGTGTGGGACCGTACGAGCGGTGTGCCGCTGGTCCGGGCCGTGGCCGCGAGCAGCGCCTTCCCCGGAGCCGAGCCGCCCGTCGCCATCGCGGGGCGACGGTACATGGACGGCGCCCTGCGCGCGGGGACGAACGCGGACCTCGCGGCCGGGGCCCGGACGCTCGTCGTCGTGGAGCCCATGGCGCACCTGTTCCCCCGCGAGCCGCTCGACGGGCAGCCGGCGTCCGCCGGGGTGCGGACCGCCGTCACCCTCGGGCCCGATCCGGACGCCGTACGGGCCTTCGGGCCGGACCTGCAGGACCTGATGCGCTGGGAGCCGGCGTACCGGGCGGGCCTGGCCCAGGCGGGCGCCGCGGCCGAACGGCTCCGCCCGGTGTGGAACACGGGATCCGGCACGGCCTGATGACGGGACCTCACTCCCGTGCGCGGCCCACTCGCCCCCACCGATGTCACGCGCCCGGTGAGCGGGCGGGGCCGGCCGAACCGGCCGGCCGTCATCCGGTCGGCCCACCCGGACGGCGGGCCGGCCGGACCGAACCCGCAGGCCGGGGCCGTGCGTTCCGCATCCCGCGGGGCACGGCGTCTATCCCGGCCCGGCCCGGGGATGGGAACCTGGCCCTGCCGCTCAGCCGAGCGCGGGCGCCCGCCCACCCCCGATCTGGTGTGCGCCCTTGCAGCCGGCCTTCCACCGAGGGAGTTCACCGCATGCAGACCCGTTCAGCCGATGATGCGCGCAAGCGAGTGGTGTGGGGGATAGCCCTCGTCCTGATCGCCGTCACCGCGCTCCTCGGAGCCGGGCCCGGGACCGCCGGGGCCACCACCCCGCCCGCCCCGCCCGTACCCGTACTGACCTGGGGTCCCTGCGCCGACGCCCCGGGCGCCGGCTTCGAGTGCGCGACCGCCCGGGTACCGCTCGACTACCGCCGGCCCACCGGAAGCACCATCCCGATCGCCGTCACCCGGCGGCTCGCGGCCGACCCGGCCCACCGCACCGGCGTCCTGGTGCTGCACCCCGGCGGACCCGGCAACTCCGGCGTGAACTTCGCCCGCAACAGTTATGCCGCCCTCCCCGCCGCCCTCCGGGACGGCTTCGACGTCGTCGGGTACGACATGCGGGGCGTGGGACGCAGCGGCCAGGCGGAGTGCTGGAACGACGCGGAGTACTCGGCCGCCGTCGACGCCGCGCGCGGAGTCCCCGGACCGGGAGCCCTGCAGACCGCCCTCCGGCAGGGCCGGGAGTTCGCCGCCGCCTGCCGGGAACGCGCCGGCGGGCTGGTGCCGTTCATCGGCACCGGGTCGAACGCCAAGGACCTCGACCTGCTGCGCCAGGCCCTCGGCGAGGAGACCCTCACCTTCTACGGCCGTTCCTTCGGCAGCTACGTCGGCACCGTCTACGCCGCCCAGTTCCCCCGGCGCGTGCGCGCCATGGTCCTCGACGGAGCCTACGATCCGCGCCGCTACGCCGACGTGCCCTACGCCTACGACGCCGCGCAGTTCGCCGCCCTGGACACGGCGGTCGGCCGGTTCCTCGACTGGTGCGCCCAGAACGCCACCGCCTGCGGATTCGGAGGGGGCGAGCCCCGGCAGGCCTTCGAACAGCTCAAGCGGGACCTCGACGCCGATCCCGTCATCACCGCGAGCGGGCGTCCGGCCACCGGCTACACCCTCGCCTACCGGCTGATGTTCAACATCAACTCGGGCAAGGAGATCTGGCCCTACCTGGGAGAGGCCCTGGCCCTGGCCCAGGCCCACAAGACCTCCTTCCTCCTCTCACCCCCCTCGCCGGGCTCCTTCGACTTCCTCAACGTCAACCTGGCCGTCGAGTGCGCCGACCGCGTCTACCCGGGCAGCCGGCTCCTCCTGGGCGCGCTGGTCGGCGCGGAGTCCGCCTCGGCGCCGCTGCTCGGGCCGCCCATCGGCCTGGGACCGCCCACCTACGACCACAACCACGCGCCCGCCTGCGCGCAGTGGCAGGCTGAACGCCCCAGCCGCTACGAGGGCTCCTACCGGGCGGCCGGTTCCGCCCCGATCCTGGTGCTCGGTACGACCGGTGACCCGGACACCCCGTACCGGGACGCCGTGGCCCTGGCCGGGACGCTGGACGCCGGCCGGCTCCTGACCTTCGACGCCGAGGGGCACACCGCCTACAACCGGAGCGAGTGCGTCAGCGCACTCGTCAACTCCTACCTGGCCACATTGGCCCTGCCCGCGCGGGGAGCCGTCTGCGCGGACGAAGCGCCCCCGGAGGCGCTCGGCCGCCGCACCACCGCTCCCGCGGCGGTCGACGAGACGAACGACGTGATCCCCACCCCGCGCTGACGGGGGATCCGCCTCAGCTCCCGGCCGCCCCCTGCCCGGCTCCGCCGGCGAGGGGTACGACCTGGGAGCCAGCGGCCCTCCCGAACCAGCGGACCCACCCAACCCGGCGAGCCCACCCGCCCCACTGGACCCGATGGCCCCGCGGTCCGTACGAGTCCCCGTCAGGGCGCCGGGGCCGGGACCGCCCCGGCCCGTACCTCGCGCCGGGGCGCGGGCGCCGGCGCGGTGACCATGACGGCGGCCGCGGCGGCGGCCAGGAGCATGATGCCGGCCGCCCACCAGAGCGCGATCCCGAAGCCGTGGACCACGGCCTGGGTCTCGATCAGCCGCCGCGCCGCGGAGGCGGGGGCGTGCGGGTCGGCCTGCGCAGGTCCGGAGAGGTGCGAGGCCGCGTAGGCCGTCGCGGCTGTGCTCGCGATGGTGTTGAGGAGCGCCGTTCCGATCGCCCCGCCCACCTGCTGGGCCGTGTTGAGCGTGGCCGAGGTGACCCCGGAGTCCCTGCGCGCCACGCCCTGGGTTGCCGTGGACATCACGGGCATGAAGACCAGGCCCATGCCGAACCCGAGCACCAGCATGGCGGGGAGCACGTGGGTGGCGTAGGAGGAGTCGACCCCCAGCCGCGTGAGGAGGACCAGGGCCAGGGTGGCCAGGAGGAGCCCGGGGACGATCAGCCGGCGGGGGGCGAGCCGGTCGAGGAAGCGCGCCGATACCTGGGTCGCACCGGTGATGATCGCCAGGGTCATGGGGAGGAAGGCCAGCCCGGTCCTGACGGGGGAGTAGCCGAGGACGAGCTGGAAGTAGTAGGTCATGAAGAGGAACAGGGCGAACAGGCCGATGGTGGCCAGCGCCATGGTGACGAGGCACCCGGCGCGCGTCCGGTCCCTGATGATGTGCGGGGGGAGCATGGGGTCGCTCGCCCGGGCCTGCCACCAGGCGAAGGCGGCGAGCAGGGCGGCCCCGCCGGCGAGCAGCCCGATGACCAGGCCGTCGGACCAGCCGCGCGGTTCGGCCTCGCTCAGCCCGTAGACGATGGCCACGAGGCCGCCGCACCCGAGCACCGCTCCCGGGACGTCGAGCCTCGCCCCCGTGCGTCCCGAGCCGTGCAGGACGGCGAAGGCGCCGATGATCGCGATCGCGGCGATGACCACGTTGACGTAGAGGCACCAGCGCCAGTTCAGGTACTCGGTGAGCAGGCCCCCGGCGATCAGGCCGACGGCGCCGCCGCCGCTCGCGACCGCGGCGAACACACCGAAGGCTTTGGCGCGTTCTCGTGGGGTGTCGAAGGTGGTGGCCAGCAGCGACAGCGCGCACGGCGCGAGGAGCGCCGCGAAGACGCCTTGCAGCGCCCGGGCCGCGAAGAGCATCCCCGGTCCGCTCGCGGCGCCGCCCAGGGCGGAGGCGAGGGCGAAACCGCTCAGGCCGATGACGAACGCCCTTCTGCGGCCGATGAGGTCGGCGATCCGCCCGCCGAGCAGGAGCAGCCCGCCGAACGCCAGCGAGTAGGCGGTGATCACCCACTGCCGGTTGCCGTCCGACATCCCCAGATCGCGCTGGGCGGAGGGGAGCGCGATGTTCACGATCGTCGCGTCGAGGACGACCATCAGCTGGGCCAGTCCGATGACGGCGAGCGCCCACCAGCGCCGGGGATCGGGCGGGCCCGCCGGTGCGCCGCCGGCCGGCCGGGGCGCGGCGGGCATCGGGCCGGAGGGTGTTCCGCTGGTGGCTGACGTCATGCCGTCAGCCAAACACGGATCGTGACGTTCAGCCCGCCTGGAGATCCGGCGGTGGGACCCGGCGCTCCCAGCCGGAACGGCCGGACGGGTGAGCGGGCCGGTGCTGCCGGTGGAGGCGGCGGGGGCGACCCGTCCTGGAGCCCGGCCCGGCCGCCGCCGCCCGCTGCAGGCGGACGTGGCGGCGGCGCAGGGCCGTGTACAGGGCAGCGGTGATCACGCTGGCGGCGCACCAGGCGACCAGGATCACGAGGATCGTACTGAGGACGGCCACGGGGACTCCTCGGGTGGGAAGGGCACCGCCGGGGCGAGCCGGGCACGGTGTGCTCGCCGTGACCGACCAGTACCCGGAGGAGGCGGACTTCACGCCCGCCGCCCCGGCGCGGGCACCGAAAGAGACCGCCTACGGCGCGATCGGCAGCTGCCGCTTGTGCTCGGTGAGACGGTAGCGGCGGACGATCGTGTCGAAGGCGCGCTCCCCGACCGGCTTGCCCTCCAGGAAGTCGTCGATCTCGTCGTACGTGACGCCCAGCGCGTCCTCGTCGGCCTTGCCCGGGTCGAGGGTCTCCAGGTCCGCCGTGGGCGTCTTCCAGACCAGCTCGGCCGGTGCGCCCAGGGCGTCGGCGCAGGCCCGTACCCGGCGCTTGGTCAGTCCGGTCAGCGGCACCACGTCGGCCGCGCCGTCGCCGAACTTGGTGAAGAAGCCGGAGACCGCCTCGGCGGCGTGGTCGGTGCCGACGACCAGGCCGTCGTGCGCGCCGGCCACCGCGTACTGGGCGATCATGCGCTGGCGGGCCTTGATGTTGCCCTGCACGAAGTCCTGGTGGTGGGCGTCCCGGAAGACGGTCCCGCCGGCCAGGGAGGCGGCCAGCGCCGCGTCGCTCGCGGGCTTCACGTCCACGGTCAGCACCCGGTCGGCGTTGATGAAGCCGAGGGCGAGCTGGGCGTCCCGCTCGTCGGCCTGGACCCCGTAGGGCAGGCGCATGGCGTAGAACACCGCCTCGTGCCCGGCCGCCCTGGCCCGCTCCACGGCGAGCTGGCAGAGCCGGCCGGCCGTGGTGGAGTCCACCCCGCCGCTGATCCCGAGGACCAGGGAGCGCAGGCCGGTGGAGGTGAGCCGCTCGGCGAGGAACGCCACCCGGCGCTCGATCTCGCGCCGGGCGTCGAAGCTCTCGGCCACCAGGAGCTCCCGGGCGATCTCCTGCTGCAGGGCGGTGGACGCCGGCTGACTCACGGCTGCTCCTCATGGTGGTTCGTCGGTTCGCGGTGCGACGGGATGCGCCGCGCTGTCCCGCCGACCCTAACCGAGCGCGCGGGTGAGCCGTGTCTCACCCGCGTGGCGGCGCTTGTCTATGCAACGAGTTGCATACAAGGATCGGGGCATGGCACTTGAGCACGCGATCCTCGTCTCCCTGCTGGAGCAGCCGGGATCCGGATATGAGCTGGCCCGTCGGTTCGACCGGTCCATCGGCTACTTCTGGACCGCGACCCACCAGCAGATCTACCGCGTGCTCAGCCGGATGGAGGGCGACGGACGGCTCGTCGTCCGCGAAGTGCCGCAGCGGACCCGGCCGGACAAGAAGGAGTACTCCGTCACCGCGGCCGGCCGCGCCGCCCTCTCGGCCTGGCTCCACGAGCCGATCCAGGCCGACACCGTCCGCCACGAGCTCGCCGTGAAGATCCGCGGCGCGGCCTTCGACGATCCGGCCGCCCTGATCCGCGAGGTCGAGCGGCACCACCGGACGCACGCCGACCGGCTCACGCACTACCTGGCGGGAGAGCTCCGCGATTTCACCGGACCGCAGGCTCCGGCTCCGGACCCCTCCGACGCCGGACGGGAGCTCCAGCACGTCGTGCTCCGCGGCGGCATCGCCTACGAGCGCATGCAGCTCGCATGGCTGGAGGACGTACTGGCCACCCTCCACCGCCTGGCGTCCCCCTGACCCGGCGCGGCGCAGCCCCTCCCGCCCGCTCCTCTCCTTCGTCACCCCTCATCCTCCGAATCCTCCGAATCCTCCGAATCCTCCGAATCCTCCGAATCCTCCGACCGGAAGGCGAACGCCCATGAGCGACCAGCTGCTGTTCAACCCGCGCACCTACGACCCCGCGCACTTCGACCCCGAGACCCGCCGGCTGCTGCGCGCGACCGTCGACTGGTTCGAGGAGCGCGGCAAGCGCCGGCTGATCGAGGACTACCGCACCCGCGCCTGGCTGGGGGACTTCCTCGCGTTCTCCGCGAAGGAGGGCCTCTTCGCGACCTTCCTGACCCCGGAGCCGGCCGCCGGCCAGGAAGGGCCCGACAAGCGCTGGGACACCGCGCGCATCGCCGCCCTCAACGAGATCCTCGGCTTCTACGGCCTCGATTACTGGTACGCGTGGCAGGTCACCATCCTCGGTCTCGGCCCCGTCTGGCAGAGCGACAACGCCGTCGCCCGCGACCGCGCCGCGCAACTCCTGGACGCGGGCGAGGTGTTCGCGTTCGGCCTGTCCGAAAAGACCCACGGCGCGGACATCTACAACACCGACATGCTGCTGGAGCCGGATGCCGACGCGGCCGGCGGCTTCCGGGCCACCGGCTCGAAGTACTACATCGGCAACGGCAACGCCGCCGGCCTCGTCTCCGTCTTCGGCCGCCGCACCGACGTCGAGGGCCCGGACGGCTACGTCTTCTTCGCCGCGGACAGCCGCCACCCCGCGTACGACGTGGTGAAGAACGTCGTCGACTCCTCCAAGTACGTCAGCGAGTTCCGCCTCACGGACTACCCGGTCGGCGCCGAAGACGTCCTGCACACCGGCCGCGCGGCCTTCGACGCCGCCCTCAACACCGTCAACGTGGGCAAGTTCAACCTCTGCACCGCCTCGATCGGCATCTGCGAGCACGCGATGTACGAGGCGGTGACCCACGCGCAGAACCGCATCCTCTACGGCCGCCCCGTCACCGCCTTCCCGCACGTGCGCCGCGAGCTGACCGACGCGTACGTCCGCCTCGTCGGAATGAAGCTCTTCAGCGACCGCGCCGTCGACTACTTCCGCTCCGCGGGCCCCGACGACCGCCGCTACCTCCTCTTCAACCCGATGACCAAGATGAAGGTGACCACGGAGGGCGAGAAGGTCATCGACCTGATGTGGGACGTCATCGCGGCCAAGGGCTTCGAGAAGGACACCTACTTCGCCCAGGCGGCCGTCGAGATCCGCGGCCTGCCCAAGCTGGAGGGCACGGTCCACGTCAACCTGGCGCTCATCCTCAAGTTCATGCGCAACCACCTGCTGGAACCGGCCGACTACGCCCCCGTCCCCACCCGCCTCGACGCGGCCGACGACGGCTTCCTCTTCCGCCAGGGACCGGCCCGCGGCCTGGGATCCGTACGGTTCCACGACTGGCGCCCGGCCTACGAGGCGTACGCCACCGTGCCCAACGTCGCCCGCTTCCGCGCCCAGGCCGACGCCCTCTGCGCGTTCGTCGAGACCGCCGCACCCGACGAGCGGCAGAGCCGCGACCTCGACCTCCTCCTGGCGGTCGGCCAGCTCTTCGCCCTGGTCGTACACGGTCAGCTCGTCCTGGAGCAGGCCCGCCTGACCGGACTGGACGAGGACGTGCTCGACGAGCTGTTCGGCGTCCTCGTACGGGACTTCTCCGCGCACGCCGTCGAACTGCACGGCAAGGACTCCGCCACCGCGGACCAGCAGGCCTGGGCCCTGGGCGCGGTCCGCCGCCCGGCCGTGGACGCGGACCGATCGGCGCGCGTGTGGGCCCGGGTGGAGGCCCTGGCGGGGGCGTACGAGATGAAGCCCTGACGCTCGGCACGAAGTCCTGCCCGCCCGGCGTCAGCCCGGTGGTCTGCGGGAGCAGGGCCCGCAGGGCCCTCGCCGCACCCGCGGCACCGGGGGCCGGCGCCGCGGGTGCGTCGGTCGTGATCGCCGCGATGACGGCTTCCCTCGCCGGCCGGGAGACGCTCGGGGCCCGGCGGTCCTCGGGGTGGCGATGAGCGCGAGCGTGGCGCTGATCGAGGACACCGGCGTCGACCACCGGGCGCTGGCCATGCCCTTCTTCATGGAGAACCGCCTGGGCTAGCCGGGGCCATCGCGGAGGGTGCCTTCCTCACGGCGAACGCCGTGGCCTCCCGACCTAGCCGATCGCCTCGAAGGAGGCGACGAGGTCGGCCGGGGAGGGGAGCGCGGCGATCTCCGCCCGGGTGGCCGCGGCCGCCTTCCGGACGGCTTCGTCGGTGAGCAGCCGGCCGAGCAGGTCGGCGTCCACCTCGGCGCCGGTCGCGCGGAGGGCGAAGCCCAGGTCGGTGGCGGCGTCGGCGTTGATGAAGTGGTCCGCGCCCTGCGGGAGGATCAGCTGCGGGACGCCCAGAGCGGCGGCGGTGAGCATGGTGCCGGAGCCGCCGTGGTGCACGATCGCGTCGGCGCCGTCCAAGAGCTGCGCCAGGGGCACCCAGGGCAGCGCCCGGACGTTGCGGGGAAGCGTGCCGAGCGGGCTCAGATCGGTTTCGCCGACGGCGAGCAGGAACTCCGCGTCGACCGACGCGGCTTCGGAGACGACCCGGGCGACCGGGTCGACGCCCGCGAACGCGGTCACCACGGTCCCGAGGGTGATGGCGATCCGGGGCCGGGAGCCCCGGGCCAGAAGGTCGCGGGGAACGGTGCCGCCCCCGTTGAACGGGGTGTACCGGACGCGCCAGCCGGTCCCGTCCCCGCCCAGGGACGGGGGTATGACGTCGAGGACCGTGCGGGTGGCCGGGCCTTCGACCCCGCGGGCCGTGTACTCGTCCGTCAGCAGGCCGGCGAGCCGGCCGACCATGCCGAGGCCGGACATCACGCCGAAGTTGTGGACCACGGCCGGTATGCCGAGCGCCGCGGAGACCAGGGGCGCGGCGGCCTGGAAGGCGGCGTGGACGATGACGTCCGGCCGCCAGGCCGTGGCGAGGGCGAGGAGGTCGTCGATGGTGACCCGCCCGTGTTCGGCGAAACCGGCCGCGGCCTGCCGCTCGGTCTCCTCGAAGCTGTTGCCGTCCGTGACGAACTGGAGGTCCGCGCCGTTCGCGGCGCGCTTGAAGGCGTCCATCAGCGTCGAGCCGTCACCGATCTCGACGGTGGGCAGGCCGGCCTGCCGCACCTGGTCGTACGGGGCCGAGACCGCGAACAGCACCTGGTGCCCGGCGGCCTGGAGGGCCTGAGCGGTCGGCACCATCGGGAACAGGTGGCCCACCGAAGCGGGGCCGGTGAAGAGGATGCGCACGCTATGACTCCTTGGGTGGGGCCCCGAATCACCGCGTGGACAGGGCTCCTTGAGGGTTCTGGCACCTGTTCGAACGAACCCGCTCTCGTCTCGGTTTCCCTGCAGATGATCGAATTTCGGACGATTCTGCAGCGCGACCCACCTTCCGGAGGCGGACCGGACCTGCGCGGGCACAACTACTACCAGGACCAGGACCAGGACCAGGACCAGGACCAGGACCTGCCCGAGCCCTCGGACTGGACCGGAGTCCTGCGCGGCAACCAGCACCGCAAGGACGCCGAGCGGCAGGTCGTCAACCTGCCCGCCGACGCGATCTACCGCCACCTCGGCTGCCGCAGCACGGCGGAGTACAGGCCCCGGATCCGGTCGACCAGCAGCCGCGCGCCCCGTTCCTGCACCCGGCGCCCAGCGGCACCGCGGCGCCCCTCGACGGGTGGCCTCCGTGCTGGACCAGATCGCGGACCACATCCGCGAAGCGATGGCGCCGGGCCGGCAGATGCGCCCGCAGTCCTTCCGCCAGTGGATCCGCGGCATCGACCAGGGCGCCGCCCGCCGTCAGGCCTGCGGCGGCGGGCCCTGTACGAGCAGGCGGGCCGCGGCGTGATCGGCGCGGTCCACCTCCTCCGCCGCGTCGATGTACCCGTAGGCGTCGTCGCCGACGGGGATCCGCAGGGGCGTCGGGCTCTCGGCGGCGACGATGTCCAGGACCCGCTCGGCGAAGTACTCCGGGCGTCCGGTCTCGGGGCTGTCCGCGAGGCCCCGCGCCCCTTCGAGCATCTCGCGGTTGGTGGCGTCGTAGGCGGGCACCCGATGGGCGGCTTCGGCCATGGAGGTTCCGTAGCGCGTCGCGAACATGCCCGGTTCGACGACGGTGACGCGGATGTTGTGCGGAGCCGCCTCCATGGCGAGGGTCCGGCTCATGCCTTCGAGGGCGTGCTTCCCGGCGGTGTAGGCCGCGAGTCCCGGGAAGGCCATCCGGCCGACCACGGAGGAGACATTGAGGATGTGGCCGTGCCCCTGGGCGCGCATCAGCGGCAGGACGAGCCGCGCGAGCCGCCAGGGGCCGACGACCAAGGTCTCCAGCTGGTCGCGTAGTTCGGAGTCCGAGACCTCCTCGACCGCGCCGAACAGCCCGACGGCGGCGTTGTTGACGAGGATGTCGATGCCGCCGAGGCGCTCCGCCGCGGTGCGCACCGCCTCCTCGCAGGAAGCCTCGTCCCGCAGTTCGAGCGGGATCGGGACGATCCGGCCGGGCCAGGCGGCCGCCAGGTCCTCCAGGTCGGCGGTCTTGCGCGCGGTGACGGCCAGTTCGTCCCCGGCCCGGGCCGCCGCGGTGGCCAGCGCGCGTCCGAGCCCCGAAGAGCATCCCGTGACCAGCCAGCGTCGTCCCATGGTTCCCCCCGTGATGGCCGAATTGCTGCGGATGGTGGCGGCAGTTCATGTTCGGGGCGGCCACGGCCCGGGGCCATCCCCGCTGCGGGGGCGCGCGGAGGCGCGCGGGCGCACGTCAGGGCGCGCGCACGCGCCAGGCGCGGCCGTGCAGCCGGGCGCGGCCGTGCAGCCGGGCGCGGCCGGCAGTCGGGCGGGGCCGGCAGCGGGGATGACGCGGACCGGACCCCTACGCGGCCGGGCCGCCGCCGCCGCGAGCCCGGGCGGCGCGGCGCAGCATGGAGCGGGCCGGGTCCTGGGGGGAGTGGGAGGCCGCCGCGGTGTGCTCCCGCGGGTTCGGGCGGACGAAGAGGGTGACGGTGACCTTCTCGGTGAACCCGGTGCGCCGCATCATCGCGGCGGAGGCCGCGTTGCCGCTCTCCACGTCGGTGATGATCCGGGACGCCCCCGCGGCGAAGAGCGCGGTGCAGCAGTGCTCGACCAGGGAGCTCGCGACCCCCCGGCCCCGGGCGCGTTCCTCCAGCGCGATCCACTCCAGGTAGCCCCAGTCCTCCCGCTCGTCGTAGGACAGCGACCCGAGGACGAAACCGAGCAGCCCCTCCTCGTCGCGGGCGATCCAGCAGGCGTCCGGCTGGGCGTCCCAGTGCGCGGCCACGGAGGACAGCGACCAGGAGGTGTAGGGCATCGCCTTCACGTCGAAGGACCGGTAGCCGAGATCGAGAACGGCATCGAGGTGGGTCAATCGCAGCGGGAGGATCTCGACTTCACTCATGAGAGGGATGATGACATAGCCGGATATCTCTCCCCGTGATCTCTCCCCGTCACCTCGTGGAGAAGACCCCGGGGTCCGTCGTACGGTCCGCGGCCGGGGCCAGGGCCGGATCCAGGGCCGGCACCGGGGCCGGGGCCGGGCCCTTCGGGCCGAGGGCGAGCACGTAGAGGAACCGGACGCCCATCACGGCCACCCCCGCCCACATGGCCTGCTGCCAGCCCTCGACGAGGGACAGTCGAGCGGCGTCGAGGAGGGCCTGCGCCCCGGCGCCCGCGCCGTCCGCGGCCCCGACGGCGTTGGCGACGCCCTCCCGCGCGGCGTCGACCGCGCCCCGGGGGGATGCCGTCGAGCCGCCCGTCGACGGCGCTGCGGTACCGGGCCGACAGGAGCGCGCCGAGCAGGGCCACGTCCAGCGCGGTGCCGAACTCGCGGGTGACGTCGCTGAGCGCGGAGGCCACGCCCTGGCGCTCCCGCGACAGCGAGCCAGTGATGGCCTCGGTGGAGGGCGTCATCGCCAGGCCCATCCCGACGCCCATGGCGAGCATGCCCGGAAGGACGGACAGGTAGCCGCGGTCGACGGAGACGATGCCCGCCACGAGGGCGAGGCCGGCGCCCGCCAGCAGGATGCAGGTCGCCATGGTCGCGCGCACCGATGCGCGAGGTCAGCCGGGGAGCCAGGCCGGAGGCCGCCATCACGGCCACGGCCACGGCCACGGCCACGGCCACGGGCATCAGCGCGAGCGTGGACTTGAGGCCCGAGCCAGCCCAGTACGGCCTGGAGGAAGGGGCGCATCACCACGAAGATCCCCGCCTGCACGCCGAAGACCGTCAGGAGGGTCAGCGAGCCGCCGGCCAGTCCGCGCTCGCGGAACAACCGTAGGTCGAACAGCGCACCGTCCCGGAGCCGCAGCTCCCAGGCCACGAAGGCGACGGCGGCGAGCAGGCCGGCCACAGCGATGACGGAGGTCAGTGCGCCGATGGTGTCGAAGGGGTGCCGCGGGGTCTCGCGGGAGTCGGGGACGCTGCTCCGCGGGCGCCGAACCCGACGGCCAGGTCGGGCTGCGCGACGTTCAGCCCGGAAACCGAGGCCGTGCCAGCCATCAGCGCGATGCAGACGCTGATCAGGATGGTGCGCAGCCGGCGCGCGTCCGGGCCGTCCCCGCCGCGGGCGGGGCCGGGCACGTCGGAGGCTGCCGCCGGTGCGGGCTGGTTCGTGCTGATGGGTTCCTCTCGGAAAAGGGCATGCGGAAGGCAGCGCCGGACCAGGTCCGGCGCTGCCGGGGAGAAATGGGGGGCGGGCCCTAGCGCGCGCCCGCGTCAGGCGGTGGTGGCGGCTGCGGTGTTCCCTGCCGGAGCGGGGGCCGCCACGGCCGCGTCGGTGTCGGCGACGGCGAGGACGGCGTTGATGTGGGCGCCGGCCAGCGCCCCGGCCGCGGCGGAGGCTCCGACCTGGGCCATCGGGTCGGTGACGTTGCCGGCCACCCACACCCCCGGTACCGCGGTGGCTCCGGCCGCGCCGGAGGCGAAGCGGCGGCCGCCGCCGGGCACGTCCTCCATCGGCAGGCCCAGGCCTGCCAGGCCCTCGGTGCGGGCCACGAGCGTGGTCGCCACCGCGAGGACGCGGCGGTCGACGATCTGGCCGTCGGCCAGGCGCACCCCGCGGATGCCGCCGTCACCGTCCCCTACGACCTCTTCGGCCGGGGTGTCGACGACCCGGATGCCGCGTGCGGCGAAGCGCGTACGGGTCTCGGCGTCGAGCTCCGTGCCGTGCGCGAAGTAGACGAGGTCGTCGGTGAGCTGTCGGAACAGCAGGGCGTGGTGGAGCGACGCGGGGCCGGTGGCGAGGACGCCGATCGGCTCGTCGCGCACCTCCCAGCCGTGACAGTAGGGGCAGTGCACCACGCCGCGGCCCCACTGCTCCGCCAGTCCGGGCAGTTCGGGCAGTACATCGCGCAGACCGGTGGCCACCAGCAGGCGGCGCGCCGTCAGGAGGCGGCCGTCGGCCAGCGTGACGGTGAAGCGCAGGTCGCCGTCGGCGGACGGAGCGGCGTGCTCGGCGGCGCGGACCTCGCCGGTGACGACCCGGCCTCCGTAGCGGCGTACTTCTTCACGGCCGCGCCCGTACAGTTCCGCGGGCGGGGTGCCGTCCAGGCCGAGCAGGCCGTGCACGCCCTCGGCGGGCGCGTTGCGGGGGGTGCCGCTGTCGATCACGACCACCGAACGGCGGGAGCGGGCGAGCATCAGCGCACCGTTCAGACCGGCGGCGCCGCCGCCGATCACCACGGCGTCGACGGTCCCGCCCGGCAGGGCGTCGGTGGCGGGTGCGGTCGTGTGCGCGGTCGTGTGTGCGGCAGTCATCGCGGACATGTCGTCGGTTCCTTCCTGGTGTTCCTTCGTACCGGCCCGGTGGCTCGGGATGGTCCGGGACGGTCCGGGGCCGGCCGTCTGCAACACGACGCTAACCGGAATTTGCAGCACGGGCATACAATGTTGCGTATGACGCAAGAAGACGGTGACCTGGACAGCCTCGTACGCAAACGCATCCGCGCGCTGCGGGTGGCGCAGGGCTGGTCCCTGGAGGAGCTGGCCGTGCGGGCCCGGCTCAGCCAGTCCACGCTCAGCCGCATCGAGAACGGCCAGCGCCGCCTGGCGCTGGACAGCCTCGTCACGCTCGCCCGCGCGCTGGACACCACCTTGGACCAGCTCGTGGAGACCGCGACCGACGACGTCGTCACCAGCCCGATGATCGACGCCGCCCGCGGGCAGATGCGGTGGCCGATCAAGGGCGAGCCCGGTATGACCGTCATCCGCCAGCGCATGACCGAGCCGCCGCCCGACAACCCCTCCCGCATGCGCGCGCACCCCGGGCGTGAATGGCTCGTGGTCCTGTCCGGCACCGCGATCCTGCTGCTGGGGCACCGCCGCTTCCGCATCGAGGCCAACCAGGCCGCGGAGTTCCCGACGATGATGCCGCACGCGATGGGCGCCGACGGCGGACCCTGCGAGATCCTGGGGATCTTCGACCGGGATGCCCGGCGAGGCCATCAGCGGGACGGCGCCGGCGGTGACGGCGCGGGCGACGGGAGCAACGGGAGCGAGGAAGGCGCTGCTCAGGGGTAGCGGCCGGGGAGCCCGAAGCGGGCATCTTGCGCGTTCGGGGGGCCGGGAGGCCATCTTCTTGCCTAACCGGCAAGAGTTGATGCGGCAAGCGCATGAGCCTCCTACGGTGGGGCTATGACCGACGCACAGCACGCACCCCAGCACGGCGACCACGGCGACCACGGCGAAGTCCACCAGGGCCACGGCCAAGGCCACGATCACGGCCACCACGGCCAAGCGCGGCACGGCCACGATCACGGCCACGCCCATCACGACACCGAGGCCGACAGTCAGGCGGAGATCCTCGACCTGGACGCCGAAGTCCTCGCCGGGCACATCGCCGACATCACCACGTGGCTGCCCCTGAACGAGCCCCCTCGCCACATCGTGGACCTGGGCTGCGGCACGGGAGCCGGCACCTTCGCCCTGCTCGACCAGTTCCCCGACGCGCGGGTCACGGCCGTCGACTCCTCGGCGGCGCACCTGCAGCGCCTGAGGGAGAAGGCCTGCGCCCGGGGCGTCGAGGACCGGGTCCGCACCGTGCAGGCCGACCTCGACGAGACCGCGTGGCCCGAACTCGGGACGCCGGACCTGGTGTGGGCCTCGGCCTCGATGCATCACATGGCCGACCCTGACCAGGCCCTGCGCACGGTCCGGGAACTACTCGCCCCCGGCGGCCTGTTCGCCGTCGTCGAGCTGGCGGGGTTCCCCCGGTTCCTGCCCGCGGACGCCCCCGAAGGCAGGCCCGGCCTGGAAGACCGCTGCCACACCGCGAGCGAGAGCTACCACGCCGAGCACGTGCCCCACCGCGGCGCCGACTGGGGTCCCAAGCTCACCACGGCCGGATTCACCCTCGAAGGCGACCGCACGATCAACGTGAACATCGAAGGCTCGCGCAGCGAGGCGGTCGGCGCGTACGCCCTCGGCGGTCTGCGGCGCCTTCGTCGCAGCATCGTCGACACCCTCCGGCCCGAGGACCTCGCCGCCCTCGACCGGCTGCTCGACACCGACGGCTCCGGGAGCATCCTGCGCCGCGAGGACCTCGCCGTACGGACCGAGCGCACCGTCTGGGCCGCACGCCGCAAGGACTGATCCGTGCCGTAGCCGTAGCCGCGTAGGGCATGCACCGGGCGACTCCGCCCCGCCGGCTCGGTCCCGCGACGCGACGCCTCCCGCCGGGGTGTCGCGCGCGGACCGGCCGGAGCCGTCCGCCCAGCCTGCTCGGGTGGCGCGAACCCGGCTCTACCGCGACGGCGTCCTGGCCCGACTGGACCTGAGCGGTGCGCGATGATCTCAGGATGAGTGAGATCATCTTGATGTCGGATCCCCGGGTCGCGGCCATACCCGTGGAGGAGTGCGGCGAACGTCTCGTGGACGTCCGCCTCGGTGGCCTCCTGCTGGTCGACGCGCGCAAACAGGACCCGGTGGACGCCTTCGCGCACCTGCGGGAGGGCGTGCTGGCGCGCCTGCTCGACGCGCAGAAGACCCTTCCCCGCGGTCTGCGGCTGCTGTTCGTCGAGGGGTACCGGCCGCCCTCGCTGCAGCGCGCGTACTTCGAGGAGTACGCCGGTCTGCTGCGGGCCGGCAACCCCGGGTGGAGCGAGGAACGGATCCTTACGGCCGCGAGCCGCTACGTCTCCCCGCCCGCGATCGCCCCGCACAGCGCCGGTGCGGCCGTCGACCTCACCCTGGCCGACGCCGAAGGGCGCGAGCTGGACATGGGTACGCGGATGAACGCGGATCCGGAGGAGAGCGGGGGTGCCTGCTACACGCACGCCGCCGGCATCGGCGAGGAGGCCCGCGCCAACCGGGAGCTGCTCGCCGCCGCCCTCACCGCCGCGGGCCTGGTGAACTACCCGACGGAATGGTGGCACTGGTCCTTCGGCGACCGCTACTGGGCTCTGCTCACCGGGGAAACCCCGGCGCCCTACGGCCCGAAGGAGCTCACTCCTGAGGCCGGCGCAGCAGCGGGGGAGCCGGGTGGGGCAGGGGGCTCGCCGCGGCCGGACTCAGACCGTCCATGACCAGAGCCACGTAGCGGCGCCAGCCCTCCTCGGCGGGATCCATGGTCCACAGCACGCTGACGAGCATGCTCATGATCCTCTTCAGATCGTCGGGGGCGAGGTCCCCCCCGGATCACCCCGGCCCGCTGCCCCCGCGTCACCAGCGGGTCGAGTGCGTCGAAGAAGCGGGCACTGACCTCCGGGGAGAGGACGCCGGCGTTCCGGGCGGCCCCCTCTGAGGACCTTTCATGCAACAGCCGCCCATGGCCGTCCCGCGCACCGGCAAGGTGATCGCGACGCTCGCCCTCGCGGGCATCGCCGCAGCCGTCATGCAGACGCTGGTCACGCCGCTGCTGGCCGACCTGCCGAACATCCTCCACGCCTCCCCCTCCAACTCCGCCTGGGTCGTCACCGCCACCCTGCTGGTCGCCGGCGTGTGCGTACCCATCAGCGGGCGGCTGGGCGACATGCTCGGCAAGCGCCGCATGCTCCTGGCCTGTTGCATACCGCTGATCGCCGGATCGGTGGTCTGCGCGCTGGCGGGCGGCGTCGTCCAGATGATCGTCGGGCGGGGCCTCCAGGGCGTCGGCATGGGCATGATCCCGCTGGGCATCGCCCTGCTCCGCGACATCGTCCCCGCCGAGAAGCTCAGCTCCTCCATCGCCCTCGTGAGCGCCTCCATGGGCATCGGCGGCGGCATCGGCCTCACGGCCCGAAGGTCACCCTCGTCTGCGGAGCGCTCGTGCTGGCCGCGGGCGACGGAGTCGCGCTCCTCTTCTCCGCGACGGCCGTCGGGCTGATGGCCGCCGTCATGGTCATCAACAGCGGAGTCGCCCTCGCCTACGGGGCCATGCCAGCCCTGATCATGAGCGCGGTGCCCCTGACGGAGACCGGAGCCGCGAACGGCTTCAACGCCCTCATGCGCTCCCTGGGCACCTCCGTCGGCGCCGCCGTCGTCGGTGTGGTCCTGGCTCAGATGACCACCACGGCGGGCGGATTCACCTTCACCTCCGAGGCGGGCTTCCGTACCGGCCTCCTGATGGGCGGCGGCTTCGCCCTCCTGTCGGGAGCCATCGCCTCCCTGATCCCCGCCCTCCGCCCGCAGCAGCTCGAACTGCGCGACCGGGCGGGCCTCACCATCGAATCGGCCCCCATCGCGGTGAGCAAGTAGCGCCGACGTTCAGGCTGCTCGGGTCATCGGGCCGCTTCGACGTACGAGGCCAGGTGGGCCAGCGAAGAGGCGATGCCCGTCTCGTGGTCCGCCTGGTCGATGCCGGGCGGAACACCGGTGGCCGTGACGGTCACCTCGGTGCCGCTGCCCCCGTCGCGGGCGTCGAGGTGCCAGGTCATCGTCATGGTGCCGGCGTACGACGGGTCGTCGGACTCGAACACGGCCTGCTGCACCACGCGCTCCGGCGGCACCAGACCGGTGAACCGTACGTCGACCACATCGGTCGAGCCGGAGGTCTTGCCGGGGCTCCCGGCGGGATCGAGGTAGGTGAGTACCAGCCGGAACCCGCCCCCGGGACGCGGGTCCCACCGCTCGATCCGCCCGCTCATGCCGTCCGGCGGGAGCCAGGCTTCGAGGGACGCGCGGTCGACAAGGGCGTCGTAAACGGCCGCCGGTGGCGCCGCGACCGTCCGCGCGCCGCGATCGGTCCTGCCGGGGGTGCCGTTCCCGGTACCGTCCCGGTGCGCCGGCCCACCGTCGGCAGGGGCATCGAGGGTGCGCAGGTGGGCCGTCACGGCCGCCGTGGTGCTCGGTTCGTCGCGGCTCGCCACGAGGTCCAGCAGTGCTCCGCGCAGGACCGACAGCGGCAGGGTGCGCTCGGCGAGCCCCTCGGGCGTGTCGCGGCGGGCCGGCGGCTGGGCGGCGGCGAAGAGCTCCAGCCAGTCGGCGATCGTCCGCTCCGCGAAGCCCGCCCAGGGCCCCTCGCCGCCGCTCAGCAAGCGCGCGTAGCCCTCGACCCAGAGCGTGAGCACCTTGCGGTGCCCCGGGTCGGCCAGCCGGCTCCACACCAGCTCGCCCGTGCGGGCGAGCCCGTGCTCCGGGCGGGCCCGGTGTACGGCTTCGAGCATTCCCGTCTCGTCCTGCCGGGCCCGCGCGAGCAGCGCCTGCACCAACGCGTCCTTGCTGCCGAACAGGAAGAGCAGGACGCGCGGGCTGCTGCCGATCGCCTTCCCATGAACGAGGTTCGCGCGGTGATCCGGCCGCTGGGGGAGCCGGGCGATCTCGGCTGGGTGGTGATGGCCCACGGCGAGCAGTACGCGAAGGAATTCGGCTGGGACAACAGCTTCGAGGCCCTGGTCGCGCGGATCGTCGCGGACTACGCGGCCGGGCACGATCCCTCCCGCGAGGCGGCCTGGATCGCCGCACTGGACGGCCGCCGGGTCGGCAGCGTGTTCTGCGTGGCCGACGAGGGCGGGGAGAACACCGCCACACTGCGGATCCTCCTCGTGGACCCCGCCGCTCGCGGCCACCGCCTGGGCTCGCGCCTGGTGGCCCGGTGCGTGGACTTCGCCCGTGGGGCGGGGTACGAGCGGATCCGGCTGTGGACGAACGGCATCCTGGCGGCCGCCCGTGGCGTCTACCTCGCCGCGGGCTTCCGCCTCGTCGAGGAGGAACCGCACCACAGCTTCGGCGCCGACCTCATCGGACAGGTCTACGAACTCGACCTGTCCGCCTGAACGGCGCCCCGCGCTCCCGCGCTCCCGCGCTCCCGCGCTACCGCCGCTCCGGCCCGAGGTCGACGGCGACCACCGTACAGAGCTCGTCGAGCAGCTCGCGCGGTTCCCCGTAGCGCCATTTCTCCTCGGTGTGCTCGAACTCCCCGTCCAGCCGGAGGATGTCGAGGTCGCCGTCGGAGGTGAGCAGTTCCCCGAGCCGGCCGGTCGTGACACACGGAAGCGTTCCCACGGGGCGGGCGTACCCCGGCGGTAGACCCCGACCCGGTACGGCTTGGCGATCGCGTCGTCCGTCAGCCGCGGGTACTCCTCGTGGTACCGGTCGACCGCGCCCGTACGCGGCAACGGCGCTGGACGCCTTCGGCCCGGACCGGCGGATGTTCGGCTCCGGCTGGCCGGTGTGCACGCTCGCGGCCACACCGTACGCCCAAGTGCTCGACACGGCCGACGAACTGACCGCCGGGCTGACCCCGTGCGAACGAAGCCGGATCTTCGCTGGCACGGCAGAGCGCGCGTACGGGCTGACGGCGTGCCCTGACCGGCCGACGACGTCACGGCGTCACACATGGCGACGGGACGGATAAGCCGGGCGACCGGGGGCAGACGCGAGCCGAGACACCGCGGCGGAGCCACCGTTCCGCCGCTTTCCCGACGCGCGAGTGAGGGCATCATGCTTTTCGCCGGACTCATCCTCCTGCTCATCGGATTCCTGACCGGAATCTCCATTCTGTGGACCATTGGCGTGATCCTGCTCGTGGTGGGGGCGGTGCTGTGGATCATGGGCTCGGTCGGACACGCGGTCGGCGGTCGGCGTCATTACTGGTAGCCGGTGGAAGCGCCGAAGCGGCACGTAAGCAGCACGGCAGCATGGCGGCTCTCCCCGGTCGGGGGCGAGCCGCCATCCCGTTTCAGTGGCAACTCGACTGTGTCGTAAGCCCGTTGCCGGGCATCCGTGCAGCAACGCCCGCAGTCGGGCGCAGCAGGGTGACGACACCAGGCCGGCCCGCGGGCAGGCGGAGGACTCGAAGGAAGGGAACCGCGATGACGACGACCGGATTGCACGGAGACAAGATCCTCCCTGGCGCGCGGGCGCTCCGCCGGCAGGCCGTTCGGACCCGGAAGGAATTCGGCCGGACGGTCGAAGCGCTGGTCTCCAAGGCGGGCTCCTCGGAGCGGGTCCACGAGGCCGCCGGGCGGCTCAAGGAGACGGCCGCATCGCACGTCGGCCGCCTCGTGGAGGACGGGAAGCTCGACTCCGCCCGGGGCGGGGCCGCGCGGGTCGCGACGGCGCTCCGGAGCCACCGGACCGCGGCGGTCGCCGCCGCAGCCGTCCTGGCCGCGGCCCTGCTGGCCCGGCGGAGCCGCCGGGCGCGACGGGGCCGGGCGGTTTGAGCCGAGCGTTCCGGGTCAGACGAGGCCCGATCGCGCATTCGAATCACGTCCGCATCCGATGGGCTCCCGCTCAGGATCCGGACCGTCTCCGATGGAGGTTCCGAGGTGGGAAACGTGTCGCGTCTGCCGGGGCGTGCCGAGCACCACTGGTTGTGGCAGGAGGACGCCGCCTGCCGGGAACTGGGCTCGCGGCTCTT
Source organism: Streptomyces sp. NPDC099050 (assembly GCF_044759865.1). Classification (NCBI taxonomy): domain Bacteria; kingdom Bacillati; phylum Actinomycetota; class Actinomycetes; order Kitasatosporales; family Streptomycetaceae; genus Streptomyces; species Streptomyces sp. NPDC099050. The sequence goes on along the minus strand of NZ_JBIWAE010000041.1, from coordinate 25,046 downwards.
CTTCCATCCCACGGGCGAGCAGCACGGGAAGCGCGTGACGCGGGACACGGCGGCGAAGGAGGTGTGCGCGCTGTGCCCGGTGCAGCGCGCCTGCCTGCGGCACGCGCTGGAGGTGGGAGAACCCTTCGGCGTCTGGGGCGGCCTCACCGCGCACGAGAGGCGTGAGCTCCGTATGGCGGGAGGCGGGAGGCACGCGCTGTCCTCCACCGTTTGAGCCCCGGCACCCGTGAAGGGAGCGGCCCCCGGACACCGGGGGCCGCTCCCTTCGCGGTTGGTCGTCGCCTGCCGCGAGCGCTCAGCAGGGGCGGACCGGCTGGAGGTTGTGGACGTAGCGGGCCGAGACCCAGCCCTTGGAGCCGTGCAGGCGGTACCACACCGGGTTGCCGTCGACCCAGCCGCCGCGCTTCTGGCAGACGAGGAGCACCCGCTCCTGCGGATGCAGCTTCTTCACCACGTCCGAGTACACGGTCGGCTTCTCGCGGACGTTGAGCGGCGCGCGGGTCTCGACCACACCCACCGGGCCGGACTTGCCCCGCGCGTACCCGTCGGCCGCCCAGCCGGCCGTACTCAGCGGCCCGATCAGCACTCCGGCCGCCAAGGCGTACGTCAGCAATGCCCTCTTCACCATCGGATCCACGCTCCCTCTGTCGCCTGGCCGCGGGCCGGCGGCCCGTTCGGCCGACCGCCCCGACCGACTATCTCCCGCGCGGGCGGCGGATCATCGGCGGCCCGGAGGGAACACGCCCCCGTTGCTCCGGATGGCCCAGAGCCATTCGCCCCGGCCGTCGTCCCGGCCGACCATGGCGGGGGCTCGGCAAGGAGTCGCGCCGAGGTTTGAACCCGCCGGTATCGAGCAGGCGCCCCTGCGGAACGAAACATGCGAGAAGAGGAGGAACGTGGCATGGCCGCGGACGCACAGGAGAACCAGGACGTCGTCGCCTTGATCCTCAAGGACCACCGCAGGATGGAGGACCTCTTCCGCCGGATGCGCAGTGTGGAGGCCGACCGCGCGGACGCGCTCGCGAAGCTGTCCGCGCTCCTCGTGGCCCACGGCGAGGCCGAGGAGGCCGAGGTGTACGGCGCACTGAAGCGGTTCAAGGACGTCGACAACGCGGAAGTCGAGCACGGCGCCGAGGAACACGCCGAGGGCAACGAGGCCCTCCTGGCGCTGCTGGAGGTGTCCGAAGTGGGCTCCGACGACTGGAACGAGCGGCTGGAAGACTTGGTCAAGGCGGTTTCCCACCACCTCGACGAGGAGGAGCGCACCATCCTCAACGGAGCCCGGGAGAACGTACCGGACGAGCGGAGGGCCGAGCTCGGAGCGGCCTTCCTGCGGGAGCGGGAGCGCCGGCTGGACGCCGACTGCGGCAGCGTCGAGAACGTCCGCGCACTCGTACGGGGCTGACCGTCGCTGCGGCCGGGTCCCGCTTGCGGGGAGGGGACCAGGTCGCGCGCACGGCCCCGGACACGGACACGGGCCCGGACTCGTCGAGTCCGGGCCCGTGTCCGTGTCACCGGGTCAGATGATGCGGCCGCCGAAGCCGCCGATCGAGTAGTAGGTGCCGATCTCCTCGCGGTACCCGACGTCGTCGAGGTGCTTCTCGCGGTGGAACTCCGGGGCGTTCTTGATCTGCTCCTTGGTGCCGTCGACGTAGACCTTCTCCCGGCTCACATCGACGATGATCACGGTGCTCGCCGGGAGCAGCACCTCCTTGCCGAAGATCCAGATCCCCGTGTCCACGACCAGGTAGGCGTCACCGGCCTCGTCGGAGTGCTTGTCGACCTTGCCGATGCTGCCGTCGGTCGCCTCGACCGTGTAACCGATCAGATCGGTGCCGGTCAGGTGGCCCGCGGTCGACCTGTAGCTCCACACATGCTCAGTCACGCGAAAACAACTCCTTCGCCAGACAGGGGGCGGCGGCGCGGTGCCGGCCGTCCCTCTCTTTCGATGTCGTGCGCGGCGCCGACGGCGCCCCGCCCGAACTCGCCTGCCCCGGCTCCGGTCCTTCATTCGCCCAGCAGCGCCGACGTCGCGACGGCACGGTGGTCGGGAGCCGGCTCCGGCTCCGGAGCTGGATTCGGAGCGACTCTCCCGCCGGGGCGCGTACCGGACCGTTCGCAGGGCAGACGCGCCGCCATGACATGGAGACACGCGCTGCGGCGCGGCGAGAGTTCCGACAGCGGGTCCGTAGCGGCAGCCTGGCAACAACGCCGTCCCGCGCACCCGGCCGTCCGGGCGCTGGCCATGCTGGCGGCCTTCGTCGGGACCGTCCTGTTCAGCGTGGTGCTCGCACGGCTCACGCTGGAACCCTCCGCCGCCTCGGTGGCCCTGGTGCACAGCAACACCACGCCCGGCCATTCGATCAATGCCTACCTGGACGGCGCGTCGACCACGGAGGCGGTGCGCCAGCTGGGCGGGAACCTGCTGCTGGGCCTGCCGTTCGGGGTGCTCCTGCCCGTCCTCATGCCTCCGGCCCGGGGGCTGCTGCGGGTCGCCGTGGTGACGGTGTGTCTGATGACGCTGGTGGAGCTGATCCAGGGCGCCCTGGTCACGGGACGCGTCTTCGACATCGACGACGTCATCCTCAACACGGCCGGAGCCCTCCTCGGCTACCTGCTGATCGGCCGCCGCCTGGGCCGCGCCGTGCACCCGCGCCGCAGGCACTGGTGGCACCGCCGGCCCCGGCCGGTCCACCCCGAGGCCTCGCCGAGGCCGGAACCAGGGCCCGTAAAGCCGGCAACGAACCTGGCCACGAAGCCGGCAACGAACCCGGCGGCAAAGGCGATCGCGAAGCCGAGTCGCACGGGTTGGCGGAAGGTCTTCCACCGCGGCGAGTGACCGGCTCGCGGGTCCGGGGGAGCGGCGGCGGGCGGTGTCCCTGTGTCAGGTCCCTGCCGTGGGGCAGGTGCGGGAATGTCCGTGCCGCTTCCACTCACTGGGGAGACATGAACAGCGCCCTACGCCTTCTGACCCTCCTGGCGGGTTCGATCCTGCTCACCGCCGCGGCCGGCTGGGCCGTCGACCGACTGCTCCGCCGCGCCGGCGCGCGACACCCCGAGACGCCCTTGTGGCACCTGCTGCGCCGCTGCCGCCACGCCCTGCAGATATTCCTCCTCGCCGCACTGTTCAAGGGCGCCTGCCGGCAGACCGCGTGGCCGCCGCTGCGGGACAACGCGGCCGCCACGGGCCGGATCCTCTCGCTGGCCCTGATCGGTGCCGGGGCCTGGCTGATCGTGGTCGTGGCCTCCGCCGTCGTCGAGTCGGGGTACGCCCGCTACGCCACCGGCACCCGCGACCCGGCCCGGGTGCGCCGGGTCCGTACCCAGGTGACGCTGATCACGAGGGTCGTGACCGTCGTCGTGGCCGTGATCGCGGCCGCCGCCATGCTCCTCACCTTCCCGAGCTTCCGTGGGCTCGGCACGTCCGTGCTCGCCTCCGCCGGGATCATCGGCATCGTGGCCGGGGTGGCGGCCCAGTCCACCCTGGGAAACCTCTTCGCGGGCTTCCAGATCGCCTTCGGTGACCTCGTGCGGATCGGGGACACGGTCGTGGTCGCCGGCGAGTGGGGGGTGGTCGAGGACGTCACCCTCACCTTCCTCGCCGTACGCACCTGGGATGAACGCCGCATCACCATGCCCGTCTCGTACTTCACGACCAGGCCCTTCGAGAACTGGTCGCGCGGCGGCGTCCAGATGACCGGCACGGTCTTCCTGCACTGCGACCACGGGGCGCCCGTAGACCTCATGCGGGACAAGGTCCACGAGATCCTGCGCGACTGCCCGCAGTGGGACGGCCGCGGCTGGGACCTCGCCGTCACGGATACGACGCCCTCCAGCATCGTGGTGCGGGCCATCGTCACGGCCAAGGACGCAGACGACGTCTGGACGGTGCGCTGCGTCGTACGCGAGCGGCTGATCGCCTGGCTGGCGGAGAAGCACCCCGCCGCCCTGCCCCGCGTCCTGCTGGACCCGGCTCCGGCAGGGCCCGGCGCGACCGAGGGGCGCTCCCGCTGACGGAACTCCGCGCAGGCCGGCGCCCGTACGGCGCGGCAACGGCCGGACGTGCGCGTTCCTACCGGTGCCGCGCCAGGGTGTGCACGAGCACGATCAGCGCGAAGGCGATGACGAGCAGGTGCACCCAGGAGGGCCCGATCGCCGGGGCCAGGGACAAGGAGGTGAACTGATGAGAGGTCATGAGACGCTCCTGCCCCCGGCGGCCGGATCGACGCCCGTGCGCGCGGGACGACCGGGGAACGGACGACGACCGGGACCGGGGAACGGACGACGACCGGGCAACGGACCCGGGGGTCCGCCCGGTCAGCGGGGCGCTGGCCTGCCGGACACCAGACGGTCGGCCTCGATCTCGGCCCAGACGGCCTTGCCGTCCCCATGCGCGTGCGTGCCCCAGCGGTCGGACAGCCGCTCCACGATGTGCAGACCGTGGCCCCCCGGCATGCCGCGCCGCGGGGCAGGGTGGAGGAGGGGCGGGGCCGTCGTGCCGTCGCACACCTCGATGCGCAGCGTTCGCCCGGCCGTCAGGACGAGTTCCCGGCAGCCGTCCGCGTGTAGTGAGGCGTTGGTCAGCAGCTCGGACACGAGGAGCAGGGCGTCCTCGGCGGTCTCGGTTCCGTCCCAGCCCCAGTCCCGCAGGGTCCGGCGCGTGAAGTCGCGTCCCTTGGCCACCGCGCTCCCGACGCCCGTCAGGGCGAGGCGACGCCGCTGGCCTCCGCCGGGAAGGCCGGCGCTCACTGGATCTCCCGTTTCCGGTCCGATGGTCTCCACCGTGCTCTCGCACCCCCGTGCCGACGCTGCTCTGCTCGCTGTTCCCGGGAGACCGCCCGCTGAGTTCGTGGTCGGTGTCCGGGACTGTCCGTATGCCCCCGAGCGGCCCGGGAACACCCGGGCCCGCCCCCGAGTGTAGGTGACCTTCCCTGTCAGGGCGTTGTCATGTGGAGCCGCAGCGTGAAGCCCTCGGGCAGGGCCCGGACCTCGACCAGATCGCAGAGCTGGTGGATCATCCACAGGCCCCGGCCGCCGTTGGCGGAGGCCAGGGACGGGCGGCGGCGCCCCGCGAGGGGATCCGCCAGGCGGCCCGCGTCGTGGATCTCGGCGACGACTCCCGCCCCGGGACCGACGGTGGTCCACAGGCGCAGCGTGCCCTTCCCGCCCCCGTGGGACAGTGAGTTGGCCGCGGCCTCGCTGACGGCCAGGACCAGGTCGCCGCGCCGCGCCGCGCTCAGCGCGGTCCCGCGGGCCCAGGCGGCGGCGTACTCGCGCACCTCGGCCAGCCCTCCTTGGGCGTACGCGAACCGGTGCACGTCGCCCCCGGGCTCCGGCATCGGCCGGTCGCAGTCCGCCGAGACCCGTGCGGCGTCCGTGTACGCCGGGTTCGGCAGGTCCGAGCCCCCCTCGATGAGGGTGGGGTGCGTGCGCCGGGCGTCGGCCAGTACCTCGGGCGCCAGGCCCCGTACGTCGTACGGGCACAGGACGGTGGCGGGCCGGCCGGCGAAGGCCGTGTTGATGAGGGCCTCGTGCCGGGTGGCCTCCAGGACCTCGGCGGGGGAGCGGCCGGGCCAGATCGGCTCTCCGACGATCCGGGCCGGCCGGCTCACGTGCAGGTCGGCGAAATCGCGCAGGGCGGCCAGGATGCGGCCGGGGTTGCGGCCCAGCTCCGTCATGTCCGTCCACGTGACGCCCTCGGCGTTTCGGCCGAGGCTCTCGCGCAGGTCGTCCAGGCGCGGTCCGGGTACGGCGACGAGGACCGGTTCACCGGCCGACACGGCGGCGCCCACGAAGGCGCCCACGCCGGCCGCGTACCCCTCGAAGTCCTCGTAGAAGAAGGCGGGGTGGACGAAGGCCCCGGGCCCGGCGGGCTCAGGAACAGTGATCATGCTGCGACCTCCAGCGCGGCGCATTCGTCCGGGAACATCTCCACGACCTTGCGGAACGAGTACGGCGGATTGTGAAGCAGCAGACGCCGCCCCTGCCCGCCGAGGGCGGCGGACGCCCCTACGAGCGCGGCGACCGCGGCCGTGTCCAGGTAGACCACGGCGGACAGGTCGAGATGGACGACCGGACCGGGAATCGCGGTCACGACGCCGAGCGCGGCGAACATGCACTGCCGCGTGTCGAGGTCGCAGCTGCCGCTCAGGCGAGCGCCAGGACGGTCCTGCCACGGCCGGGCGGTCAGCGGCGCCGACGCGCACGCTGCCGCCTCCGAGCCTGCCGCTGCCGCCGCTGCCGTTGAGCCTGTTGCCGCTGCCGAGCCCGCCGACGCGCCCGCGCGCTCCGACGCGCCGGATGAGGAGTTCACGGTCCCTTCTTACACCGCCAGCATGCCGGTGCGCAGCCGCGCCAGGGTCCGGGACAGGATGCGGGAGACCTGCATCTGGGAGACGCCGAGTTCGGCGCCGATCTCCGCCTGGGTCTTTTCCAGTCCGAAGCGCAGCTGCAGGACGAGCCGGTCGCGTTCGTCCAGTTCCTCCAGCAGGGGCGCGAGGGTGTGGAAGTCCTCGAAGAGCTCCATGCCGGGATCCACGGCTCCGTGGCGCTCCGCCATCGGCCGGGCGCCACGGCCCGCCGCCGGGGCGGCGTCGCCGTCGACCGCGGTGGCGTCGAGGGAACTGCTGGTGTAGCCGTTCGCGGCCACCAGCCCCTCGATGACCTCGTCCTCGGACAACTCCAGGTGCTGGGCGACTTCCTTGACGGTCGGCGCCCTGCCCAGGACATCGCTCAGGGCGTCCTGGGTCTTGGCGAGTTCCGTACGCAGCTCCTGCAGGCGGCGCGGTACGTGCACGGCCCAGGTGGTGTCGCGGAAGTAGCGCTTGATCTCACCCGTGATGTACGGCAGGGCGAGGGTGGAGAACTCGACCTCGCGCTCCGTGTCGTAGCGGTCGATGGCCTTGATCAGGCCGATGGTTCCGACCTGGATGACATCCTCCATGTCCAGACCGCCGCCGACCACGCGGGCCCGGAAGCGCCGCGCGGCGAACTGGACGAGGGACAGGTTCATTTCGATCAGGGTGTTGCGCGTGTACTGGTACTCGCGCGTCCCCTCCTCCAGGGTGCGCAGCCTCGCGAAGAAGAGCCGCGAGAGCTCCCGGGCGTCACCGGGCGCCATCTCCCGCGCGTTCTCCACCCGGAACAGGTCCGCGTCCTGCGTGGTCGCTCCCGCGGACTCCAGGTCACACGCGGGTACCGATGCGTCTGCTGCACGAATGGGGCCTACAACGGTGGCCGAGCGATTCATGGTGGCCGCTCCCTCCCGATTGACTAACGGCTGCCGGGAGCGCTTGTGCCCCGCCTTCGAGGGTCTACACACATCGAGGGCAAGGGAATTCCTCCCCGGGGTGCGCCGAGGCCCGGTGAAGGGCTGCGGTCCCGGGGGGCGGTGGTGTCGGAGCGAGGAGCAGGCATACTCCCTGGAAGGACGTACGACGGACGATCCGGGGAGGCGGACATGACCGGAGCAGGGGACGGATACGGGCAGGGTGTGGTCGGGGACGGCTACCCGGCCGGGGGCGGCTGGGTGGTGGTGGCCCGCGGAGAGCTCGACCAGGACACCTTGGTTCCCTTGGAAGAGGCTCTCCTCGCCGCCGCGGACTTGCATCCGCTGGTGGTGCTGGACGCCGCTGCCATCACCTTCGGGGATTCCTCCTTCCTGAACCTGCTCCTGCGGCTGCACCGCCTGACGACCCTGCGCATCGCCGCCCCCGGCGAGCAGTTGCGCCGGCTGTTCGCGGTGACCGGGGCCGATACGGTCCTGTCCCTGAACGCGAGCGTGGACGCCGCCACCGGGGCGTGAACCCGGACCGGCCGCCCCGCCGCCGTGCCGGCCCCGCCGGTCATCCGGTCTCCGGGGCCCCGGACCAGGGCTGTCGCGGGGGCGATTCCCGGGTCCGGCCCGGCTCCTGTCCGTGCGGGTCCGGTCCGCCGCCCGGCCGGAAGCACGCGGTGATCGCCTTCCCGCCGTGCGACGCGTGGATGTCCAGGGAATCGGCCAGGGTGGTGACGATCCCGAGCCCGCGCCCCGACGTGGCTTCCGCGCCCGCATCGGGCTCCCGGTGCGGGGGCAGCCGCGGATCGGCGTCCGCGACGCTCACGTGCAGGCAGCAGCCGTCCCAGGTCAGGACGAGGTGCGCGGTCCCGGCCGCGTGCAGGTGTGCGTTGGTGACGAGTTCGGAGACGCAGATCAGCACGGAGTACCCGGTGTCGGCCACCGAACCGTTCCACGGCAGCGACTCCAGGTGGCCCGCCGTCCATTCCCGTGCCGCCCGGACTCCCTCCGAGACGGGGAACGACCGGGCCCAGCCCACGGCCTTGACCGCCATCCGCTTCACCCCGTTTCCTCCGTTGTGCGCGAGTGTCACCGGTTCGTCTACCCGGAACTGGCCGGGTCACCCCGGAGCAGTCCAAAACAGGTTCCCCCGGGGCGCGTTCGGGCCGCGTGCGCGAGGCCGCCCGTCGACCTCGCCTTCCCGCAGGCGGGATGTGCTGCCCCCGGTGTGATCGACCGTGCCTTATCGTCCCTTCGGCGGCGCTAGCCTTCACCGGACCGGTGGTGCGGCGCGGCCGGATCCCCGTGGAGCCGGGCGCTTCGCCGCGCCCGGTGCCGGGGGGCCGTCTGGTCCCGTTCGGTGGAGTGTCGGTTTCGAGTGTGAGGTTGGGGCGGATGGCCGAGCGGGCGGGCACGGGTTCGGTGGACGGGGCGCCCCCGCTCCCGGGCGAGGGCGAGGGCGAGGGCGGGATCGGCGAGGCGGAGCTGCGCAGGCTGCTGGCCGGGCTGACGGCCGTGCGCGACGGAGACTTCCGTACGCGGCTGCCCGATGCGGCGGACGGGCTGCTCGGGGAGATCGCCACCGTCTTCAACGGGATGGTCAACCAGCTGTCCCTGTTCACCTCCGAGGTGACCCGGGTGGCCCGCGAGGTGGGCACCGAGGGGACCCTGGGCGGCCAGGCCGACGTACCGGGAGTCGGCGGAGCCTGGCTGGACCTCACGGATTCGGTCAACTTCATGGCCGGAAACCTGACCGCCCAGGTGCGCTCCATCGCCCAGGTCGCGACCGCCGTGGCCAAGGGCGACCTCTCGCAGAAGATCAACGTCACCGCGCGCGGGGAGATCCTGGAGCTGAAGGAGACCATCAACACGATGGTCGACCAGCTCTCCGGATTCGCCGGCGAGGTGACCCGGGTGGCCCGCGAGGTCGGCACCGAGGGCCGGCTCGGCGGCCAGGCGGACGTCCAGGGCGTCTCCGGTACGTGGAAGGACCTGACGGAGTCGGTCAACGTCATGGCCGACAACCTGACCGCCCAGGTGCGCTCCATCGCCGAGGTCACCACCGCCGTGGCCCAGGGCGACCTGACCCAGAAGATCCGGGTTGACGCGCGGGGGGAGATCCTGGAGCTGAAGGAGACCATCAACACGATGGTCGACCAGCTCTCCGCGTTCGCCGACGAGGTGACCCGGGTGGCGCGCGAGGTCGGCACCGAGGGCAATCTTGGCGGTCAGGCCACGGTCCGGGGGGTCTCCGGGACCTGGAAGGACCTGACGGACAACGTCAACGTCATGGCGTCCAACCTGACCGGACAGGTGCGTTCCATCGCCCAGGTGGCCACCGCCGTCGCCCGCGGCGACCTCTCGCAGAAGATCATGGTGGAGGCCAAGGGCGAGGTCGCCGCGCTGGCCGGGGTCATCAACACGATGGTCGACACCCTGTCGGCCTTCGCCGACGAGGTGACCCGGGTGGCCCGCGAGGTGGGCACGGAGGGCCGGCTCGGCGGCCAGGCCCAGGTCCCCAACGTGGCGGGTACCTGGAAGGACCTCACGGACAACGTCAACTCCATGGCCAACAACCTCACCGGCCAGGTCCGCAACATCGCCCTCGTCACCACGGCCGTGGCCAACGGCGACCTGTCGAAGAAGATCGACGTGGACGCCCGCGGGGAGATCCTGGAGCTGAAGACCACCATCAACACGATGGTCGACCAGCTCTCCGCCTTCGCCGCCGAGGTCACCCGCGTCGCCCGTGAAGTGGGCAGCGAGGGCCGCCTCGGCGGCCAGGCCGAGGTCGAGGGCGTCTCCGGTACGTGGAAGCGCCTGACGGAGAACGTCGACGAGCTGGCCGGCAACCTGACCCGTCAGGTCCGGGCCATCGCCGAGGTCGCCAGCGCGGTCGCCGAGGGCGACCTGACCCGCTCGATCACCGTCGACGCCTCGGGCGAGGTCGCCGAACTCAAGGACAACATCAACTCCATGGTCGGCTCGCTCCGCGAGAGCACCCGGGCCAACCAGGAGCAGGACTGGCTGAAATCGAACCTGGCCCGTATCTCCGGCCTGATGCAGGGCCACCGGGACCTGGGCGCCGTCGCCGAACTCGTCATGGACGAACTGACCCCGCTGGTCGCCGCCCAGTACGGAGCCTTCTACCTCGCCGAGGAGCGCCCCGGAGGCACCGTGCTCACCCTCGTCGGCTCCTACGGGCGTTCCGCCGCCGCGCAGGAGGGCGCCGCCTTCGCCCTGGGAGAGTCCCTCGTCGGCCAGGCGGCCCGCAGCCGCCGGATCATCGCCACCGACCAGGTCCCGGGCGGGTACGTGATCTCCTCCGGGCTGGGCCACACCACCCCGGGCAGCCTGATCATCCTGCCGATCGTGGTGGACGACCAGATCCTCGGCGTGATCGAGCTGGCCTCCTTCTCCGTCTTCAACCCCGTGCACCGCGACTTCCTGGCCCAGCTGATGGAGGCCATCGGCGCCAACGTCAACACGATCGTGGCCAACGCCCGCACCGACGAACTCCTCGGCGAGTCCCAGCGGCTGACCGGCGAACTCCAGGCCCGCTCCGAGGAACTCCAGGTCCAGCAGGAGGAACTCCAGCGCTCCAACGCGGAGCTGGAGGAGAAGGCCGCCCTCCTCGCCAGCCAGAACAGCGACATCGAGGCCAAGAACCTGGAGATCGAGCAAGCCCGGCAGGAGCTGGAGACCCGTGCGCAACAGCTGTCGCTGGCCTCCACCTACAAGTCCGAGTTCCTGGCCAACATGAGCCACGAACTGCGCACCCCGCTCAACAGCCTCCTCATCCTGGCCCAGTTGCTCGCCCAGAACCCCGCGCGCAACCTCACCCCCAAGCAGGTCGAGTACGCCGGAATCATCCACTCGGCCGGCTCCGACCTCCTCCAGCTGATCAACGACATCCTCGACCTGTCGAAGGTCGAGGCCGGGAAGATGGACATCAACCCCGAGCGGGTGCACCTGCCCCAGCTCCTGGAGTACGTCGACGCCACCTTCCGGCCGATGACCACGCAGAAGAGCCTCGACTTCACCGTCACCACGGCCCCCGGCGCCCCCGACGACCTGCTCACCGACGACTCGCGCCTGCGCCAGATCCTGCGCAACCTCCTGTCGAACGCCGTGAAGTTCACCGAGCGCGGAGGCGTCGAGCTCCGCATCGAACCGGCCGCGGCCCCCGAGATCCCCGCCGCTCTCACCCGGCGCGGTCCGATGCTGGCCTTCCGGGTGCGCGACACGGGCATCGGCATCCCCGAACAGCAACTGGAGTCGGTCTTCGGGGCCTTCCAGCAGGCCGACGGCACCACCAGCCGCAAGTACGGCGGGACCGGCCTCGGGCTCTCCATCAGCCGCGAGATCGCCCAGCTCCTCGGCGGGGCCGTCACCGCGGAGAGCGCCCCCGGCCAGGGCAGCACCTTCACCCTCTACCTGCCGGTCAGCCGCGCGGACTACGAGGACGCCACTTATGCCGAGACCCCCCAGGCGCTCCCGCCCGGGGCCTCGCACCGGGCGGTGGCGGAGCAGGGCGGCCGTCCGGGCCGCCCCGTCCTCCCGGAGCAGCGCAGGCCCCGGCGCCTGCTGGTGATCGAGGAGCGGACGAACGGTCTGCTCTCCCTCGTCGCCGAGAGCGCCGACCGGGACTTCGCCCCCGACCACCTGAGGGCGGGGGAGCGGGGCGGCATTCACGTGGTCAACGCCACCAGCTCCCGCGAGGCGGCCGCCGCCCTGGCGGCGCACTCCTTCCACTGCGTCGTCCTGGCACTGGACCTGCCCGACGGCGAAGCGCTCCGCTTCCTCGACGCCCTCGACGGAGACCCGGCCCTCGCCGCGCTCCCCGTCCTCGCCCACAACAACCCGCGGGTGCGGCCCGGCCAGGAGGAGGCCCTGCGCCGGCGGTCCGCGTCACGCCGCGTGGAACTGCTCTCCAGCCTGGACGAGCTGCGCGAACGCATCGCGCTCCACCTGTCCGCCGAACAGCCCGGGGACGTCCTGCCGCTGGTACAGGGTGACGCGCGGCGCCGGCACGCCGATCACGTACCCGAGAGCGACCTGGCCGGACGTACGGTGCTCGTCGTCGACGACGACGCACGCAACCTCTTCGCGCTGAGCGGGGTCCTGGAACTGCACGGCATGCGCGTGCTCCACGCCGAGGACGGCCGCAAGGGCATCGACGCCCTCGTCCGCAACCCCGGCGTCGACATCGTCCTGATGGACGTGATGATGCCCGAACTGGACGGCTACGCCGCGACCGCCGAGATCCGGCGGATGCCGCAGTACGCGGACCTGCCCATCATCGCCGTCACGGCCAAGGCCATGCCCGGGGACCGGGAGAAGAGCCTCGCCGCGGGCGCGAGCGACTACGTGACCAAACCGGTGGACGCCGACGACCTCATCGCCCGCATCCGTCGCAGGCTCACCCCGTGACCGGCGACACCCGCCGGCACGGGGATGCCCACCGGTACGACGACGCGCGCCGGCCGGGAGCACCGGACGGCGACCGCCCCGCGGGCGTCATCCCGCAGCAGGCTCCGACCCCCCTCGGCCGCCTCGTCGCCACCGTGGAACGCCTGCGCCGCGAGGTGCTGGAGGCGCAAGCGGCCGCCGACGGGAGGGCCTTGGTCGAACTGGCCAAGGGCATCCTGATCGGGCAGCTGCGCTGCACCCCGGCGGCGGCGGCCCGCCAGCTCGACGTACTGTGCCGCGAGAGCGGGATGTCCCCCCTCGAACTTGCGGCGGACATCGTCAACCAGGCCTCCCGCGACCACGTCAGCGAGATCGCCGCCGAGTTCGTCGAACGTACGGGTGCGGGTGCGGGTGCCGGTACGGGCGCGGGCGCTGCCGCGCACGGCGGCGACCCGGCCGATCAGCCGTCCACGGTGTCGGTGCGCCTGCGCACCGCCGAGAGCGGAGTGCTCGCCGTCACCGCCGACACCCAAGCGGTCGCCGAGTCCCTCCTGACGAACGCCCTGGGCCCCCTGGGAGCGGTGGCGGTGGCCGTGTGGGCCGCGGAGCCCGACGGTTCGCTGTCCCTCGCCGGCCACGCCGGGTTCCCGCCCAGGGAGGCCGCCCGCTGGCGCCACGTCCCCCCGGGCGTCTCCACCGTCGCCCGCCTCGCCCTGGGGGAACGCCGCCTGGTCACCCTCACCGCCATGGACCGGGAGGGGCTCCCCTCCGTAGGCCGCGCCGAATGGCCCGGCGGCGGGAGGATGGCGGTGCCCACGGGGACGGGCGGACGGATCCAGGGAGTCCTGGAGATCTGCTGGCCGCAGCCCCTGGAGCCGCAGGCACCCCAGATCGAGCGCCAGGTCGAGGCCCTCGCCGAGCTGTGCGCCCGCACGATGGACGCCGCGCCCCCGTACGACCCCCTGGCCGCGGAGGCGGTCCTGCCGGACGTCGCCGAGCTCATCGACCTCGCCGAGGGGCTCCAGGACCCGGCCGTCGTCCTCACCCCGGTACTCGACTCCGACGGCCGGCTCGCCGACTTCCGGATCCGGCATACCGGCAGCCGCTTCGTCGACCCGGTGGGACGTCCGCGCGGCGACGTCAACGGCGCCCTGCTGCTGGAGGCCTACCCCCTGGCCGCCGGCGAGAGCGGGCTCTTCGACATCATCGAGCGCGTGCACGCGACGGGCGAGCCCTTCCGCGCCGAACGCATGAGCCTGACCGCACTCGTCGACCAGATCCCGCTCACCTCCGTCGCGAACATCAGCGTCAGCCGCCACGGCTCGGCCGTCCTGCTGATCTGGCGGATCCATGACGAGACCGCCCGCCTGGCGGGCCTCCTCCAGCACGCCCAGCGCCTGGGCCGGATCGGAGGCTTCGAAGAGAACCTCGTCACCGGCGAGACCACCTGGAACGCCCAGCTCTACGATCTCCACGGACTCCCGCCCACGGCGCCCCCGGTCCGGCTGGGGGAACTCCCCGGCTACGCGCACCCCGACGACTCCGCGGCCGTCCAGCGCTTCCTGCGCGCGGTGCTGCGCCACCACCGCCCCGCCTCCGTCAACCTCCGCCTGCGCAGACCCGACGGAATCACCCGCCACATCCGGGTCGTCGCCGAGCCCGTCCTCGACGCGGACCAGCGGCTGCACGCCGTGCGCGGCGCCTACCAGGACATCTCCGCCCAGCACTGGACCGAGGTGGCCCTGGCCGCGACCCGGGACCAACTCGCCCACACCGAGGCCGAGTCCGCCGAACGCAGCCGCCTGGCCCTCCAGCTCCAGCACGCCATCATGCCCCCCACCCCGCAGGCCATCGAGGCTCCGGGCCTGCGGGTCGCCGTCCGCTACCGGCCGGCGGAGATCGAGGCGCTCGTCGGCGGAGACTGGTACGACACCGTGGTCCTGCCTTCCGGACTGATCATGCTGTCGGTGGGCGACGTCGCCGGGCACGGCATCGAGGCGGCCACCGGCATGGTCGTCCTGCGCAACGCCCTGCGCGGTCTCGCCGTCACCGGGGCGGGCCCCGCCCAGCTGCTGTCCTGGCTCAACACGGTCACCCATCACCTGGCCAAGCACGTGACGGCCACGGCCGTCTGCGGTCTCTTCGACCCGCGCACGAGGGTGATGCGCTGGGCCCGTGCGGGCCACCTGCCCCCCGTACTGGTCCGGCGCGGGCAGGCGGAGGCCTTCCCGCTCATCGAAGGGCTGCTCCTCGGCGCCCTGCCCGATGTCACCTACGTCGAGCGGGAGGTGCGGCTCGAACCGGGCGACACGCTCCTGATGTACACGGACGGGCTGGTGGAGCGCCGGGACTCCTCGGTGCAGGAGTCCCTCGGCCACCTCGTGCACGCGGCGGCCGCCGCTGACGGGGACCTGGACGGCCAACTCGACCGGCTCCTCGCCGAGAGCCGCTCCGACACGGACGACGACACGTGCGTGATCGGCATCCGGGTCGGCTGACGGCCCCGGCCCGCCCGGTCGATGACCCCATGGCCAACGGGGAACGACAAGTGATCCACCGACCCGAGTCCTTCGAGGTCCTTCCCGGCGCCGGCACGTCGCCGGTGATCCTGCACGTGCCGCACTCCTCGCGCGTCATACCAGATTCCGTCCGCCGTGCGATCCGTCTGTCCGACCCGGCGCTCGACCGGAACTCGACCACATCACCGACGCGCACACCGCCGAGATCGCCGCGGCGGCAGCGGCCGCCTGCGCCGTCACCCCGTGGCGCTTCGTGAACGGTCCGTCCCGGCCGGTCATCGACCCCGAGCGGTTCCCCGACGAGCGCGAGGAGATGACGGCCCTCCCGTACGAACTCCACGGTGACGGCCACCGGCCGCCGATCTGCCTGGGCACGGACGCCTTCCACACCCCGGCCACCCTCCTGGCCGCCGCCGGGGGAGACGTTCGCGGGCTTCGGGGGCACGGGGCTCGACAGCCCGTCCGCCGGAACGCACGTGCCGCTGAAGCCTGACCGTGGTCCGCCCGCCGCGAGCCCCCGGCCCACCCCAACACCCGCGACGGCCGCTACCGGGACTCGGGCGCCGCGATGACCCTGGCACCGGTACCGCCCGCGGCCGGCCACAAGGCGGCGTACACCGTGGGCCTCGCCTGACCTATCGTTCCGCCGACGCCGCCGGTCCGGCTCAGCCGGCCGCGTCGGACGGCTCGTACCAGAGGCTCGTCATCGGGGAGTGCGTGGTCCAGCCCAGCGCGGAGTAGAGCGCCTGGCCCTCCGGCGTGCCGACCAGGACGCCGGTCCTCGCGCCGGTCTCGTGGGCGGTGCTCTGCAGTGCGCGCATCACCAGGCCGCCGAGGCCCCTGCGCCGGTGTTCGGCGGCGGTCTCGACCTGGTCGACCACGGCGTGCGCGCCGGCGTGGGCGATCTGTCCCCGGGCGGCGAAGTGCCCCTCGGGCGTGCGGACCAGCACGCGGCTGACGCCGCCCCGGGTCCACCGGGTGAGCGTGTAGCCGGCCGGTACCTCGGGGCGTTCCGCCGCGAGACGACAGGTCATCAGGAAACCGGCGATGTCGTTCCGCCAGCCCGGTCCCACCCAGGGCAGGACCGTTTCCTCCGCGGCGAACAGCTTCAGCCAGGTCCCCGGCGCGCTCGTCGAGGCGACGATCTTGCGCACATCGGCCTCGGAGGGCTCCGGCAGCACGTGCCGGGCCACGTGCTTGGCCTGCCCGACGTCGATGGTCCATCCCCACGGCTCGTCGATCGGGTCCGAGCTGCCGCGGGAGACGACCCAGCCGTCGATCCACATCCGCACGAGCTCATTGATCCTGGTGTCCGGCATCGCCGCGCGCCCCCTGAAGAGTAATAGATGCTATCGATTGTTGAACCTTACATAGGGGGGTTAGGCTTGACCAGGGGTGCGGATCTTCGCTTGCGCGCCGTCGCCGCGCGGGTGAACGTGGCCCGACACCGTACGAAGCGAAGGCAGAGAAGATGACCGCGCACGTCCACCCCGTCGACCACGAACTCGTCCGGGCCGCGGCCGACGTCGCGCGCACCCGGTGCCGGGGCGACAACCACACCATGGCCGCCGCGGCCCGTGCCCGGGGCGGCCGGATCATCACCGCGGTGAACGCCTGCCACTTCGCCGGAGGCCCCTGCGTGGAGCTGGTCGTCATCGGTGCGGCGGCCGCCCAGGGCGCCTACGAGCTGGACGCGATCGTCGCCGTGGGCGACCGAGACTGAGGGGTCGTCCCCCGTGCGGCCTGTGCCGGCAAGTCCTCCTCGACTACTTCCCCCCCCTGAAGGTGATCGTGGGTCAGGGCGACGGTGTCCGTGCCGTCCTCATCGCCGAGTTGCTGCCCGAGACCTACGTCTGGGCCGACCACCAGCTCGAAGCCGAGTAGAGCGCCATCCGGAGGTCACCGGCATCCCGCCCTCAGCGCCGTCGGCAGGGCCGTGCTGGGAATGGTCCAGCCCATGGGCAGGCCTGTGCGCTCGGGTGACCCGCCGGACGGATCGCAGGAACTCAGAGTGCCGCGATCGTCACGACAGGTGACGATCCGAGTGTGCGGGGGACTCCTGGCGGGCAGATATCCGCCATGCTCTCGGACATGATCGAACGGCTGCGGAACCTGCCCCGCCCGCGCCGCACCCCCGTCTTCACCGCCGACTTCGCCTCTCCCGCCCAGTGGATCGCCGGCCGCTCGTGGGCGTATCCCGACGGCGGCCCGGTCAACCCGGGCGACAACAAGCTGGACCACCTCACCGAAGACCCCGCCTACAGCCGCGCCGGAACCTTCCGGGCGACACGGCGTCCCGACGGGAACTGGGACAGCGGGCTGCTCACCACCGAGGGCAGCGACGAGGGCTTCGAGGTGCGCACCGGAGACGTGCTGGAGGCCCGGGTGAAGCTCCCGGTGGGGCTCGGCGCCTGGCCGGCCATCTGGACCTGGCGCGACGGAGGCCAAGAGATCGACGTCTTCGAGTACCACCCCGACAATCCGGACCTCCTCGAACTCTCCAACCACGTCCGGGAGGCGCACCGTTACCACCGTGACCCGGCGGTCAGGCCCGGAGGATGGATCGACCTGAAGGTCGAGTTCGGGAGGAGTTCGGTCATCTGGTGGGTCAATGGCGACCGGGTCTTCAGCGACGGCAGGGGAGTGGGGCGGAGCTGGTCCGCCTACCTGATCGTCAACCTCTCCGTCTGCGCGGGCCGGTACCACCCGGCGCCGGAGCCCGGGGTCACGGAACTGTCCTACGAGGTCACCGGGCTACGGGTGTACCGCACACGCCGAGGCCTGCTCTGACACCGACTACGCGCCACCGACGACGCGCCGGACTCCCGTGCGGCGGAGGGAAAACCCGTTGGCCGGACCGCCCCCGAGCTACGAGGAGATCGGTCCGGACGGTCCCCATATGACCTGCGAGGCGTGCGGGCTGACCGTGGCGGGCCGGATCGACGACTGCTCGCTCTGGCGGTCGGGCTGGTTCGCACCGGCCGCGGTGCGCCGCCTCCCCGTCGGCAACGCCGACTACGCCCACTGCGCCGGTAATGCCGACAACGCAGGCAACGCGCGCGGGGGCGACCCCGGGCAGCACTGCGTCGAGGGTGCGTGGGATGACCGGCCGAGAGTCCCCGTACGGCGGGGCAGGAGTACGAGCGATGCGGGATCCGCCTCGAATCCGGGGGCGGCCGGTGGCCGGGAAGCGCCCTGGACGGTGAATCCGGGGTGCGTTAGCTTCCGGCGCCATGAGACTTCTGGGAGTTGGCATGTGCGCCGCGGCTCTGCTGCTGGGGGTGGTGGCCGCCCCGGCGCAGGCCGCGGACGGGTCACGGGACCTCCGCGGTGCGCGCTGGGCGCTGAAGGAGACCGGCAGGGACGCCCGGTTCAGAGGACTGGCCGCCGTGAGCCGGTCCACTGCCTGGGTGGCCGGCTCGAAGGGGACCGTGCTGCGGACCTCTGACGGCGGCCGCAGCTGGCGCGACGTCTCACCACCCGGGGCGGTCGCGGAGGGACTCGAACTGCGGGACATCGAAGCCTTCGACGGGCGGCGCGCCGTGGCCCTGTCCATCGGCGAGGGCGAGGCCTCCAGGGTGCTGCGCACCGAGGACGGCGGCGCCACGTGGACGGAGACCTTCCGGAATCCCGACCCGCGGGCCTTTTACGACTGCCTCACCTTCTTCGACTCCCGCCACGGGATCGCGATGAGCGACCCGGTGGACGGCAGGTTCCGCATCCTGTCCACCGAAGACGGCGGCCGGAGCTGGCGGGTCCTGCCCAATGCCGGAATGCCGGACGCGCTGCCGGGCGAGGCGGGCTTCGCGGCGAGCGGCCAGTGCCTGGTGTCCGCCGGGCCGCGCGACGTCTGGCTGGCCACCGGCGGGGGCCCGGTCGCTCGGGTGCTCCACTCCGCGGACCGCGGGCTGACCTGGCAGGCGGCCGAGTCCACCCTCCCCGCGGGCGACCCGGCGCGCGGGGTCTTCGCCCTCGCCTTCAAGGACCGTACGAGGGGCCTTGCGGTCGGCGGCGACTACCGCACCGGGCAGGCCTCCCCACAGGCCGCCGCGGTGTCCTCGGACGCGGGCCGCACCTGGAGGCAGGCCTCGACCCCGCCGCCCGCCTACCGATCGGGTGCGGCCTGGCTCCCGTACGGCGCCGGCGCGGCCCTGGCGGTGGGCCCGACGGGCACGGACCTGACCCGGGACGGCGGCCGCACCTGGCGCACGCTCGACCCGGGTTCCTTCGACACGGTCGCCTGCACGGCGGACGGCGGCTGCTGGGCCGCGGGGGAGAAGGGTCGGGTCGGCCGTCTGGAAGGGGTCCGCAGGGGCTGATCGGATCCGGCGTCAGCCGCCGGGGGAGTCACCCGCCGCAGTGCGTCACCGCAGCCCGCGGTGCGTCACCCCCGCGGTGCGTCACCCGCCGCCGTGCGCCGCCCGAAGGTGCGTCAGATAGGCCTCGGGGTCTGGGCCGTGTGCCCGGTCCGGGGCACCGCTCCGGACGTGCGCCAGGTCTCCGCCGGAGCCGATGCGCAGCATGGTGGTGGCCGCGTGGGGGTGCCGGGTGGCGCAGCGCGTCGGCGTCGACGACCGGGACGCCGGGCCCGAACATGGCCGCCGCCCGGGCCGCGGTGTCGCCGGTGGCTGCCCGGTCCGGTTGGCGCTGCTGACGTAGAGGTGCGGAGAGCCCGCCAGCAGCGGCGACAGCGGCCGCCAGTGTGCGGGTGAGGTCTTCGAGGCTCGTACGGGGCACGGCATCCGCGGATGTGCCGTACACGAATGTTCGGATCCGTGATCGAAATCGAGATGCGCACGGCCTTGGCGGGCTGGCAGGCTGCACCGGTGAACCGTGAACACATCTCCGGGATTGCCCATGCCGATCACCCGATAAAATCCCCGCTCGACGACGACTCGGTACGCCGCCTCCTGGAACGGGGCCTGCCGCGCGGCGACGAGCGCGTGCTCGATCTCGGGTGCGGCACCGCGGAATGGCTGCTGCGCGCCCTGACCGTCCACCCGGAGCTGCACGCCGAGGGAGTCGACGTGTCCGAGGACGCCCTGGCGCAGGCCCACGAGACGGCGGTCCGCCTCGGGGTCCGGGACCGGCTGGTCCTCCACCGCCAGGAGGCCGCGGACTTCGCCTCCGCGCAGCCGTTCGACCTGGTGCTCAGCGTCGGGTCCACCCATGCCTTCGGCGGTCTGCTGCCCACCCTCGCCGGCGCGGCCAAGCACCTGGCCCCCGGCGGCCGGGTCCTGATCGGCGAGGGATTCTGGGACCGCTCCCCTTCCCCCGAAGCCGTCGAGCTGTTCGGGGAGCAGGCCGATCTTGCGACCACCGTGGAACAGGTCGTCGCCGACGGGTGGACCCCCGTCCACGGGCACGTCAGCACGCGCCGCGAACTGGACGACTACGAATGGGCCTGCTGGGGGTCGCTGGCCTCCTGGGCCCTGGACCGCCCCGCCGATCCGGACGGCGCGCACGTACTGGCCACGGCCACCGCGCGCCGCACCGAATGGCTGCGCACCTACCGGGACACCTGGGGCTTCGTCTCCCTGGTCCTGCGCCGGACGTCGGGCTGAAGGGTCCCGCCTGGCGGCGTCACACGTAGGCGACCGTGACCTCCCGGAAGCCCAGGGAGCGGAGCAGGCCCTCCAGCATCGCGGTGGTGTTCTTCTCCGTGCGCTCCGCGAGGCCGCTGTCGCGGGCGGCTTCCGTGATGTGCTGAACGGCCAGGCGCTGTACGGCCTGTTCGCCGGCCGGATTGTCGGTGAACAGGTCACCCAGCCGGTCGAGCAGCCCCCGCTGCTTGGACACGGCGTACGAGCGGTCCAGGTCCAGCGCGGCCGTCCCGAGGACGGCGTGGGGCAGCCGGAGCGAAACCTTGGTGCGCTCCTCGTTGACGGTGACGGCCTGCTCGCCGAGCCCGCCCAGATCCACGTAGCCGCTTACGGAACCGGCTCCGACGTAGAGGGTCCGGGTTCCCCGGACGGAGTCCGGCAGGAAGGCCGCGTCCTTCTCCAGGTCCACCACGACCTGGAAGTTCCCGGCGGCGCCCTCGTAACGGTGCATGTCCTGGATCGACTTGAGCAGGACCGGCCCCGAACGGTCCACGGTGTCCTGGCGGAACAGACCGCCGAAGCCGGGCAGCAGACTGAACCGCCCGGCGAGCACCAGGACCAGACCCAGTACCACCAGCCCACCGACTGCCCGTCCCCACCACGGCAGCCGCCGCGGCTCTCTTCGCGGTGCGGGTTCGCGCTCCGCGTCGTGCGATGAGTTGTCCATACCCTGCGGATGCCCGCCCCGCGCGGCCCCACTCCCCGGATCCGGCAACGGCCGCGTCCACGCTCGACGTTACGGCCACCGCAGGCCCCGGTGAGTGCCCGGCCGTGATCGCGCCGCCCCTCGCCCCTGCGCCCGTGTCCGTCGGACAGGGATCGGATCCGTCGTCAGGACTACGAGGTGCCGTTCTGTGCGGCTTCGGCGTGGGCCGAGCGGCCGGGCGCGAACGACATGCGGTTCCAGGTGTGGCGGCGGCCGCGGATGGCGATAGGGCCGCCTCGTCACCGAGACCCTTGCGCAGCTCCTCGGTGACCCGGGCCATGCCGTCGTAGGCGCCGCCCGTACCGGGGTTGGCGGTGATGCACAGCAGCGCGGCGCCCATGTCGACGAGGCGCCGGGCGTGCTCGGAGGTGGCTCGGCGGATCTCCGGGACGTCGCCGGGCTCCAGGTTCACGCCCACGGGGCGGCCAGAGCACCCAGGGGGCCGTGGGCCGCGACCACCCACCAGTTGTTCCGTGCAGCCGGGGCCTGCGACTCGGCCTCCCGGACCACGCTCTCGTACACGACTTCGGGTACCCGGCGGGCCAACGGCAGCCAGGAGCGCAGGGCGTGCCGGAGCCGCGGCAGCACCCGCCGCACGGTCGCGGGGGAGCAGGCGGGCAGCAGCCGGGCCGCCTCGTGATCTCCCCAGGTCGTGCGGACGGAGTCGATCAGGGCATCGGGCAGGGGAGCCGGGGTGCGGAGAAGGGCGACGACGAGCTGTTCCCGGGCCGCGGCCGTGACCCGGTCGCTCACCAGGGCATCGGCGGTCGGACGTATGCGGCCGCTGCGGAGCGCGACCAGCGCCTGGGCCCGTACGGCCCCGTGCGGATCGGAGAGCCCCGCGACGAGCAGATCCGCGAGTCGCGCACCGTGAGCCGGGTCGGAAGGGACGGCGCGTGCGCAGATCAGGGCCGTGGCCCGGGTGTCCGGAACGTGCCGGCCGGGGTCGGCGAGCTCCGCGAGCAGGTCGGGCACCTCGGCCGGAGGCAGCGCGCGCACCCGGGCGACGGCGGTGCGGACCCGCTCACGACGGCCGTGCGGAGCGAGCGAGGCGAGGAGCCGGGCGGCGGCTTCCCGACCGGGCCGGGCGGTGTGGTGCGGGGGCCGCTGGGAGGTGCTCATGTGGCCATCGTGCAAGAGGGGGTGGACGAGGAGCGAGCCAATTCGAGTTCACGGCCGCGAGCACCACGCATCGAACAACCCTCCCCGACCGAGAGGATTTGACCCGGTCTGCGCCGTGAAGCAAGGTCGGGGCATGGATCAGATCTTCGAGAAGTTCCGGACCCTGCCCGTCGAGGAGCAGCTCTCCCCGGCCCTCACCCGCCGCAGGTACGCGGACTTCCCCGTTCTCGTCGTGGACCACCCGCGCGCCGGACAGGCGTGCGTGAGCCTCCAGGGCGGACAACTGGTCACCTGGCGCCCTGCCGCCGCCCGTTCCGAAGACCCGGGCGTCCTGTGGTCCGCCGACCCGGACCTGTGGCGGCGCGGAACGGCCGTGCGCGGTGGCGTCCCCCTCTGCTGGCCGTGGTTCGGCCCGTCGGGCCCCGCCGGCTCGCCCTCGCACGGGTTCGCGCGGACCAGCGACTGGGAGCTGACGGCGTGGGAGGAGGACGCGGACCGGGTCGTCGTGGAGTGCACGCTGCGGCCCTCGCCGGCGACCCGCGCCGTGTGGCCCGAGGAGTTCGTCCTCGTGGCGCGGTACACCCTGACCGACACCTGCCTCATCGAGATCGAGGACCGCGGCGACCACACCGCCACCGCCGCCCTCCACACCTACGTACGCATCGGCGACCTCGGCCGGGCCCACCTCGCGGGCCTCGGCCCCGAACACACCGACGGGCTCACCCGGCGCCACTACGAGGACGAGGACGGCACGCTGACCCCGGTGGACCACGTCGAGCGGTTCCAGACGGCGCCGGCGCCCGTCACGACGGTGCGCGACGAGGTGCTGGGAAGGATCGTCGCCCTCACCCACCACGACCACAGCGACGTGGTGGTCTGGAACCCGGGCGCGGAACTCGCTCGCGGCATGGCCGACGTCGCGCCGCGGGAGCACCTGCGCTTCCTGTGCGCGGAGACAGCCCGGGTGGGCCGCCCGCTGGTGGCGCAGGAGGGGCGGCCGGGCCGGCTGGCGGTGGAGCTCCGGATGACGGAGCACTGAGGGCGGGGGATTCCGGTCCGAGAGCGCCTCGGGCCCGGGTCAGCCCCCGGTCAGCGCGACGGCGAGGAGCGCGGCGGTCCGGGCGATGAGCGGGTCGTCGGGCGCGGCGCCGGGATCGGGCTTGGTCGTCAGGACGGCGATGACCAGGGGCGCCCGCCCGGGGGGCCAGACGACGGCCACGTCATTGTTGGTCCCGTACGCGCCCGCCCCCGTCTTGTCCGCCACGGTCCAGCCCTCCGGCAGACCGGCCCGCAGCCGCTCGCCGCCCGTGGTGTTGCCCAGCAGCCAGCCGGTGAGCCGCCGCCGGTCCGCCGTCCCGAGGGCGGTGCCGAGGGTGAGCCGTTCGTAGGTCCGCCCGATGGCGTACGGGGTGGTCGTGTCGGTGATCCGCCCGGGCTCGGCGCTGTTCAGGTCCGGTTCCCACCGGTCCAGACGGGTGCTCGCGTCCCCGGTCGATCGGGCGAAGCGGGTGACGGCGGCGGGACCGCCCAGCTCGCGCAGCAGGAGGTTGGCGGCGGCGTTGTCGCTGAAGCGGATCGTGGAATCGCACAGCTCCCCGATCGTCATCCCCCGGGCGAGGTTCTCCGGCCTGCCGGTGATCGGGGCGTGCCCGGAGGCGGCTGCCTCCGCGGCGGTGTAGTGGACGCGCTTGGCCAGGAACTCCCCGTCCCGGTCGAGGTCGCGCAGTACGGCGGCCACGGCGAGGGTCTTGAAGACCGAGCAGAGCGGGAACCGCTCCTGCGCCCGGTAGCGCACCGTGCGGCCGGTGGCGGTGTCGCGGGCGTACACGCCCAGGCGGGCGGAGTGCTCCCGCTCCAGCTCCGCCAGCCGGCGCGACACGGCGCCGGTGCCGGGGCCGCTGCCGGAGCCGGTCGCGGCGACCGCGCCGCCGCCCGCCGGCAGCGAGGCCGCCAGCGCGGCTCCGGCCCCGAGGGCGAGCAGGGCGCGTCGGGACGGAATCCTCCCTGTGTAGTTCACGGTCGTCTTCCTCTTCCTCATCCTCTTCCGCTCCGGACCAAGATCTCCACCTTCCCCCAGACATGTCCCGGGGCGATGGTTCCAAACGGATGCCCGGCCGCGGCCTTCGATGCGGGGTCTGAAAAGCCCGCTCGCCTTCCCCTGAAAGGGGTACGGTCGGCCACGGAGGGTGAGATCGGGGTGGTGGGGCGGTGACCCGCCCCACAGGACCTAGGTCACATACGAGGCGGGATAGTAGTCCTTGAACGTCCCCTACCCGCCCCCACACACCCGCCCCCACCTGCGCGGATACCCGCTCGCGCCTCGGGGGGTCGTTGCGCCCCGGCTGCGAGGGCCACTAGTAAGAGGGGTCGTTGCCAGGGGCCCGGGACCCCCGTAGAACTGGATGAGT
>NZ_JBIWAE010000040.1:0-51190 GCF_044759865.1 Streptomyces sp. NPDC099050 | reverse complement strand
CGATGGCCGAGGCCGAGCACGCGATGCGCTACCGCAACGTCACCGCCCTGCCCGTCGTCGATGAACAAGGCAGCGCCCTGGGCGTCCTCGCCCTCGCCCGCTGAACCACCCACCCTGGCAAGACCCTTCACCTCTTCACTCTGTGAGGCAACATGCGCTGTGTCATCGCCCGCTTCCCGTTCGACCTCACCAAGAGCGGCGTCCTGGAGTCCATGAAGGGCATCAAGCCCGAGCAGGTCATCGGCGAGTCCGTGATCATCGGCCGGCGCACCTACCCCGTCAAACAGGTCGGCCAGGTCATCACCCGCCAGGACCGCCGCGACTTCAGCGCCGGCGAAGTCCTCCGCGCCATGACCCAGCTCGGGTTCACCTGCCGTGAAAGCCTTCCGCGGACCGCCGTGGCCACGCACGCGCCCAGTCCGCTCCAGCGGGCCTCCGCGATGCTCGGCACCCCCGTCACCGCCTGACCGGTGGGCCCGGCACCTACCGCCACCCGAACGACGAAGAGGGCCCGACCGGCACGCGCCGCTTGGGCCTTCCGCGTACCCGCAGTCGGCCGAGAACACATGTGAAGGCGACGGGTGGGGCGTGGGGGATCGGACAACACACGGGGTAGGCGAGTGACTCCTGGGAAGCAGCGGTACATGGATATAGAGCACAGGAACAACGTGACCGTGGCCGGCAACCCGCAAGGCCGGACGGTGGTGCTGGCGCACGGGTTCGGCTGTGACCAGAACATGTGGCGGCTGACCGTACCCGCGCTGACCGATGACTACCGGGTGGTGCTGTTCGACTACGTGGGTTCGGGCCGCTCAGATCTATCGGCGTTCGCGGAGAACCGTTACAGATCCCTGGACGGCTATGCCCAGGACGTGGTGGAGGTGTGCGAAGCGCTCGACCTGCGCGACGCGGTGTTCGTGGGGCACTCCGTCAGCGCGATGGTCGGTGTTCTGGCGGCCGGGAGGGCCCCGGAGCGCATCGGTGCGCTGGCGATGATCGCTCCCTCCCCCCGGTACATCGATGACGACGGCTATCGGGGCGGCTTCAGCGAACAGGACATCGACGAGCTCCTGGAGTCGCTGGAAGCGAACTATCTGGGCTGGTCGGCGGCGATGGCGCCGGTGATCATGGGGAATGCGGAGCAGCCCGCGCTCGGTGAGGAGCTGGCGAACAGCTTCTGTGCCACCGACCCGGACATGGCGCGCGTCTTCGCCCGGACCACGTTCCTGTCCGATTCGAGGGACGCGCTGGGGAACGTGAGCGTGCCGACGCTGGTGCTGGAATGCACGCAGGACGCCATCGCACCTCGGGAGGTCGGCGCCTTCGTCCACAAGGCAATCCCCGGCTCGACGCTCATCACCCTTGACGCGACCGGGCATTGCCCGCACCTGTCCGCTCCCGAGGCCACCAACGAGGCGCTCACCGGGTTCCTGGCAGGCCTGCGTTGATGTGCCGCACAGAGCAGCAGCCCGACCCACACGGCGCCGGCGAAGAGGAGACGCCGGACGCGGCCTTCGCCGGCCTGCTGGAGGACAGCGCCGAGGAACTCTACGAGAGCGCACCGTGCGGGTACCTGTCCACGCTGATGGACGGCACCATCGCCAAGATCAACACCACCTTGCTGGACTGGCTCGGCCTCCAGCGGGACGCGGTGGTGGGCCGGATGCGGTTCACCGACCTGCTGACCATGGGCGGCAAGCTCTACCACGAGACCCACTTCGCACCGATGCTGCGCATGCGGGGCGAGATCGGCGGCGTCGCCCTGGAGATCCGACAGGCCGAAGGCGTCCGGCTGCCCGTGCTGGTCTCCTCCGTGGTCAAGCGCGGAGCCACGGGCGAGCCGCTGCTGATCCGCACCACCGTCTTCGACGCCCGCGACCGCCGCGCCTACGAGGAGGAACTCCTGCGGGCCCGCAAAGCGGCCGAGGACGCGCGCAGGGAAGCTGAGATCGACCGTGCCCGGCTGCAGGACGCCCTCGCGGTACTCCAGCAGTCGCTGTTGCCCGAAACCCTGCCGGCCATCCCCGGGATGGAGACGGCCGCCCACTACCGCACCGCGTCCACCGACCGGCTCGGCGGCGACTTCTACGACGTCTTCCCCATCAACGCCCGGCGTTTCGCCTTCTTCCTCGGCGACGTGTGCGGCAAGGGCCCCCAGGCCGCCGCGGTCACCTCACTGACCCGCTACACCCTGCGCGCCGCCGCCCTGCACGACCCCGACCCCGTGTCCGCCCTGTCGACCCTCAACAAGGTGCTCCACGAGCGCTACAGCGGCGGCGACCCCCGCTACTGCACCGCCGTCTTCGGCATCCTCGAAACCGCCCCGGCGACGGGGCACGTCGCCGTCGTCCTCGCCTCGGGCGGCCACCCGCCGGCCCTCCTCCTGCGCGCCGACGGCACAGCCGACTTCCTGACGACCCCGGGCGGCCTCCTCGTCGGCATCCTGCCGGACGCGCACTTCACCACCGCCACGACCACGCTCGCCCCCGGCGACACCCTCCTGCTCTACACCGACGGCCTCACCGAAGCCCGCACCGGCGAAGGACGCACCTCCTTGTACGGGGACGAGGCCCTGCACGCCTTCGCGACCGGCCACGCCGGCCGGCCCCCGGCCGAGATCATCGAAGCCCTGTCCGGTTTGCTGGACGGCTTCGGCGACGGCCTCGACGACGACACCGCCCTTCTCGCCCTCGGCGTCCCCACGACGAAGAACCAGCGATGACACCACTGAAGATCACCACCCGAGACTCCCCGACCGGCACCGTCCTGCAGATCATCGGCGAACTCGACTACACCACCGCCCCCGACCTGCGTGACGTCCTCGGCACGCTCGACATCGAACCGGGCCGGCTCCTCGTCCTGGACCTCGCCCGCATGGAGTTCTGCGACTCCAGCGGCATCAGCGCGCTGATCGCCGCCCGCAACCACGTACAGGCCGCCCAAGCCGACATCGCGCTCGCCGGCGTCCCCGCGCACACGCTGCGCGTCCTGCGGATCATCGGCCTGGACCAGGTCTTCCGCCTCCTCCCCGGCACCGAGCCCTGACCGCCGGGAATCCACACGGAGCCTGGAAAGGCCGAGCAGTCGCGCCAGGCCGGAATGCCGGTCAAGCGCGACCGCACGGCCGCTGACGTACCCGAGGTATCCGGAGACCGCCGGCCGGTCCGAACACGACGGGCCCGTACACCGGCTGACCGGTGCGCGCTCACGCCCCGAGGGCGTCCTCGACGCTCGCGTGTACGGAAAGGACCGTATCGGCACCTGTCACGGCGAAGAGCCGGCGCAACTGCTCGCCCGGGGCGGCGATGCGCAGGGCCGTGAGGTGGTGCAGTCGCAGCAGCAGGTTCAAGAAGGAGGAGTCGCCGAAGGTGACGGCCCCCACGTCCAGGACCACCAACGGGTACCGGTCCGCGGCGGAGACGAGAGCCTCCTCCAGCGGAGCCAGCGTGTCCTGGTCCAGCTCTCCGCGGGCCGCCACCACCCACCCGCTCCCCGCCGGGTAGCCGTCCCCGACCACACCTGGCTGGAACTCGTCCCCTGCTCCGGTCATGCCCGCCTCCCGGCTCGCCACCTGTAACGTCGTCGTCAAGGGAGTATGCCTGGTCGCTAGATCGACTCGTTCACCGCAGGGCGCGGTGCGGGCCGCCGGGACGCACCGGATGGCCCGGGAACGAAAAGATTCCGTGCGAAGGGTGTAGGACCGATGAACCGGGGCACAAGCGCCCGGGCAGCCGTCAGCCAATCGGGAGGGAGTGGCCACCATGTATCGCTCGGCCACCGTCATGGGACCCATTCGCGCTACAGACGTACAAGCCCCCGCTTGTGACCGGGGCATCGTGGGAGCGCCAACGCGGGACGTCGACCGCCTGGACCACGTCGAGGTAGAGAACGCCCGCGAGATGGCGCCGGCTGACGCCCGTGAGCTGTCGCGGCACTTCTTCGCGAGACTGCGCACGCTGGAGGAGGGGACGCGCGAGTACCAGTACACGCGCAACACCCTGATCGAGATGAACCTCTCGCTCGTCCAGTTCGCCGCGCGGCGCTTCCGCGCCCGCGTCCTCGGCGGCGGTCTCGACATGGACGACATCATCCAGGTGGGAACCATCGGCCTGATCAAGGCCATCGACCGCTACGACCTGGAGCGGGAGGTCGAGTTCTCCACGCTCGCGCTCCCCTACATCATCGGTGAGATCAAGCGCCATTTCCGTGACACCACCTGGGCCGTGCACGTACCGCGCCGCCTGCAGGAGCTGCGTACGGAACTCGCCAAGGCCCAGGAGGCCCTGAGCGACGACCTGGGCAGGGCGCCGACGGTCAAGGAGCTGGCCCTCCACCTGAAGTTGTCCGAGGACGAGGTCATCGACGGGCTGGTGGCCGCGAACGGCTACACGAGCAGCTCCCTGGACGCCACCGCCGACGGCGACGAGGCGTCCTCGGCGGGCCGGAGCGCCCGGCCGGTGGCGGAACGCCACGGCGCCGTCGACCCCGGCATGGAGCTCTTCGAGGATTTCCACACCCTCGCGCCCCTGCTGGAGCAGTTGGACGAACGCGACCGGCTCATCCTGCGGATGCGATTCGGCCAGGAGCAGACCCAGGCCGAGATCGGCGCCGAGCTGGGCATCTCCCAGATGCAGGTGTCGCGCATCCTGTCGCGCACGCTGGCCCGGCTGCGCACCGGCATGCTCACGGAGTAGGGACGGAGTAGGGGCAGAATAAGGACGGAGTGGGGAATGGACCCGGCGACTCCTGCGGCGCCCGCGACGCCGCTGACCGCCCAGCCGCTGCGGGACCGGCCCGGAGCGCGGCTGAGCGGCAGCTGCGACCTGGACTCCCGTCCAGCCCTGGGGGCCGCCCTAGGCTTCGTGACGGGGATTCCCGGCCCCGTCGTCCACCTCGACCTGTCCGCCGTGGTCTTCCTCGACACGGCCGCGGTCGCCGCCCTCGTAGGGGTGGCGGCCGCCCTCAACGGGCAGGGCAGGCGCCTGCTGCTCCACGACCCGCCGCACTCGCTCCGCAAGGTCGTGGAGATGTTTCCGGACGAATGCGCCGCGCTGGAGGTCGCAGCATGATCCCTCTTCCCGCGCCCGCCGCACACGGGGCCTTCGTCCACCCCGCCCTCTTTTACCGGGACCTCCCCGAGTACGTGGCCGGAGTGGGCGGCTTCGTACGCGACTCCCTCTCCGCCGGCGCGCCGGTGCTCGTCGCCGTGCCGGGTCCGCACCTGGACTCCCTGCGCGAGAGCCTCGGCGCGGACGCCGCCGGCGTCACCTGGACGGACATGACGGAGCTGGGCCGCAATCCCGGCCGCATCCTGGCCGCCCTGCAGGACTTCGCCGACCTGCACGTGAGCCGGCCGGCCCGGATCGTCGGAGAGCCGATCTGGCCCGGCCGCTCCCCCGCCGAGGTCCTGGAGGCCACGCGCCACGAAGCCCTCATCAACACGGCCTTCTCAGGCCGGCAGGCGACCATCCTGTGCCCCTATGACGTACAGGGGCTGGCTCCCGCGGTGCTGGCCGACGCACGGCGCACGCACCCCACGCTGATCGAGGACGGCCAGGACCTGCCGAGCCCGGCCTACACCGACGCCGCGCGGGTGTCCGCGGACTGCGACCGGCCGCTGCCCGAACCCGAGGGCGAGGCGGCCCGGTTCGCGTACGCCCACGGAGGACTGGCCGAGGTGCGCGAGTACGCCGAGGCCTGGGCCCGCGGGACCGCACTGGCCCCGGCCCGCCGCAGCGATCTCGTCCTGGCCGTCAGCGAGGCGGCGGCCAACTCCCTCTCCCACGGAGGCGGGAAGGGCACCCTGCGCCTGTGGACCACCAGCGGCGCCCGGGTGGGAGTCGTCGCCGAGATCCACGACGGCGGCCACCTGGCCGACCCCCTGGCGGGGCGGCGCCGGCCCTCCCTCGCGACGACGAACGGCGGCCGCGGCCTGTGGATGATCCACCAGCTCTGCGATCTGGTCGAGGTCCGCGCCACGGACACGGCCTTCACCCTGCGGCTCCACATGGCAACGACGTGAGAACGGCGGCCTAGACTGTCACGGGCGGGGCCAGGGAACACAGACCAGTACCAACGTGGGGGTGGAAGACCTCGGTGGCGACCATCGGACCTGAAACGGGTGATCCGTTCAGCGCGGGCCTTCCCACCGGAGGACAGCGCCGCAGACTCGCCCTGAGGGGCGTCCGCGGCGCCGTGGCCAAAGGCCGCGACTTCACGGGCGAGGCCCTGCGGGACTGGGGCTGGGACGGGACTGAGACAGCCGAGGACGCCCTGCTCCTCGTGTCCGAGCTGCTGACCAATGCCTCCCTGCACGCGGACGGCTGTCACGAGCTCGTCCTCACGGCCGGGGAAACCCTCCGCATCGAGGTCTACGATGGCGCGACCACGCTGCCCAGCCGTCACCCGGCTCCGCAGCGCGGCATCCCGGGCGGCCACGGCCTGTACATCGTGGAGCGCCTGTCCGACCGCTGGGGCTCACACGCCCACGAGCACGGCAAGGCCGTCTGGGCGGAGATCGAGGCATCCCGACTGAAGTCCGGCAGGCCCACCGGTCGCTGACCGGTCCGGCGCACGCCCGCTCGTACGGTCGGACCGTCCGCCCGGGCGGCGATCGAATACCTGCCGGACAACGTTCCATGAGGCGCGCACCCTCGTCCTCAAGAGCCGGACTCCGTCAGGGAGCGAGCACCCCGCGCGTCACCCGTCGGCGCCGTGGGCGGCGGGGTCCTCGCGTACAGCCGCGAGGACGAAGGCGTGCCCTGCCGGATCGCTGAACCGGCGCAGCGTCGTACGGTCGTCCAGCCGGGTTCCGTCGTCTTCGGCCGCCAGCGGGCGCGCGCCGAGTGACACGGCCTCCCGCTCGGCTTCGTCGAGGTCCTCGGCCGCCACCAGGATCCGCAGATGGGTCTGCTGGGAGTCCTCCGGCGCCGGCCAGCTCGGCGGCAGGTGGTTCGCATCGCGCCGGATCCCCAGGAGCACCACGCCGGTGCCGCCGGTGACGAGGATCAGTTCCCCGTCCCCGTCCCCGATGGCCGGACCGGCTCCGGCTCCGAGCAGTTCGGCGTAGAACCTGGCCAGGGGTTCGGGGTCGGCACAGTCCAGGACGAGCACGCTTGTCTTGAGTACGGTCATGACCCGCGTGTGCCCTGGGCCTTCGCCCGTACGCGCACCGTAGGACCGCTGTCCGAAAGTGAGTGGGACCAGTGTCCGTGACCGGCCGTCGCACGGCCGGCCGCGTGGGCTGGTTCGGCGACGCGAGGGTTCCCGTACGCCCTCCGGTCTGCCGCTTCGGGGCTCTTCACCCTGTGCACGGGGCCGGGGGCCCGGGCATTCGGTCCCCGCGCCCGCAGGCCAGGCGGGAGGACTCGATCTCCGCCCAGACGACCTTGCCCGCGCCCGCGGGGTAGGTGCCCCATCGGTCGGAGAGCCGCCGCACGAGGTGCAGGCCGTGGCCGCCGGGGACGCCCGGCCGGCGTACGGCCCCGGGCCGCGGCGGCTCCGTCATGCCGTCGAGCACCTCGATCCGGAGGGTCTCGCCGGCGGTCAGTACCAGCTCTTCGCAGCCGTCCGCGTGCAGGGCGGCATTGGTGACCAGCTCGGAGACGACGAGCAGCGCGTCCTCGGCGCTCTCCCGTCCGTCCCACCCCCAGTCCCGCAGGGTCCGGCGGGTGAAGTCACGGCCCTTGCCCACCGCGCCCCGGACCCTGTGCAAGGCGAGCCGGCGGCGCTGGCCCAAGACCGGCCCGCGCACGCGCCGAGGGTCGCCCTCGGCCTCTCCCATCACGTTCACTGCTGCCTCACTCCGACCGTTGACTCACCGTGTTCGTGCGGGGCGGTCGCCCCGTCCGCGGACCGGCCGGACCGGCCGTCCTGCGGCCGTCCCCTGTCCCGCGTATGCCCGGCCTGATCGCCCGGACACGTGGACGCCGTCCCCACGGCGGATTCCCGGTCGGAAGGGTTCTAGCGTGGGAAACCAGCACCTGGCCCGGCTGTCGCCCCTCGGGCGGCTACGCGGTGCGGGCCGCCGCGCGCGGGCCGGAGGCCGCTGGGTGCACGTCCGGGACCTCGACCCTTCGGAACCGTCTTCGGAGACTTCGCGAGGGCGTCCGCCCGGTCCGCGTCCCGTTCGTTTGCGCGCCACCCGGCGGGGCAGCCGCGTGTACAGACACGATGAGCCCCCGGACGGAGGCAGAAGATGTCAACCAATTCGCTGATAGTCGTCATCGTCGTGGCGGCGGTCGTCGTGCTCGCGCTCACGGCACTGCTGTGGACGCTGTCCCGACGACGCCACCACCTGCGTGAACGGTTCGGGCCGGAGTACGAGCGCACCGTCGAGGAACAGGGCGACAAGCGCTCTGCCGAGCGGGACCTGCGCGCCCGTGAGGAGCGGCACGACCGACTCGACATCAAGGAGCTCTCCCCCGACCGCCGACAGCAGTACGCAGACGAGTGGGCCGGTGTGCAGCAGCAGTTCGTGGACCGGCCCGAGGGGTCCGTGGCAGGTGCCGACGAGCTGGTGACCCGGCTGATGGGTGAGCTCGGCTATCCCACCGAGGGGTACGAGAACCAGTTGCGCGATCTCTCGGTGGAGCACGGCCGCACGCTGGAGGAGTACCGGGCCGCGCACGCGGCGAAGGTGCGCAGCGACGCGGGACAGGCAACGACAGAGGAGCTGCGCGGGGCGATGGTCCATTACCGCACCCTGTTCGAGGAGCTGCTCGCCGACCAGAGGAGCCGATAACATGCAGAACCACGACGACACGGCGGGACGGGCACCGGATCCCGTCCTGACCACGGAGGACCTCGCACGCCCCGAGCCGTCCGCTGACAGCGACGCTCCCCTCTTCCCGGGCGAGGCCACGGACGAGCGGCGCGATGCGGGCCAGGTTCGCGATGCGAGCACATTCCCGGCCCCCCAGCCCGCCGGGGACCCCGAAGGGGCTCAGGGAGCCGGATGGGAACCGGTTCCGGTACCCCGGGACGTACCGGAACCCGACCCGGCAGAGTCCGTAATCGCGGCCGGGACCGAGGAGGAACCGCTGCTGGGAGCCGCCGAGGCCGAGCGCTATCGCACGCAATGGGGCGAGATCCAGGGCCGGTTCGTGGACGACCCGCAGGAGGCGGTCCGGTCGGCGGACACCCTGGTGGCGGAGGTCATGCAGACGTTCGCCGGCACCCTTTCCGAACACCGGAGCGGGCTGGAGAAGCAATGGGACCGTGGCGAGCAGGTGGCCACCGAGGACCTGCGGCAGGCCCTGCGGGCCTACCGCTCACTGGTCAACCGGCTGCTGGACACCTGAGCCTCGAGGTCGAGGAGGGTCTTCGTGGTGGGGCCGGTGCGGCTCGTCAGGCTGTGGACATCCGCGCGGCTACATCGCGGCTGTCCGGTTCCCAGGGCGGGGCCGCGGCCGAGTCCGTCCAGGCCGCCAGCGCCTCGCCGTCGATGCAGACGATGCCGCATGCGGCGGCGTACTCGAGGGCCGGGGCGGTGTAGGAGCTCGTGGTGACGACGATCGCCACGTCGGCGTCGTGAACGGCGAAGCAGGTGCCGCCGAAGCGCTGCAGGTCCTGCGAGCCGACGCGATGGGTGTCGGCGTAGCGCTTGCACTGAACGACGACCCGCAGTCCGTCCGGGGTCGTGGCGATGACATCGGCCCCCAAGTCGCCCGCACCGCCCACCACTTCCACGGGCGTGCAGCCGTCACGCGCGCACAGCGCGGCTATCGCGTGCTCGAAGCCGTCGGCGTCGGCCGCGGCGTGGTCCAGCGCATCGACACCGACCTCCGGCACCCCTCCGGCTGCGGGCACGTCCGGTACCGCCGTCACCTCGGTGGAGAGCGGATCCCTGCGCTGGTACGGGATGGGCGCCGGAGGGGCGGTGGAGCGCCGCCGGCCGGGCGACACGGTCCACTTGGCCAGTGTCACCCCGACCGCGAGGACCACCGCGCCGGCGACGGGTACGGCCCATGCCCCCGTGGCGGTCTTGAGGAAGACGGCCAGGCCGCCGACACAGATCCCCGCCAGTCCCACGGCCAGGACCACATCGCGCCCGAGCGTCGCGGCACCGCCCCCGGCCTTCCTTCTGCCTTCCCCCGGCAACGTCATGCGGGAGCCCTCCCTCGATCGGTTCGGACGCGCCGCGGTCCCGGACCCATCGGGGTCCGGGACCGCGGCGGTGGACGCCGGGCGTGCGGTCAGTGCTTGAAGACGTCCTTGATCTTTTCCTTGGCCTGGCGGGCGTCGCCCTTCGCCTGCTCGGCACGACCCTCGGCCGTCAGTCGCTCGTTGCCCACCAGGCGGCCGGCCGTCTCCTTGACCTTGCCCTTGGCCTGCTCGGTCTTGGCCCGGCTCTTCTCGTCGTTCGACACAGCTGATCACTCCCTGAGGGACGGGGAACTCCTTGCCCTTCCTCGTTTGACCCGGATCACGGCCCGCAAACAGCAGACTGACCACCTGGTCGGCGCCGCATGGTCGGGATGGGACAGGGCAGGCGTGAGGTGACGTGAAGAGCGGATCGATGGGCGGCGGCATGCGAAGCGTAGGCGTGGAGGAAGAGCTGCTGCTGGTGGACGCCCGCAGCGGTGAGCCGCTGGCCCTGTCGGGGGCCGTGCTGGCGGCTGCGGACCGGTCCGTCGAACGGCAGCCGGCGTGCGACGAACCGCAGGGGCACACCTTTGAGAAGGAACTACAAAAGGAGCAGCTGGAGTTCGCCACCAAGCCGGTGACCGAAATGGGCGAGCTCCTCAAAGAGATCACCCGCTGGCGGAGGGAAGCCGCCCGGCACGCCGCGTCCGCCGGGGCGCTCGTCGCGGCCCTCGGCACCTCCCCGCTGCCGGTCCGGCCCTCGTTGAGCCCGGGCAAGCGGTACCAGTGGGTCGGCGAGCAGTTCGGCCTGACCGCGCAGGAGCAGCTGACCTGCGGCTGCCACGTCCACGTGTCGGTCGAGTCGGACGAAGAGGGCGTCGCCGTCCTGGACCGGATCCGCCCCTGGCTGCCCGTACTCACCGCGATGAGTGCGAACTCTCCTTTCTGGCAGGGTGAGGACAGCGGGTACGCCAGCTACCGCAGCCGGGTCTGGAACCGGCTGCCTTCGGCCGGGCCCACGGACCTCTTCGGGTCCGCCGACCGCTACCACGAGCAGGTGCGCGCCATGCTCGACACCGGCGTACTGCGCGACAAGGGGATGATGTACTTCGACGCCCGCCTGTCCGACGCCTACCCGACGGTGGAGGTCAGGGTCGCGGACGTCTGCCTGGACGCGTCGACACCAGTCCTGCTGGCGGCCCTGGTACGCGGACTGGTCGAGACGGCCGCCCGCGCCTGGCAGGACGGACAGCCCCCTGCTCGGATCAATACGGGCCTGCTTCGGCTGGCGGCCTGGCGCGCCGGCCGTTCCGGGCTGGACGGCCCGCTCATCGACCCCCGGACGATGCGCGAGACGTCGCCCGCCGTGGCCGTCGAAGCGCTCCACGCCTACGTACGCGAGGCCCTGGCCGACCACGGCGACGACGAACGCGTCGGGGAGGGCATCACCCGCCTCCTGGAGCACGGCAACGGGGCGCACGTCCAGCGCGCGCTGCTGCGCGCGGAGGGCACGCTCGGCGCCGTGGCCACCCGCTGCGCGGAGATCACCGCCGGAGCCTGAGCCTGGGCCTGGGCCTGAGCTGGATGAGGTGCGCAGGTACCAGGCTTCTCGAAAGCTGGGCGCTGCCCCGTTTGACCGGTCTGATCCCGGCGACAAGCCTGCTGAGGAAGCCCGCGGCAGTGAGCGGCGCGGGATCCCGCAGCGCAGCGCACATCCCCCACCACTTACGCAACCGGCGCTCCGCCATGCGGTCTCCCGTTGCCGAAGCCCAGCCGACCCGCCTGCCCGCCCGCCCGCCCGCCCGCCCGCCCGCAAGGAGATCTGCCATGCGCAATGCCCCGTCGGAGCCTGAGCTGCCGGACCGTGTTCCGGAGAGGCGTGACGCGATCACCCCTGACCTGCCCCCCTTCGGCCCGGGCGCCCCTGACCTCCCGGGCGCAGCGGGTGAACCGCCTCGGCTCGACGGACCAGAGGAGGGCGGTAGCGAGGGCATCGGGAGCGAGGAGGACGAGCAGCCCGCCGCAGGCCCCGGCAACGCGAAGCCTCAAAACCCGACCGACTGACAGATCCTGCGAGACACCCGGGCCGAAGCGCCACGGCCGGCATCGACAGGCCTGATCAGGTGTCCCCCGATTTCCTCGAGATTCCAGCAGACGGGAGTGGCCACCTCGACCCCGAAGGTGATCACCTCCTGCGGCCACCCGCACGTCCCATGATCACCCCACCTGCCCGGTCGGATCCCGCACCGCTGCCCTCGGGCCCGCGAGAGGGGCGCGCACCGGGCATCGAGAGATGACGACGGGGGCGGCAACCGATTGGCTGCCGCCCCCGTCTCACTCATCCGGCTCCGCGCGAGCTACATACGGTGCGGGCCTTCGTAGTAGCCGCCGACTTCGCGGTGGTAGTCGGCGTCACCGAGGTGCTTGTCCTTGTCGAACTCGGGAGCGTTCTTGATCTGCTCCTTCGTCCGGTCCACGTAGATCTTCTCGTCGCTCGCGTCGATCCGGCTGATCGTGCCCGCCGGCAGCAGCACTTCCTTGCCGAAGATCCACGGACCGGTGTCGACCACGATGTAGGACGAGCCCACCTCGTCCGAGTGCTTGTCGACCTTGCCGATGGAACCGTCCGTCGCCTCGACCTTGTATCCCGCCAGATCCGCACCAGCCAGACGGCCGGCGGTCTCTCGGTAACCCCAGAAATTCTCAGTCATGCGAAAAACAACTCCTCCGGTCAATGGGAGAGGGAAGGGAACTGATTTCCCCGCCTGTCTACCTTTTCCGTATTGCCTACTGGGCGGAATTCGCCTCCCGCCCTGACCTCCTCCTGCCCCGTCTATTCTCCCGCACACCTCTTGGGTCAAGTCCGAGAGAGGGCGGCCGTCGATCGCTGGAGGTCGAGAGTTGAACTCGAACTCAAGCCGTCAACCGAGGCCGTCGGCGTCCAGCGGGGCACGGCATGTTCGCGGAGATCGGGAGATGCGGAAACGGCTCCCACCTCGGCAGAGGGGGAGCCTTTTCCGTACGAGGGGGACGCGTCGGTCAGGCGTGGCGCCTGTTCCCGGTAACCAGCCGGTAGACCGTCAGGAGGATGAGGGAGCCGACGATGGCGGCGATCCAGGTGGAGAGGTCGAAGAAGCCGTCGATGGAGTCGACGCCGAAGATGACCTTGCCGAGCCAGCCTCCGAGCAGGCCGCCGGCGATGCCGATGAGCATGGTGATGATGATGCCGCCCGGGTCCCTGCCCGGCATGAGCGCCTTGGCGATGATGCCCGCGAGCAACCCTATGAGAATCCAGGCCAGAATGCCCATGATGCGTCTCCTGCCTCAGTGGATAAAGTTGGTGTTAGTGAGCGTCTGC
Source organism: Streptomyces sp. NPDC099050 (assembly GCF_044759865.1). Taxonomy (NCBI): domain Bacteria; kingdom Bacillati; phylum Actinomycetota; class Actinomycetes; order Kitasatosporales; family Streptomycetaceae; genus Streptomyces; species Streptomyces sp. NPDC099050. The sequence continues at coordinate 37,746 of NZ_JBIWAE010000040.1, read as the reverse complement.
GCCGTGCGGAGATTTCCAAACGCCCCGAGCCCTTGATCATTTCCCGTGAGGCAGGGGTCCTGTCCTCAACAGAGGCGCTCCGCGGCACACGCCGACGACAAGTCCTGACCGACTCCGACGCTCCGCGCGGCCCGCGAGGCCCGAGAGGACTGGTGCCGTGCAACGCAGCCGGGCCTGGGGGTCCCTCGTGGTGCAATGTGAGTCCGATGCCACCCTGGCGCGGGTCCGTCGAGCATTCGGGACGGAGTCGAGCGTCATCAAGTAGTGAGGGTCTCTGTGAGCGCAGCAGGTCCGGACGGCGCGGACGGGAGTCGGCGGGCTGAGCCGATGACTCTGGCGGGGACGCTGGAGGCGGCCGAAGCAGCGGCACCCGTGGAGTCGCTCGACGTTGTCGCGCGCATGCTCAGGGAGCACCTCGGGGCCGCGTCGGTGTCGTTCCTGATCGCTGACTTCACCGGCAGTTCGGTCGTACGGATCGGTACCGCGGGCAGCGTCGAGACCGACGAGCCGGCCCGGCGCATTCCGCTCCGGGGCACCCTGTACGACGACGTGATCCGCACCCAGCAGCCCCGGGTGGAGGAGCCGGGCGAAGGGCAACTGGTGCGGGTGGTCGCTCCGGTGACCAACCGCGGGGACGCCATCGGACTCCTCGAACTGTTCCTGCACGCGGCACCGGGCGCGGAAGTGATGCGGGAGATCAGCGAGACCGCACACGCTCTGGCGTACATCGTCATCGCGAACCGGTCCTTCACCGACCTGTACCAGTGGGGCCGCCGCACCACGCCGCTGAGCCTGGCCGCCGAGATCCAGCACCGGCTCCTCCCGGCATCACTCGCGTGCGAGGCGGCGCAGTTCGCGGTGGCCGGGGCACTGGAACCCGCCGACCACGTGGGAGGTGACACCTTCGACTACGTGATCGACCGGGACACGGTCCAGCTCTCCGTGACCGACGCCATGGGTCACGATGTCGGCGCCGCGCTGCTGGCAACCCTCGTAGTGGGCGCGCTGCGGCGCGCGCGGCGGGCGGGCGCCGACCTGGCGGAACAGGCTCGGCAGGCCGACCGAGCCATGCGCGAACACGGCCGCAAGGGCTACGTCACCGGCCAACTGCTGCGCATCAGCCTGCTCGACGGCGAGACCGAGTTCGTCAATGCCGGGCACCCCTGGCCGCTGCTGATGCGGGACGGGGAAGTGCGGGAGATCGTTCCGAAAGTCGACCTGCCGTTCGGTCTCGGCTTCCACGCCTCGCTCGACTACGCCTACCGCGTGCAGTCGCTGGACCTGCGGCCGGGTGATCGGCTGGTCATGCTGACCGACGGCATGCTGGAGCGCAATGCCCAGAGCTTCGACCTGGCGGACCTGATCATCCGCACCCGCGCGCTGCATCCCCGCGAAGCCGCCCGCACCCTCATCAGTGCGATCGTCGACGTCGGCCATGGTCATCTGGACGACGACGCGACCGTCATGTGCCTGGATTGGCACGGCGTGGCCAACTCCGAGCGCGACGCCGCCACTGGGGCCGACCTCACCGATGCCTCACCCCCCTCAAGGTCGTGACTGCCCGCTCCCGAACGATGGGCCTCAGGCTTATGGGCCACATATAGCCCTGTGCCGGGGCTCTCAGCTGCGGTACACGACCCGGCTGGGGCCGTGAACGACCGAGGGCAGGGCGTCACGACCGTCCGCCACCGGAGAACCGGCAGCAGGGAACTGGAGCTGGAAGCGCCCTTCAAGGCCCTCAGCACCGCGGATATTCCTCCAGCTCGAGCGCCGGGGCATGCTCTCGCCCGCCTGGCCAGGCTCGGGAAGGAGCCGCTCGCCGAGGTACTCCGTGCGTACTCCGTCCCCAACGCGGTGGTGATCGGCGCCGGCCCCGACGGATTCGTCGCCGCTAACCTGCTGGTCGACGCCAGATGGACCGTGGCAGTCCCACGAGGCGCCGGAAGAGCCCGGCGGAGCCGTACGAAGCGACCGCGGGGTGCACGGCAACCGTCGACCTACCCGCGCTTCTGCGCAAGACCGCCACCGAGCACCCGCGCGAAGTCGTGCGCACCCTGGTCGCCGCGGTCAGCGGCGCTTATGGCGGCGAGCCGCCGAAAGACGACGCCACCGTCCTGTGCCTGGACTGGCACGGCCCCCACATCTTGGGGCGGCAAGATCTCCACGACGCGACAGAGTGGGGTAATTAGGCACATAAGGGGCAGGTGTCTTGTAGGCCCAGCACGTGGAAGGAGAAGCCGTGGCCCCCGCCCCCGTTCTCGACCAGCCCGTGTCACGCACCGGCAAGCCCACGACATCAGCACGCGAGGCCACCCGCCGCTTCCTCCACCACGCCGCGCGCGTGAGGCCCCCCACCCACCCCGAAAGCGCCGATGCGGTGCTCCTGATCGTCGCCGAACTCGTCAGCAACGCGATCCGCCACACCAGCGGACCCTGCACCCTGCACCTGGAACTGCGCGAGGATCACATCGAGATCCGCGTCACGGACGCCAGCCCCCACCCACCTCGGCCACGCCCACCCCACACCGACGGAAGCGGCGGCTGGGGATGGTTGCTGATCAACCACCTCACCACCCACACCCACACCGAACCCACCCCCGACGGAGGCAAGACCATCTACGCCGAAACCCCCTGGTAGCCCGGAGCCCGAGCGAGGGCTCCATGTGGCTCGGCGCCCGGCCGCGCCCTTCGGCCTGATCGAAGGGCGCGGCGGCGAGCCGGCCGTGTGGGCTCCGGCCGCCGGCTTCGGGGCCCCGCCAGTCGCCGCGCGCGCCTACCCCGGCCAGGAGCCCGTGACCTTCCGAGTCGCAACGGCCCCGGACCGGTCGACGGCCGCCTTCACGACGGCGAAGATGGCACCCTGGAGGGCGGCCGCTATGAGGATCTCCTTCCAGGAGCGGTCCTCATCTGTGGCCTCTGGGGCGTTGCCCTCCCCTTCGATCACCTTCCAGGCGTGCTTGAACGCCATCGCGGCGAGCATGCCGCTTGCCGCCCCCAGTGCCAGCCCGACCGGCTTGTACGCGACCCCGGACGCCTTCACTTGCGCCCCCGGCCACGACGCACCACCAGGACGACGATCAGGGCCGTGCCGATGGCGATCAGCGGAGTGCGGATGGCCCATGCCCTGGCGGCAACCCGGTCTGCTTCCTCGAGTACCGGGTCCGGTGTTTTGTCCTTCACGAAGTTCGCGGCCTGCTCCGTCATCACGGACGCCTTCTCCGTGGCTTGTGCCGTGAGGTCCTGGGCCTGAGCCTTGACGTCGGCCGCCGCGTCCATGGCCTGAGCCTTGATATCGGCGGCCTTCCCCTCGCCCTGGACCCTGCCATCGGCCTTGTCCGCGAGGGCTTCGGCGGTCTCGCCGAGCTCATCGCGGGTGTGCTCGATCCGGTGGCTCGGTTCCTCGGACGAGGGGGTGGAGTCCCTGTTGTGGGGCTGGTTCGGCTGGTTCGGCTGGTTCGGCTGGTTCGGCTGGTTCGGCTGGTTCGGCTGGTTCGGCTGGTTCGGCTGGTTCGTCATCGGTGGGCCCTCTCCTTGATCTCGACCACAACGGCCTTGACGCTGTTCACGGTCTGCTCGGGCTCGGGTGGGAAAGCTGAAAGCCCGTTCGAGCTGCTTCCTGCCGGCCACCGCCGACACCCCGGCGATCGCCGCCAGTACTGCGGCGCCGAGCAGACCGCCGCCCGTCCCGAAGCGTTTACCCGTCCCGCCCAACTCCACCCGGGCGATCCGCATCTCCCGTCGGATCAGTTCGGAGATCTGCTCCGACGCGCGCGAGACCAGCACACCCACCGATTCGTTCGCGGTGGGCGGTCTCCGTTCAGCCGTACTAGTCACAACGCGCTCCCTTCCTTCCGGCGAACCGATCAGGCCGTCGTCTGCCCTCCCCTCTTCAGCGAGCCGCGCATCGGCCGGGGGCGGGCCACGCCAGGATGGAGGCCCGCGGGCGCCGACGCGTGCGGGCGGCGGAGGAGAATGTCTTGGTCACTGTCGACGTTCAGCACTGCGGCAGCTCGGTCCTGGTCAGAGTCACCGGCAAACTCGACGGGGCCGCGGACCAAACGCTCCAGCAAGCGCTGGACGGTGTCACTGCTTGCCAGCGGGACCTTCTGGTGGACCTGCACGGCGTCGCGGTCATGGACGGTGACGGGCTGCTGCTCCTCCTGGATCTGCACCGGCGCGCGGAGTGCCTGGGCTTGCGGGTGCTGGTTACCGGCTGGCAGTCGCAGCCCCAGCAGTGCATGGCCGAGGTGGTCGGCATCCCGGGGCCCGGCTCGGCGATCGGAGAGCGGTACGCGCTGGCGGGCTTCCGCCGCCTCATCGAGGACCGGGCGCAGCGCGGCCGGGACCGTACGGATTCCGCTGCCGGGTGGCCGTCGCCGCTCGCCTAGCGGGGCGGAGGGCAGGGACGGCCAAGCCATTGATCCCGCAGGGGAAGAGCTGACCGTCCCCGGTGCAGCGCACCGGAGAGCAAGCGGCGGACCGAGATCACGTGCGTCCTGCCCGTCGGCCAGCCGCCGGCGAAGTCACCGTGTCGGGGACTGCAACGACTCGCAGCCCGGCACCCACGCCATGGCCGAGCGCCCGGGCGGCAGCGTGCCGCCGATCACGCGGCCCGGAGCCCCTTAGCCGAGATGGACGTACCCGGCGTGCCCGAGGCGTGAAGGAGCCGAAGGCTTACCCCTGGGGCATGACCGCCGCCTGCCGGGTAGACGGCAGGAGATCTCGCATGCCCCTCAGTCCGCCCAAGAGGAGACGTCACACATGGTGCAGAAGAAGGCGACCAAAACCACGGCCAAGAAGGCCGCGCCTGCCAAGCCGAAGGAGCGGGCCGGCTCCCCCGGCTCCCCCGGCGTGTCCGGCCGGCCCGCCCCGCGACCGCCCGGGGCAGCCGAGCCGGCGGTCCCGCACGAGCCGTTGCCGCCGAAACCGGACCAGGACGGCCCGGACACCCTCAGCCCCACGGGACAGCCCACCGGCGCGGCCCAGGCCGCGGTGGCGCAGGGCGGCGCGTACCTGACGACCGCGCAGGGAGCCCGGCTGTACGAGAGCGACCATTCGCTGAAGGCGGGTGCGCGGGGGCCGGTGCTGCTGCAGGACCACCACCTGCGGGAGAAGATCACGCACTTCGACCACGAGCGGATTCCCGAGCGCGTGGTGCACGCCCGGGGCGCGGCCGCCCACGGGGTCTTCCAGGGCTACGGCACTGCGGGAAAGGTCACCAAGGCGGCGTTTTTGGCGAAGGGCGTCGAGACGCCGGTCTTTGTACGGTTCTCCACCGTCCTCGGATCACGCGGCTCGGCGGACACCGTGCGCGACACCCGCGGGTTCGCCACCAAGTTCTACACCGGGGAGGGCACGTTCGACCTGGTGGGCAACAACATCCCGGTGTTCTTCATCCAGGACGCCGTGAAGTTCCCCGACGTCATCCACGCCGGGAAGCCGCACCCCAACCGGGAGATCCCGCAGGCCCAGAGCGCGCACGACACGTTCTGGGACTTCGTGTCCCTGCACACCGAGGCCACCCACCACACCATCTGGAACATGTCCGACCGGGCGATCCCCCGCTCGTTCCGGATGATGGAGGGCTTCGGCGTCCACACCTTCCGCCTCGTCAACGCCAAGGGCGGCACCACGCTGGTGAAGTTCCACTGGAAGCCGAAGCTCGGCGTCCACTCCCTGGTCTGGGAGGAGGCCCAGCTCACCAGCGGCATGGACCCCGACTTCCACCGCCGGGACCTGGCCGACGCGATCGAGGCGGGCGCGTACCCCCAGTGGGAACTCGGCATCCAGACCTTCCCCGACACGCCGGAGCAGACCTTCGAGGGGATCGACCTCCTCGACCCCACCAAGATCGTCCCGGAGGAACTCGCCCCCGTACGGCCCGTCGGACTGATGACCCTCAACGCCAACCCGACCAACTACTTCGCCGAGACCGAACAGGTCGCCTTCCACCCCGGGCACCTCGTCCCCGGCATCGACGTCACCGACGACCCCCTGCTCGCCGGCCGGCTCTTCTCCTACCTCGACACACAGATCAGCCGACTCGGCGGGCCGAACTTCGGCCAGATCCCCATCAACCGCCCGCACGCACCCGTCAACGACATGCTCCGCGACGGCATGCACCAGACCGCCGTCCACACCGGGACCGCGCCGTACCGGCCCAACAGCCTCGACGGCGGCTGCCCCTTCCTCGCCGGTGCCGATGCGGGCGCCTTCATCGAGGTGCCGGTCGAGCTCACCGCGGCGCGTAAAGTCCGCGAGGCGCCGGCCTCGTTCGGCGACCACTTCACCCAACCGCGGCTCTTCTGGCTGAGCATGACGCCGGTCGAGCGGGAACACATCATCGCCGCCTACACCTTCGAACTCACCAAGTGCTCGGAACAGGCCGTCAAGGAACGCGCCCTGGCCGTCCTGGCGAACATCGACCCTCAGCTGTGCGAAGAGGTGGCCACCGGGCTCGGACTTCCCGCGCCCGCCCCCACCCAGTCCCTCACCGACCCGGCCCCGAGCCCGGCGCTGTCCCAAGTCGGTGGCACCTGGCCGCTCGACGGACGGGTCATCGGCATCGTCGCCGACGCCGATTCCGATCTGAAGGGTGTCCGTACCGTACGGAACGCCGTCCTCAAGGCCGGGATGGTACCCCTCGTGATCGCCCCCACCGGCGGCACACTCGGAACCGGGAAGAACCCGGTCACGGTCCAGCGGACGTTCGCCGCCACGCGTTCCATCGAGTTCGACGCCCTCCTCCTCGCCGGCACGCCCACGGCGGCGGCCGACGCCCGCGGCGCCCGCGACTCCAAGGCCGGAGCCCCGGAGCAGGGCGGCCCCGATCCCCGGGTCGTACTGCTGCTCGCCGAGGCCTACCGCCACGGCAAGGCCATCGGCGGCTGGCACGACGCGTCCCGCATCCTGCAAGCGGCCGGCATCCGGGAGGGTGATCCCGGTATCGCGTTCGCCGACAGCCCCGCCGCCGCCCTCAAGGGCATCACCCAGGGGCTGACGGAACACCGCGCCTGGGACAGGTTCCCCACCTCGGTCTGAACCAGGCCCAGCCGGACCGTACCGGCACGAAGTGGCCTCGGCCCCTGCTCACCCATGGCAGGGGTCGCTGGGGGCCCTGTGCGCGGCGGTGCTTCACACCGCCCTCGCGAAGCGGCCCCTGTCCCCACCGCCGCTGATGATCCCGACCGTGAAGGTCGCGCATACCGGTCCCAGACGCGGGCATCCGCACGATACCCAGCCGGGGTGATCGTGAGGACAAGGAGTGTCTGTGCTGCCCTTCAACGTGACCGAGAGCGGTGTCCTGATCATCCGGCTGCGGGCCGACCTGGACATCGCCGACCGGGCCGCAGCCGCCTGGGCGATCGACGGATACCTCGCCGCCCACCCGTCCGCACCCGTCATGCTGGAACTCTCGGACGTGCCGCTGAGTGCCGCCGCGGTGAGCACGGTCGTACGAACCCAGCGCATGTGCCGTTCCGCAGGCGCACCGCTGGCCGTCCTCGCGGCGACCGCCGAAACGCGCCGGGCGCTGGAGGCACAGGCGGGGGCCGAGGACCTGGCCGTCCAGCCCACCCGCGCCCTGGCCACCGCCGCGCTCTCGGCTGTCCCGACCCCGGTAGCCACAGCAGCATAAGCCGCACCCTGGCCCCGCCGGGGGGATCGTGCCACCCGATGGCCCGCGCGCCCGTGGGTAGCCACGGCTTGCGCACCCCCCCCTTGCACGAGGAGATCCCCTCATGAGCACGACCCCGGCCCTGGAAGTCACCACCCGCCAGTCGGCACAGGCAGGCGCCCGTATAGCCGTCGGCCTCCCGCATTCGGCGCTCGACGCGATGCTGGACGCCGCCTACGAGACGCACCGCCGTTTCCGGCACGGTGCGTTCGCCGAATCCTGCCCGACCTGTCACGTCTCCGCGGGCGAGCTCTGCCTGGCGCGACGCAGTGTGCACGCCGCCCGCCGGCTGGCACACCGCGCCCAGAAGACACAGAGCGGCCGGGGCTTCCTTCCTTTCACGGCACGGTGACCCGCTCAACCGGTGGATGGCAACGGCGTCACGTCACGTGCTGGCCGAGCTGTCTCGGCTCGTGCGCCGGGTGGCCGCGTCGCGGCCGGTGACCTTCTCGGAGATCAACAGACGCAGGACCTCTCTGCGGGATACCCGCGTTGGGTGCGTGCGGTGGCCAGGACGCCGGGGGCCGCTTTGCGCATGTATGGCAGGCGCATGCGACGCATGAGTTTGTCGAGTTCCTCGGGCAGAGCCGGGGCCTGGGCAAACTTCATGGCTTCTCATTCCTTCGTCGGTCTGGGTGGCGCCGATACGCTCGGCGGATGATCGATATGCAGGTGCGTGGTGACAGCGGCGACGTCGTGGCCCGGGCAGGCGGGGTGGAGTGGACGCCTGCTTTCGGTGATTTGGATCCGAGTCTGTTCCCGATGCTCTGGGGCCTGATCCCGTATGGGGATGCGGTCTTCAACCATCGGCAGGTGTCGCTGCTGATGACGGAACTCGACCGACTCCCGGCCGCTTGCGGTGGTGACTGGGTCGAACAGGCCCGTGAGTTGTGCCGAGTCGTCGAGCAGGGGTCACACCGGTATCTCTGGTTTGTCGGCGACTGACCGCGGGGTCGTGCGTGATCCTGAGGGCGTCGCCTACTGGCCCAGGGCCTGCCAGGCTTTAGTTCCGTTCTGGACGGAGTGAGCCTCGTCCGCGCGGACGACCTCGCCGGCGGGCTTGCTGTCCGCGATGTGTCCCAGGACCGAGAGCAGGTCGTCGTCGGCGAAGCGCCCGGCCGTGGCCGCCAGGCCCAGGGCCTGGTCGACCCGGTCGTTGCCCAGGACGGTGGCCGGCTCGACCGCGCGGGCCGTCTCGGCGCGGATGCGGGTATCGCCGGCGGGTTCGGCTTCCTTGAGCCAGCGGTCGGCCCAGGGGCCGATGTCCGCGAACGCGATCTCCGCTTCCGAGCGGGGCCGCAGCCGGGGCTGGTGGATGCCGCGGCCGCCGAGGGGTCTCCTTCAGATATGGAAGCGATCAGGAACACCGCAGGTCAGACGGCCATACCGAGAATTCCGGTGGCCGTCAGCCTGGACTCAACCGGCCGCACACCTGGACTTTGCCACGGCCGCCGTCACACCGCCGAGCCGCGCACGCAGGGCCCGGTGCCGGCCGTAGAGCTGGAGAAGCAAGATGGGCGACTCCGCCAGCCCCAGCCACATCCTCCAGGCCCGCCTCACCGCGGAGAACACGGCTGGCGCATCAGCCTCCGCGCACCCAACCAGCAAGTCACCAAACTCCTCGCACTCATTGAAGCGGAGCGCCCGCCGTGTCGCCCTCGGGTTGCACTCTCAACACGGTCATCGGACCGCTCCGAGTCGCCGGATGGGGCGCAGCAGCAGGGCGGGGGCGACAGCTTGTTGCTGTCGCCCCCGCCCTGGAGTGCTTGGCGCCCGCGCGTGCTACAGACGGTGCGGTCCGTCGTAGTAGCCGCCGACCTGGCGCTGGTAGTCGGCGTCACCGAGGTGCTTGTCCTTGTCGAACTCGGGAGCGTGCTTGATCTGCTCCTTCGTCCGGTCGACATAGATCTTCTCGTCGTTCGCGTCGATCCGGCTGATCGTGCCCGCCGGCAGCAGCACTTCCTTGCCGAAGATCCACGGACCGGTGTCGACCACGATGTACGAGGAGCCGACTTCGTCCGAGTGCTTGTCGACCTTGCCGATGGAACCGTCGCTCGCCTCGACCTTGTACCCCGTCAGGTCCGACCCGCCCAGACGGCCGGCGGTCTCGCGGTAACCCCAGAAATTCTCAGTCATGCGAAAACAACTCCTCCGGTCATGGCGACGGAAGGGAAGAGAAATCCCTACCGCACCTTCCGAGAAAACGAACTACCAGCGATACCACCGGCCGCTGCTGCCCTTCGGGCGGGCGACAAAACCGATCAGCCAGAGCACGAGGACCGCGATGGCGACCCACCAAAGAATTTTGATCGCGAATCCCGCACCGGCGAGAACCAGAACCAGTAGAAGAACAAGAAGCAGGGGAACCATAGTTATCAACCTCCGAGGCATCATCTGCCCGACCACGCCCCGGACATGCACACGAAAATCACCTGTTTCATACCGCCGCACGTGGGAAAACGTTTCGACCGTCTTCGGCGAGAGAGATCAGGCAACCTCGTCATGCCAGTCCATCGCCCTACCTGCGATCGGCGAATCGCCGGACGATTCTCCATTGGCGGCATCGGCAGCTCGGTGCGGCAGAGCAGACAAGCTCCACCCAATTTCCAACCGCCGAGTGCGGCTTCCGTTTAGCCCACACGGGCGGGGTAGGAGGGCCGCATGTTCAAGCACCGAAGGTTTCGCACGCTAGCCGTACTGACCATCAGCTGGGTGGCCTTGACGGGCGTCGAGCATGTCAGCGAGAACGCACCCTGGCGGATGGCCCTGTTCAGCGGGCTGGTGTGGGCGCTCGCGATCGCCGGTGCCTGGTGGTTTGCCGAATGGACGCAGATGGGCCGCCGCACCCGGAGCGAACTCGCAGATCCGGCTGCCACCCGCCGGGACCCGAACGGGACGACGAGGAGCACCACATGACAGGCCGACGTCGCTACCCCCTACGGTTCTCCGTCGGCCTGCCGCTTCGGTCGCCCTCGCTCGGCCCCCGCCTCCTGACGGAGGTCCTTGACGTCGTTTCACGCCGCGTGGGGTTCATCCGCGCTGCAGGCCCCAAAGCCGCCGTCTGCGCGTCTGCTTCCGGGTACCGGTCGCAACCCGACCGGCAGAGCGGATCCGCAAGGGGCGCAGCAGCCGGGCCCCGGCACCCGAGCCCCTTCCCGGGCTTCACGGATCCTCACGAGCGTGCCCGAGAGGTGATCGAGTCTCATACCACCAGCCCCAGCGACCTGGCCTCGCTCCTCGAGATGTTGGGCCTCAAGGTTGCCGCAGAACGTCCGTGATATCGACGTGACCGCCCCGCAGCCCGATCGAAGACCACGGGGAATCGGGACCCGTGGCCCGGCGTTGTCCCACACATGAGCGATGCACCCCGGCACGGCCATGACGAGCTCGACCCGTCCCGCATCGCGACTGCCCGCGCCCGACTCGTGGCCGACCGCGACGACACACTCGACCGGGTGGCCGCGCTGGGGCGCGACTTCGACGGGATCGTCGCGGCGAACGCCTTGGTCGCGGTCGACGACGAGCACGACCCGGAAGGGGCCAGCACGGCCTTCGAGCGTGCCCACGTGGCCACCCTGATGGCCCGGGCGCACGACCATTTGGAAGAGCTGGACCAGGCGCTGAAACGGCTCGAACGGGGCGACTACGGGCAGTGCGAGGGGTGCGGCGCGACGATTCCGCCCGAGCGCCTGGAGATCCGGCCGGCCGCGACCACCTGTGTGCTCTGTGCCCGGTCCGACCCGCGCCGGCCATCGCGCCCCGCCTGACGGACGTCGGTGGTCTCTCGTCGGCCGGTCGCCTGAACACCACTTCATGCGGTCGCCACGTCCACAGGAGACGGCACGCGGCAGTTCTGGTAGGAAGCTCGGACTCTTCAGCGAGCCAGGAACTCGTCGAGGAGCTTGTCGAGGTCGAGGAACTCCTCCCCGGCGGCGATGACCGCGTAGGTCTCGTCCAGGAAGCCCCTCAGTGCGCGGGCATCCACGAAGACAACGGCGTTGTCCTCCCGATCGGCGCTCGCGCCGACCAGGTCGATGCGAAGTTCATCGCGGCCGGACCCTTTGGCGGGGCGGAATGCGACATCGCCCTCCCCCACCGGACGGTGGAGCCCCTCGGCCAGCATCTGCCGGTCGAAGTGCCACCGTGCCAAGACGTTGGCACCGTCCAGGAACTCCGCCTGCACCACGTACGGGTCTCCGCCGTCATACGAGAAGCGGGCAAGAAAATTCACGTGACCCGTCGCCGTCTCGAGGCGCACAACGATCAGAGCAGACACGCAGGACATTGATGGGCCTCCAGGATGGGCTGCTGCACAGCTCTGCGCGTGTGCCCCACTCCGCCCCCGCCACGCAGGACCGATTGGGGGAACCGCGAGACTTCAGGATCTGGAGGCCACCAGATGGAGATCGTGAGGCCCGCCTCCTCCAGGTCGATCGCCCGGCCGTCAGAGTTCGGCGCGCGTGGCGGACTGGGCGGCCCGTACGGCGACGTTGGCCGCGCCCTCTACGAGCGGCGCTGTCTGACCTTCGCCTCGGGTCAAGGTCCAGCCGCAGAGGGCTGCCCAGCCCAGCGCGGCCGCGGCCGCCTTGGCGCGCTCGTTCCGGTGGGGCAGGAACGTGCCGAAGAGCAGCGCGTCCCCCGCGTCGATGGCGACCCGGCACAGTACGGCCGTGCGCAGCGCGCTGCCCGCGGGGACCGCGAGCATGGCCGCACCGATGACGGCGTCGCGGACGCCGAGGGCCCGGGTCAGCAGTGCGGAAGAGCCCTGTTCGGCGAGGCCGCAGGGGCGGGCCAGTACCTGGGGCCGGCAGGCGACCGCCACGCCGTAACCCAGGGTGGCCACACCCATCACCCGTGCCGCTGTGGTGCGCATCAGCGATCACTCCGTTTCATTGGTTCTGGCTCGTCGATTCCCTGCCGACCTACGGCTTCGGGGCGTGGGGGCGGTCCTGCTCCTCGCGGCCGAGGCCCGGGCGCTGCCGCTTGGCCTCGTGTCCGCCGGCATCCGCTTCGCCGTCGCCTCCGTCGGAACGCCGGACGACGGCTTCGTCCGCCTCCCGGCGGGCCTCGCGGTCACCGCTCTCTCCCTCGGCCTCGGACGGGGTGGTGCGGGGGTGGCGCCGGGAATGCTCGTGGGCCGTCATATCGTCCTCCTCAGGTGGTGCGGTCCTTCGGCGCCTACCCCGTGCCGGCGCCCCCAGACGCTTCGCGCCCCGGGGAAGGGGAGCGCAGGGAACGTTCAGGTGCGCGGTGCGTGGCCGGGGCCGTCGTCATCGGGGGTCTGCCAGGAGTCCTGGCGAGCCCGTGCCTCGGGGTTCTGCTGAGCCGGGCCGGCAGGGGCTCGGCGTCGTGCGCTGCGTCGGCTGCCGTACCAGAAGGCGCCGATCAAGAGGACGGCCACGGCCACTCCGATGATGATCAGGAGCAGGGAGCTGATGGCCTCGGCCGCGAGGAATTCGGTAGCAATCATGCGTAGCCCCTACCCGCGATCTGCACATTTACGGGGCGACTGCTCCATATGGCCGCACAGGCCGTCTCCGTCGAGGATGCGTGAGCGGCGCAGAAGATCGCGTGTACCGCGCAGGTTGAGCGTGCTGTGCCAGACCAGGCCCGGATGACGGGCTCGCAGGTGGGACAGGGCTCGGGTGTCCAGGCCCGTACCGAGGAAGAACGCGTCGATGTCGAGGCCTGTGATCACTGCCTCCGCGCACAGGGGGCACATCCGGTAGTGGACCTCGCCGACGACCTTGCGTCCGTGGACCAGGAGCAGTACCTCCTCGCCCGTGCCGACGTCGCCCGGGATGTGCGAGGACAGGAGATCGATGTGCCGGTAGGCGAGGATCCTGCGGCGCAGCCGCCGAAACGTCCCTCCCCCGGCCGCGTGCCGGACCGCTCCCGCCGGGGGCGCTTCAGGACGCGAAGTCGTACGGAACAGGGTGGCCGTGGGACGCGCATGATGTCCGTGCATGCCGCTCGCGTACCCCCGCGATCCGCGCACATGCCCGCGTACGAGGACGGCAAGACCGGCGCAGTGCCGGTTCCCGGGAGGGAACACGCCTCGGCCGAGGGCGGGCACCGGCTGACCGTGACCGGCTAGCGGCGACCGGGCGGACACCGTGGCGCTGCGCGCCGGACGGGAGGCGGGCCGGTTCCGGCTCGATGTCCGGTGCACGGGCGACGCCGCCTACACCGCGAACGTCCCGCGCGACCAGCGGTACGCGGTCGCCACCACCTCCGCCCGCTACCCGGCCGTCCAGGTCGTGCGGCTGGATCGCGAGCCCCCCACCCCCGTGGGGGGACTCCGCTCCAGCCGCTCCAGCCGCCGCGATCCGTGGCGGGTCCGTGGCGGCCGTACCGCCCGTACCGCCCGTACCGCCGTTCCGTGCGGGAACGACCGTCACGGTATCGCCGGGAAGATCATCTCCCCAGGGCCGTACGCGCCAGCAAAGGGACCGGACGCGCCAAAGGGGGACCCCGCGCGCCATGTTGGGGACAGTGGGCCCCAACCCCCGCAATGACCTGGTAATTCACGCTGAACTATGCTCTGCCGCTGTGGTCTCGCACGCACATCAGGGAACAACCTCCTCCGCCCTCGCCCGGCTGAGCGTCAATGTCGCTCGGCTGGTCGGCATAGGTCCGCACGGATACGCGCACTTGCCGGGCATGGCGCCCCACCACCTCAACGACGACCTGTGCCGCACCCCTTCGGCGACCGCCATCCGCATCGCGGAACTGACCACGGTCCACGCGCCCTGGACCGAGATGTCGGTGCTGCTGGCACGGCAGTCGGACATCGGCACCCTCGGGGTCTGGGACTACCTGATCACCTCCGCGCCCACTCCGCTCGAAGGGATCCGGGACGCCGCGGCCCACTTCGCCACCGTCGCCGACCCCCTGACGGACGGCATGCGGATCACCGAGGACGGCGGGCACGTCACCATCGGCCACGTGAATCGGGCGGACATCACCCACGAGGCGGCCTGTGGCATCCGCGGCTACGCCCTCGGCCTGTACCGGCGCCGGCTCGGCGAAGCCGCGGGGCGGCGCCTCGTGCCCCTGCGCGTCTCCCTCGCCGCCAAGGCGCCCGCGCGGCACGAGGCCCTGGTCGAGCTCTACGGCACCCGGCGCATCGAGTTCGAGGCGCCGGCCAGTTCGATCACCTTCCGCACCGCGGACCTCGACTCCCCGGCCCCGCACGCCCAGCCCGGGCTGTCGGCCGTGCTCCGCCGGCACGCAGAGCAGAGCCTCGCGAGCGCGATCCCGCTGCGCGACTGGCCGGCCCTGTTCCGTACCGCCCTGGCCTCCGCCCACGACGAGGGCGCGCCGACGCTGTCCTCGGTGGCCCGGCGGATGGCCCTCAGCGCGCGCACCCTCCAGCGACGCCTCGAAGAGCACGGCACGACCTGGAGCGAGGAGGTCGAGACCGTGCGGCGGGAGCACATCGCCCGGCTGCTCCACGACACCGACCTCAGTGTCGATTCGATCGCCGCCCGGAGCGGTTACGCGGATGCCCGCGCCCTGCGCCGGGCCGTCAAGCGCTGGTACGGCACGACGCCCGCCGCCCTGCGCCGCGCCGGGCGCGGCGCCGACGCTCAGGCCGGGGTGTAGCCCCGGGCCCGGACGTGGTCGTGTGCGAGCCGGGTGAACGCGCGCGCGGCGGCGCTCCGGTAGGCGTTCTCGCGCCCGAGGAGCGCCACGGTGCGGGTGGGCAGGGGCGGTTCGAGGGGAACCGGGACGAGGTGGGGGTGGTCCTCCGTGACCGCGTCGGGCAGGACGGTCGAGAGGTCGGTGCGACGGACGATTTCGGTGAGGGTCTGGACCGAGTTGGCCTCCACCGCGATGCGCGGCCGTACCCGGTGGCCGGCCAAGTAGGCGTCGATGTGCCCGCGGGTGGCGAAGTCGTCGCTGAGCAGCGCCAGCTGACGGTCCGCCAGAGCCGACACGGGCAGGGGTCGGGGTGCCTGCGAGCCCGCGGCGGGGTGGGCGGCGGTGACCAGGCCGAGGGTTTCGGCGTACAGCGGGGTCGCGGTGATGCCGGGCGGGTGCGGGCCGTCGAAGCCGATGCCCAGGTCGAGCTCGTCGGCGAGCAGGCCGGCCTCGATGCGGTCCTGGGCCATGTCCTTGACGTCCAGGGCGACGCCGGGGTGGCGGGCGTGGAGCTCCGCCGCGAGCGGCCCGACGAGGTAGGCGGTGAACGTCGGCGTCACGGCCAGCCGGAGGTGGCCCCGGGAGAGGTCGGCGACGTCGTGGACGGCGCGTTCGGCTGCGGCGAGGTCGCCCAGGGCCCGGCGGGCGTGCTGGACGTAGGCTTCCCCGGCGTCGGTGAGGCGGACGCCGCCGCGGCCGGTGCGGTCCAGGAGCTGGACACCGATGGTGCTTTCGAGCTGCTTGACCTGCTGGGACAGGGTCGGCTGGGAGATCCGCAGCTCTTCGGCGGCGCGGGTGAAGCTGGCGTGTTCGGCGACGGCGAGCAGGTAGCGCAGGTGACGGAGTTCCAGGGCCATGGAGCCGAGTATAGATGCCATCTATAGGAGACATGAGTAATGCGTCTTGGACACTATAGATGCAGGTCGTGCATGGTGGATCTCGTCGGCCCCACGGGTCGGCAGTCATCGAAGGGAGTGACCCATGCACGACCTAATCGAGGGAGTCGCCCAGTTCCGGCGGGAGGTCTACCCGGGCAAGGCGGAGCTCTTCGCCCGGCTCGCGACGACCCACCGCCCCCGCACCCTGTTCATCAGCTGCTCCGATGCCCGTGTGGTACCGGAGCTGATCACCCAGAGCGAGCCGGGCGAGCTGTTCGTCATCCGCACCGCCGGCAACCTCGTCCCCGCGCACGCCCCCGGCACGGACGGGGTGGCGGCCAGCATCGAGTACGCCGTCGCGGTCCTGGGCGTGAGCGACATCGTGGTGTGCGGGCACTCCGCCTGCGGCGCGATGACGGCCCTGGCCGAGCGGCACGACCTCAGCGGCGCGCCGGCGGTCGCCGGATGGCTGCGCCACGCGGACGCCTCGCTCGCCCGTACCGGCGACGGGGAGGACCCCCTGAGGGTCGAGGCGCTGGTACGGGAGAACGTGCGAGCGCAGCTGGCGAACCTGGCCACCCACCCCTCGGTGGCCCACGCCCTGGCCGCGGGGTCCGTGACCTTGCGCGGCTGGGTCTACGACATCCGGGCGGGGGGCGTGGAGGAGCTCGGTTCCTCCGTGCCCGCCTCCCCCGCGGCCTGACCGGCCGCCACTCCTCGGGCCCCCGGCCCGCGTCTCCCCCACTCCATCCGCCGCTCGCCCCCACCCCCGGTGGGCGGCTCACCCGAAAGGAAGCCCTCTCATGGTGCACGCCCAGTTCGACAACACCGCCCGCCGGGCCCTGGCCGTCAAGGCCGTGGACGCCAAGATCCGCGAGGACCTGACCTGGCAGCGGATCGCGGACGCCGCGGGCCTGTCCGTGGCCTTCGTCACCGCGGCCGTGCTCGGCCAGCACCCGCTGCCCCGGGCCTCGGCCGAGGCCGTGGCCGCCCTGCTCGGCCTGGACGCCGACGACGCGGTGCTGCTGCAGACGATCCCGACCCGCGGCTCGGTCCCCGGCGGCGCCCCCACCGACCCGACGATCTACCGCTTCTACGAGATGCTCCAGGTCTACGGCACCACGCTGAAGGCCCTGGTCCACGAGCAGCTCGGCGACGGGATCGTCTCCGCGATCAACTTCAAGCTCGACGTGAAGAAGGTCGCCGACCCCGACGGCGGCGAGCGCGCGGTCATCACCCTGGACGGCAAGTACCTGCCGACGAAGCCCTTCTGATCCGCCCGGATCAGCGGTGGAGCCGTCGGCTCCAGTCCTCGGGGAGCCGGTCGGCCGGGCCCGGGGCCGGCTGGCCCGCCGGATGGCCGGAGGGCGGGGTCAGCTCGGGGCCGGACTCGTAAAGCTCGTTCGCGGCGTAGTCCCAGAACCAGGCCTCACCCGGTTCGTAGCTCTGCACCAGGGGATGGCCGGTGGACTTCCAGTGGGCGGTGGCGTGCTGAGCCGGCGAGGAGTCGCAGCAGCCGACGTGGCCGCACCGGGCACAGCGCCGCAGGTGGAACCACCAGCCGCCCAGCGCATCGCATTCGACGCAGCCGTTGCCGCTGGGCGGGACGTTCGGGTCGACTCCGTCGATGGCGGTCATGCGGGCTCCTCGGAGGGCTCGGGATCGGGCTGGGGATCGCGATCAGCCTCGGGTTCCGGTGGGGTCAGCGGGAGAAGCACCTGGAAGCGGGTGTCCCCCGGCGCGGACTCGACCTGCAGGCTTCCGTGGTGCTTGTTGACGACGATCCGCCAGGAGATGTCCAGGCCGAGGCCGGTGCCCTCGCCGACGGGCTTGGTGGTGAAGAACGGGTCGAAGATGCGGCTGCGGATCTCGGCCGGGATGCCGGGCCCCGTGTCGCGGAACTCCACCAGCAGCCGGTCGCCCGATCGTGCCGTGCGGACGGTCAGCGTGCCCTCTCGGCCGGTGCTCCCGACGGCGAAGACGGCGTTGTCGATGAGGTTCGTCCACACCTGGTTGAGCTCCGCGGGATAGGCCGGTACGTCCGGCACGGAGCGGTCGTACTCCTTGACCACCCGGATCCGGGGCCCGATCTTGCCGGAGAGCATCACCAGCGTGCTGTCGAGGAGTTCGTGGACGTCGACGACCCGGTACGGGGCGCGGTCGAGCTGCGAGTACTGCTTGGCGGCGTCGACGAGGTGGGAGATGCGGGTGGTGGAGTCGTCGATCTCGTCCATCAACAGCTCTGTTTCCACCGTGTAGTTGAGCCAGCCGATGGCTCCCGGGAGGAGGTCTTCGGCCACGCTCGCCGCGACCTGCTCCAGCCAGTCCGTGTCCAGGCCGGCCTGGACGAAGACCGGGGCGATCCGCCAGCCCTCGGGGACGCCGTGGTCCTCGAGCCAGTCGGCGAGTTCGTCCTCCCGGTCGGAGGCTTCCAGGGGACTCAACACCGGTGCTTTCGCGACCCGTTCGACGGTGCGTTCCTGGATCTCGATGAGTTCGGCGATCGCCTCGCGGGGGTAGTTCCCCTGGGAGATGTGGGCCAGCTTGTGCCGCATCTTGCCCACGCGCTCGCGCAGGGTGGCCGTGGCCCGGACGGCCGCCGCGGCCGGATTGTTGAGCTCGTGGGTGAGTCCGGCCGACAAGGAGCCCAGGGCGAGGAGCCGTTCGCGCTGGCCGATGGCCTGCTGGGTGCTCCTGGAGCCGAAGAAGAGCCCCTCCAGCAGGTGCGCGGCCATCGGGAACCATTCCCGCATGACGTCCGCGAAGGACTGGGCGGGCAGGACGAAGAACCGCGTCGGCTCGGTCACCCGCATCGAGTTGTTGTACGTCTGCGGGACGCGGTCGCCCAGGTAGGCCTGCATGGCTCCCGCGTACACCCCGCGCTGGGAGGTCCGGCCGACCTCCACCTCGTCGCCGCCGACCCGGCGGGACAGCACCACGGTGCCTTCGATCATCACGTAGAAGCAGGTCGCGGGGTCGCCCTCGGTGTACACGGGTCCGGTGTCGAACCGCTCCACGCAGCCCTCGGCGCACAGCCGCCCGAGCTGCTCCGGGGTGAGCTTCTCGAACAGGAAGAGCGAGCCGATCTCCTGCGGGGAGCACGGCATCGCCTGCCCGCTCACGACTCCTCCAGGTACCGGTGGACGAGCATCACGGCCATGGCTCCTTCTCCGACGGCGGACGCGACCCGTTTCGCGGACCGGGCGCGCGCGTCGCCCGCCACGAACACGCCGGGCACGCTGGTCTCCAGGTGGTAGGGCGGCCGGTCCAGTTCCCATTCGGCCGGCGGCCGTCCGTCCGGGGTGAGGTCGGGCCCGGCCAGGATGAAGCCGTGGTCGTCGCGCAGCACCGTACCGTCCAGCCAGTCGGTGAGCGGGGCCGCGCCGATGAAGACGAACATCCACTGGGTGTCCACGAGTTCGGACGCGCCGGTGTCCACGTCGCGCAGCGTGAGCTGTTCCAGGTGGCCTTCGCCGTGCGCCGATTCGACGGTGGTGCGGGTGCGCACCGTGATGTTGGGCGTCCGCTCGATCTGCTGGATCAGGTAGTACGACATCGAGGCGGCCAGGGACCCGCCGCGCACCAGGAGCGTCACCGATTTCGCGCCGCGGGCGAGGTACATGGCCGCCTGTCCGGCGGAGTTGGCGCCGCCGACGATGTACACGTCCTGTTCCAGGCAGGAGGAGGCCTCGGTGAGCGAGGAGCCGTAGTACACCCCGCGGCCGGTGAGGCCGTCGCAGCCCGGAGCGGCGAGCTGGCGGTAGGAGACGCCGGTCGCCAGGATGATGCCGCGCGCGCCGATCGCCGAGCCGTCGGAGAAGCGGACGACGCGGGCCGCGCCGTTCACCTCCAGTGCGGTGACCTCGCGCGCGGTGAGGATCTCGGCGCCGAACCGGCCGGCCTGGCGTCGGGCCCGTTCGGTGAGCTGAGCGCCGGACACCCCGTCCGGGAAGCCGAGGTAGTTCTCGATGCGGGAGCTCTGCCCGGCCTGTCCGCCGGTCGCGGACCGCTCGACCAGTACGGTACGCAGCCCCTCGGACGCCCCGTACAGCGCGGAGCCGAGCCCGGCCGGGCCTCCGCCGATCACGACGAGGTCGTAGAAGTCGGCGGTCGGCGTGGTCGCGAGCCCCACGTGGGCGGCCAGGTCGGGTGCGTCCGGTTCGATCAGCACGGTGCCCCCGGGGGTGATCACCACGGGCAGCCGTCGTCCGTCGGCTCCGGCCGCCCGCAGGAGGCGCCGTCCCTCCGGCTCCTCGCAGGAGTACCAGCGGTACGGCACCTGGTTGCGGGCCAGGAACTCCCGCACGCTCGACGAGGGGGCCGACCAGCGGTGTCCGACCACCTTGGTGGCGGGGACGGGCCGGTGATCGCCGGTGCGCCAGGCGGTGAGGAGGTCGTCCACGACGGGGTAGAGCTTCTCCTCGGGCGGGTCCCAGGGTTTGAGGAGGTAGTGGTCGAGGTCGACCACGTTGATCGCGTCGATCGCCGCGTTGGTGTCGGCGTAGGCGGTCAGCAGGACGCGGCGCGCGCCCGGGTACACGGAGAGGGCCTGTTCGAGGAACTCGATGCCGTTCATCTGCGGCATGCGGTAGTCCGCGAGGATCACCGCCACCAGGTCGCCGCGGAGCTTCAGCTCGCGCAGTGCCTCCAGGGCGGATTCGCCGGACTCGGCGCGCACGATCCGGTACCCGGAACCGTAGCGCCGGCGCAGGTCGCGGGCGATGGCACGGGACACTCCCGGATCGTCGTCCACGGTCAGGATCACGGTCCGCGCCGTATCGGCGACCTCTGTCATGGCTCTCCCAGCCCGAGCGGCCTGGACTGGCGGCGTCGCGGCGAGCCGCTCCCACCCGGTTCCCGTCCATCGTAGGGTCGATCGTCCGGGTCCGCGCGGACGGGCGGAGCGGGCCGGACGGCCTGGGCGGACGGGTCAGGCGGGCGGCCCGGGCGGGCGGGTCGGGCGGGATCCCGGGCGGTCGGGGTGGCGGGGCGGTCGGGTTCCGGGGCGGTCCCGCCGGCCGGACGCGCCCGCCGGCGGAAATTCCGTACCGCGGCGCCGGGAAGTCGATCAGACTCGCCCCATGGCTGACATGGCGGCGTTCGGGGATGCGGTGACCGCGTGGGCGGCCGGTGACGCCGGTGGGCTCGGTGACGTGGGGGACGCCGCGGAGGCGGCGGACGCGGCGCGCGGGCTCGCCGCGCGGCTGCCCGTACGCACCGTCGTGCTGCTCGAAGGGGCGAGCGACGCCGAAGCGGTCGGCGCCCTGGCCGCGGGACGGGGCCGGAACCTGGCCGCCGAAGGGATCTGCGTCCTGCCGATGGGCGGGGCGATGAGCGTCGCGCGCTTCGCCCGGTTCCTCGGACCGCTGGGCCTGGGCCTGCGCCTCACGGGCCTGTGCGACGAGAGGGAGCGAGACTTCTACGCACGCGGCTGGGAGCGGGCCGGCGCCGGACCCGAGGGCTTCTTCGTCTGCGCGGCGGACCTGGAAGACGAGCTCATCCGGGCGCTGGGCGTGTCCCGGATGGAGGAGCTCGTCCGGGAAGAGGGGGACCACCGCGCCCTGCGGACCTTCCTGCGCCAGCCCGCGCAGCAGGGCCGCACCGCGCAGCAGCAGGTGCGTCGCTTCCTCGGCACGAAGAAGGGGCGCAAGATCCGCTACGGGCGCGTGCTGGTCGAGGCCCTCGGCCCCGACCGCGTACCGGCGCCCCTCGACGACCTGTTCGCGATCCTGTGATCCGCCGCCGCCCGCCCGCGGGGTGGTGGCGGAGTGGTGGCGGAGTGGTGGCGGATCGGGTCAGCCCAGTCGCTCCAGGAAGAACGCGGCCGCGTCCTCGCCGGCCCGTACCCGGGCGGTCGGATCGGCGGGTTCCGGGGCGAAGAAGTCGTCGTGCCGGACCGCGGGGCCGATCGAGTGGCCGCTCGCGGTGGGGATGTGGTCCAGGTAGGGCCTCGTGTCGATCTCGTACGGGGTGATCGTGTCCGCTCCGGCCCAGCGGATGGCGACCGGAACCCGTACGGACTCCAGGCTCTCCCGGGTGACCAGGGCACCGACTCCCGGGGACACCAGGAAGACCGCCCGCACCCGGGGGTCGGAGAGGTCGCCGCCGACGCCCTCCAGGCTGCGCCGGGCGGCCTCCTCCTGCGCATACTTCGCGCGCAGGGCCTCCAGTACGCCGGGGAACTCGGGAATCTCCGGCAGCGGCGCCCCGCCCGTCAGCACGGCCCACAGGATCCCCGGATCGACGCGGGCTCCGGCGAGCGCCGCGGCCGTGTAGCCGCCGATGGAGAAGCCCGCCACGCCGACCGGGCCGAGGGGCTCTTCCCCGGCGAGCGCGTCGAGGGCGAAGGAGATGTCCTTGGGTCGTTCCCAGGGGTGGAGGAAGCCTTCCGGCTCGTAGCCGTCGACGAAGTTGTTGCCGTGGTGGTCGGGGGCCACCACGCGGAAGCCCGCCGCGTGCAGCGGGTCCACCAGCCACTCCATCTCGCTGCCCGAGCCTCCGGTGCCGTGCGAGACGAAGACCAGCGGGGCAGGTGCGTCCGGCTCCTTGCGGCTCGGCTCCCACACGTACAGGCGGACCGGCCGCGGACGGGACGCGTCGCGCAAGTCCGGACGGGACTCGTCGTACAGGACGCGTATCAGCGGCTCGGGCGCGGAGGGGATCATGGCGGCATCGTAGCGACCCGGCGTGCGCCGGGGGCGCCGGTCAAGCCCCGGCGGCTCAGCGCATCTTGAGCTCGTGTCCGGGAGCGAGGGCCGCGGAGATGCGTTCGGCTATGGTCTGGGCCGAGTTGCCGGCGGGGCTCTTGGGGCCCTGGGTCACGGTGACGGAGATGGCGAGCTTCTCCGCCGGCAAGTAGGCCTGGATGGCCGCGTAGCCGGAGAAGGACGGGTTCGTCAGGATCCAGTCGTTGACGACGATCACGCCCAGGCCGAAGTGGTGGGCAGCCGTATTGGTCAGGAGGCAGACGGTGTCCGGGCAGGAGTCCGTCGGATGGCCGAGGCCGATGGTGCCCGGGTCGAGCTGGGTCTTGAAGGACTTCGCGGACAGCAGCTCCCCGGTCCCGATGCCGCGTGCGGACCGGTCCAGGTCACAGATGTTCTGGACGAGGACCGCCCCGGGTGTGGTGGTCCACGAGGGGTTCCAGAAGGTGGATTCCTCGTAGGTGCCGCGCTCGGAGGTGAAGGCGTGCAGGGCCGGTTCCGGGATCCGCGGGGTGTACTGGTTGCTGGTCCCGCTCAGTCCGAGCGGTCCGTACACGCGCTCCTTCAGCAGCCGGTCCAGCGGGAGTCCGCTGATCTTCTCCAGCGCCTCGCCGAGCAGGTTGAAGTTGGCGTGTGAGTAGCTCCAGTTGGTGCCCGGCTCGTAGAGCAGCGGTTTGTCCGTCGCGATGCCGATGACCTCGGCGGAGGTCCACGCGCGGAACGGCTTGGCCTCCAACTCGGCCAGGAACTCCGGGTCGGTGACGTAGTCGTGCAGGCCGGAGGTCGAACTGCCGAGCATGCGCAGGGTGATCTCCGAGCCGTGCGGCACGTCCGGCAACCAGCGGGAGACGGGGTCGTCGAGCGAGGCCTTGCCCTCGTCCACGAGTTGGAGCAGTACGGCGCCCATGTAGACGATGGCCACGGACCCCGTACGGAACTTCATGGACGGCTCGGCCGGGACTCCCGTCATCGATTCCCCGAGGGCCGTGGTGAGCACCTCGCGGCCGTCGGAGGAGACCCGCAGCACCACCGAGTTCAGGCCGAACTCCCGCTGGGCCTGCTGCGCGATGGTGCGGACCTTGAGCGCGTCGCCCCGGGCGGGGCCGGGTGAGTTCACGCATGTCCCCGGAGCCGGGGCGGCCATGGCCCGGGCCGGGGCGACCGCCCCCGCCGGGGCGGCCGGCTGAACGCCGGCGGCCGCCGTCCCCGCCGGAAGGGCCGCGCCCATCAGACCGGCGACGCACAGCATGACCGTACGAGTACGCCTCACGGATTCAGTATGGGCGGGCCCCGCGCGCAGCGCATGCGGTGGCCAGGGAACCGGACGAACACAGGTGAACCGGGCGGATCCCCCTCGCATCCCCTTCGCATCCCCCTCTGACAGTCACTCAGATCCCGAGAACTGCGCCGCGGGGACTTCCAGAGCCATGTGATGTGTGCCATGTTACATCGCACACTGCATAGCCGTGTACACGACAGAGTTGACGTCCCCACCAACTCCCGTCGACGTCACGGTGCGCATTCCCCATCCGCCGCGTTGTCAGCGCGGCGGCAGACCGGCTCGGAGGCCCACCCCTCATGCGCAGTTCCCCCACCACGAAGGGCCGTGCCCGGCCCCTGATAGCCGCCCTGGCCTGCTGTCTGGGCCTGACGATGCTCGCCCCCGCCGGCCAGGCCTTCGCGCGCGAAGTGAAGCCCGCCGCGCCCGCTCCGGCCGTGAAGTCCGGCGCCGCCCCGCAGCCCTCGACCCCGGCCGCCGCGGCCGCCGCGCTCAGGTCCGAACACGCTGCCCGTCCGGACGCGGACCTGTCCCAGCGCGCACCGCTCCGCGCCACCAAAGAGGCCGCGCGCACGGAGCAGCGCTCGTCCAAGGCGATGCTGGCGCCCGGCGCCGCTGCCGCCGCCGATGCCCTCGCCGCTGCCTGCAACGTCGCGGACTTCACCTCGAAGACCGGGGCCGCGCTGGTCCAGCAGATCAAGGCCTCCGAGATGGACTGCGTGAACTCGCTGTTCCTGCTCAAGGGCAACGACGCGCAGGCCGCCTTCCGCGAGGCGCAGATGGTCTCGGTGGCCGACGCCCTGCGCACCGCCTCCGCCACCTACCCGGGCGACAACAGCACCAAGACCGGGCAGCTCGTGCTCTTCCTGCGGGCCGGCTACTACGTGCAGTGGTACAACGAGTCCACCGTCGGGACCTACGGGCCGGCTCTGAAGACCTCGATCCGGGGCGCCCTGGACACCTTCTTCGCCGCTCCGCGCGCGGCCGACGTGACCGACGCCAACGGCCCGACCCTGGGCGAGAGCGTCATCCTGATCGACAGCGCCCAGGAGAACGCGCGCTACCTCGGCGTGGCCAAGCGCTTGCTGACCGGCTACAACTCCTCGTACAACAGCAGCCCGTCGATGGTCGCGGCCGTCAACAACGCCTACACGGTGCTCTTCCGCGGCCACCAGACCGCCGAGTTCCTGCCGGCCGTACAGGCCGACCCGAGCATCCTCACGGTGCTGCGCGACTTCGCCGTCACCCATGACGCGCTCCTGGGCACGGACAAGAGCTACCTGACGGCCAACGCCGGCCGTGAACTGGGCCGTTTCCTCCAGCACTCCGCGCTCCAGGCGACCGTACGGCCGCTCGTCAAGCAGCTGCTGGACCGCACCTCGATCACCGGCCGGACCTCCTCGCTGTGGGTGCCGCTCGCCGAGATGACCACCTCGTACGACGCGGCCAACTGCTCCTCCTACGGGACCTGCGACCTGCCGGCCCGGGTGCGTGCCGCCGTCCTGACGGTCAACCACACCTGCAGCCCCAGCCTGCGGATCGTCGCGCAGCAGATGACCGCCGCCGAGCTCGGCGCGAGCTGCACCAGCCTGGCCAACCAGGACGCCTTCTTCCACAACGTGGTCAAGGACAACGGCCCGGTCGCCAACGACAAGAACACCGCGCTGGAGGTGGTGGCCTTCGACTCCAGCGCCGACTACCAGGCCTACGCCGGTGTCATCTTCGGGATCAGCACCGACAACGGCGGCATGTACCTGGAGGGTGACCCCTCGGTCACGGGGAACCAGCCGCGCTTCATCGCCTACGAGGCGGAGTGGGTCCGGCCGGAGTTCCAGATCTGGAACCTCAACCACGAGTACACCCACTACCTCGACGGCCGCTTCAACATGTACGGCGACTTCGACGCGGGGATGACCACCCCGACCGTGATGTGGGTCGAGGGCCTGGCCGAGTACATCTCCTACTCGTACCGCGGCGTCAGCTACGACCAGGCCGCCGCCGAGGCGGGCAAGAACACCTACAAGCTCAGCACGCTGTTCGACACCACCTACGACAACTCCGACTCCACCCGCGTCTACCGCTGGGGCTACCTGGCGGTCCGCTACCTGGTCCAGTCGCACCCGCAGGACGTGGCCACGCTGCTCGGCCACTACCGCGCCGGCAACTGGGCGGCCGCCCGCACCCTGCTCACCTCCACCATCGGCACCCGCTACGACGCGGACTTCGCCGCCTGGCTGGTCAAGTGCGCGGCCGGAGACTGCGGCGGCACCACCACCCCGCCGGTCAACCAGGCCCCGGTCGCCGGATTCGCGGCCTCGGTGAACGCCCTGGCGGTCACCTTCACCGACACCTCCACGGACGCGGACGGCACCATCGCCTCCCGCGCCTGGACCTTCGGTGACGGCACCACCTCCACCTCGGCCAACCCGGCCAAGACCTACGCCGCGGCGGGCACGTACACCGTCAAGCTCACGGTCACCGACAACAAGGGCGCCACCGCCACCACCAGCAAGGCGGTCACGGTCGGCAGCGCCGGGCCCGGCGAATGCGCCGCCCCCGACGTGCGGGTGCTGGGTGACAACTGCCACCGCTCCAACGTCTCCGCGACGACCGGCAACTACGGGTACTTCTACCTGGACGTCCCGGCCGGCACCGGCTCCCTGAAGATCTCGGTCTCGGGCGGCACCGGCAACGCCGACCTCTACTACAGCCCCACCGGCTGGGCCACCACCAGCAACTACACGGCCCGCTCGGCGCAGAGCGGCAACAGCGAGTCGCTGACCGTCAGCAACCCCGCGGCCGGCCGCGTCTACATCAGCCTGCACGCCGTGCAGGGCTTCGCGGGCGTCACCGTCTCGACGCGGTTCGGGACGGCCCAGGTCGAATGCCCGGGCACCGACGTCCGGGTACTGGGCGCCGACTGCAGCCGCTCCAACGTCTCCGCCACCGCCGGGAACCACCGCTACTTCTACGTGAACGTCCCGGCCGGCACCGCCTCCCTGAAGATCTCGGTCTCGGGCGGCACCGGCAACGCCGACCTCTACTACAGCCCCACCTCCTGGGCCACCACGGGCAACTACACCGCCCGCTCGGCCCAGACCGGCAACACCGAAACCCTCACCATCACCAACCCCCCGGCCGGCTACCTCTACGTCAGCCTGCACGCCGCGCAGGACTTCGCCGGAGCCACCGTCTCCAGCCGGTTCTGAGCCCGTTCGGCACACCGCCCCCACCCCTCTCCGGAGGGGTGGGGG
Organism: Streptomyces sp. NPDC099050; assembly: GCF_044759865.1. Taxonomy (NCBI): domain Bacteria; kingdom Bacillati; phylum Actinomycetota; class Actinomycetes; order Kitasatosporales; family Streptomycetaceae; genus Streptomyces; species Streptomyces sp. NPDC099050. Next base: position 10,309 of record NZ_JBIWAE010000040.1, on the reverse strand, counting down.
CGGTGTGCCGCATCAGCTGCGGAACGGGAGCCGGGGCGGGACGGGCAGGGCCCGGGCGCACGGGTGGCAGACTCTCGGGGGACAGCAGTGAGGAGTACCGGTGAGTACAGATCCGCGAAGCGTGCGGCGCGGCGGCGGCGAGGGCAGCGGGCAGGGCGATGCCGGCATCGCCCCCGTCGTGATCAACGGCCCGGCCAGGCCCGCCGGCCGGGCCACCATCCGCCGGGCCAATCTGGGTCTCGTGCTGCGCCTCCTGCGCGAGACGGGACCGCGTTCCCGTGCCCGGATCGCCGATGACGCGGGACTGCCGCGGCCCACGGTCACCGGGCTGGTCACCGAGCTGATCGAACTCGACCTCGTCCGCGAGGGGGACGCCGAGCGGGACGGCTCGGTCGGGCGCCCCGGCCAGAACGTCCGGATCGACGGCCGCGCGCTCTGCGGGATCGGCCTGGAGATCAACGTCGACTACCTGGCCGCCGTGGCCCTGACCCTGGGCGGGGACACCGTCTTCGAGCGGCGGGTCGCCCTGGACGTCCGCGCCGCCGGGCCCGAGGCCGTCCTGGACCGCGCCGCCGGACTGGTCCGCGAAGCCCTCGCCACCCTCGACGCGGCCGCGATCGCCACGGCCGGGGTCACCGTCGCCACCCCGGGAGTCGTGGACATCTCGGCGGGCACCGTCGTCTACGCCGCGAACATCGGCTGGCGCGACATCGACGCGGTCAGCGGGATCCGCGCCCGCCTGGGGCGCGGGGCGCCCCCGCTGCGCCTGGAGAACGACGCCAAACTCGGCGCGGTGGCCGAGTACTTGGAGGCCTCCGCGGCCGGCATCCACGACCTCATCTACGTCACCGGCGAGACGGGCGTGGGCGGCGGCATCATCAGCGGCGGCCGGCTGCACCGCGGCGCGGCCGGGTTCGCGGGGGAGATCGGCCACATGCCGCTCGACCCGGGCGGCGCGCTCTGCGCCTGCGGGCGCCGGGGCTGCTGGGAGACCATGGTCGGGCTCACGGCCCTGTTGCGGCACGCCGCCGCCCCGGAGGATCCCGTACACGACCCCTCCCTGGACCTGGAGGCACGGCTGACGGACCTCCAGGCGCGGGCGGGCGCCGGGGACTCCCGCACGCTGGAGGCCCTGGACCGGATCGCCGACGGTCTCGGCCTGGGGCTGGCGCTGCTGGCGGACGTCCTGAACCCGCGCGCGGTGGTGCTCGGCGGCTACTTCACCTACTTCGGCGACCGGCTGGCCCCGCGGGTGGAGCGGCTGATGGCCGAGCGGGTCATGGCACCGGACACCGGCGGCTGCCGCCTCCTGCTGTCCACGCTCGGCTTCACCGCTCCGGCGCGCGGCGGGGCGCTCCTCGCCCTCGACCCGGTGTACGAGGACCCGGCCCGGACGGTGGCGACGGCCACGGCCACGGGGGCCTGAGGGCCCGGGACCTGGACCCTGCCCCCGTGCGGCGGGGCCAGGATCGCGTAGCCCCGGCAGCCGCCACGGGGCCGCCTCGGGCTCCTGAGGCCCGTCCGCACCTCAGGCCCCTGAGGCCCCTCCGGTCCAGAACGGCCGGGCCCACAGCGTCATGCGTGCGTCCTCGCTGTCCTCCGGGCCGCCCCGGGCGGCCTCGTACCCGCTGACGACCATCGTCGGTCCGCGCGCGCTCGATGACACCTGTGGGGTCGGGTACGTGCTCACCAGGAGGCGGGGACGCGCCGCGCGCGTGGGCCTCCACCTCGATCTCGAGCCCGCGCGGCCGCCCGGCCGCGCAAGTCTTCGATGTCTGTTCACTCCCCCGTGACCTGCATCTTCCCGGCGGGAGGCGGCGCGGCCGGTCGAATGGGTGGAGTAGAGGTCTGGACCACTTGAGATGCGCCAATCCCGTGGCCGATTACGCGTGTTGGCCGCACGGAAACAATTGGTCTATACCTCTGGCGCTATGGTGACCGTGGTCAGGTCAGCCGAAACGGGCGCATAGACAGCCGTGGGGGGCTTTATGAGTGTTCATCATCTTCCACAACCACCTTCCGACGAGGAGCTCTACTGGTACTTCGGCCCGCAACGACGCTGGGTCCTCATCAGCACGAGCCTCGCCTTCGTCTTCACCGCGGCGACCATGTTCACCTTCGCGCTGCGCACTCCGGCCCTGTGGGCCTTCCTCGCCGTCCTCGGGCTCAACCTCGCCGCCCTCGTCCTCTCCTCCGTGAACAGCCTGCGCCAGCGCAGGCTCACCCGGCCCTCGCACGAGGTGCTCGTACGTGCCTGGCAGCCCGCCCGACTGCCGGGCGTGGACCTGTACTTGCCGACCTGCGGCGAGCCGCTCCCCGTCCTGGACAACGCCTACCGCGCGGTCGCGTCCGTCGACTGGCCGGGCGCGCTGACCACTTGGGTCCTGGACGACGCCGACCGGCCCGAAGTCGCCGCGCTGGCGGCCTCGTACGGGTACGAGTACGTGGTACGGCCCGACCGCGGCCACCTGAAGAAGGCCGGGAACCTCAATCACGCGCTGACCCTGAGCAGCGCCGAGTTCATCGCCATCCTCGACGCCGACTTCGCACCCCGCCCGGACTTCCTGCGCCATCTCGTGCCCTATCTGGCCGACCCGGCCGTCGGGATCGTGCAGAGCCCGCAGTGCTTCGACACCGACGGGTCCATGGGGTGGATCCAGCGCGCCGCGGGCTCCGCCCAGGAGTGGTTCTTCCGCTGGATCCAGCCGTCCCGGGACGCGAGCGACGCCGCCATCTGCTGCGGCAGCAACGCCGTCTACCGGCGCGCCGCCATCGACCTGGCCGGCGGCTTCGCCCGCCTCGACCACAGCGAGGACCTGTACACCGGCCTCGCCCTGCACGCGCGGGGCTTCCGCACCCTGTACGTGCCGGTGCTGGTCGCCAAGGGCACCTCCCCCGACGAGGTCACCTCCTTCGTCAACCAGCAGTACCGGTGGGCGATGGGCAACCTCCACCTGCTCACCTCGCCCGTCCTGCGGAGGATGGGCGCGCCCTGGCGGATGCGCCTGTGCTTCTACGAGGGCGTCGTCGGCTATCTGGCCGCCGCCGTGAACACCTTCGCGGCGCCGCTGCCGCCCCTGGTGATGATGTTCTGGTACCCCGACGACATCCGCCCCTGGCACGTCCTGCCCCTGCTCGCCCCGCTGTGGCTCTGGCACGTGCTGCTGCCGCGGATCAGCAGGACCCGCTGGCGGGTGGAGGTGATCCGGGCGAACGTCCTGACGAGCGTCGCGGCCGCCACCGCCTTCCTGCACACGCTGCGCGGCCGCAGTGCCGACTGGGTGCCCACCGGCACCCGGGGCCCCGCCCGTTCCGGCGGGATGGCCCGCCGGGTGGTGGGCGTCTCGCTGCTCTGGCTGGTCCTCTCCAACGGCGCGGCCGCGGCGGGCCTGGCACTGGCCGTGGCCCGCAACGGCTGGGAGCCCAACTGGGGGCTGCTCCTCTACTTCCTGGTGCAGTGCCAGATCAACGGGCCGCTGGTCCGGGACCTGATCGCCGAGCTGCGGCCGGCGGCGGCCTCCGGGAAATCCGCCGGGGACCCCGTCGCCGGGGACGCCCCGGCGGGGCCCGGACCGGATCCGCGCGGCGGCCGTCGCCGCAGCCTCGTACGGGCCTTCGGCGGCCACTCCCCCAGCGGCGTGCTGCCGCGCCGCTGGCCCGAGACCCTCGCCGCCTCGGCGGTGCTCCTGCTCACCGGCCTGCTGGCATCCGGGTGGGTCAACCCCATGCTTCCCTGGCTGAGTTGAAAGGCTCCACGAACACCATGCACTCCCCCGCCCCCTCCTCCCCGCCCGTTCCCGTGCCACCCCCCGAACCCACCCCGTCGGCCGCCGCCCCGTGCGCGCCGGCCGCACGATCCGGGGGCGAGTCCGGACCCAGTCCGCACCGCTCCGCGTTCCGGCCCGACATCGAGGGGCTGCGCGCCGTCGCCGTCCTCGCGGTCCTCGCCTTCCACGCCGGGGTTCCGGGGCTCGCGGGCGGATTCGTCGGCGTGGACGTCTTCTTCGTGGTGTCCGGCTACCTGATCACCGGCCTGCTCGTCCGCGAGGCGATCACCACCGGCCGGATCGGGCTCCTGGACTTCTTCTCCCGGCGGGCCCGGCGGCTCCTGCCGTCCGCCGCCGTCGTCCTCGCCGCGGTGGCACTGGCCGGGGCCTGGCTGACCGTGCCGCTGCGCCGCGCCGACCTGGAGCACGACGTGGTCGCGGCGGCGCTCTCCGTCGCCAACTGGCGGTTCGTCGCCCAGCGGACCGACTACCTCGCCGCCGGGCACGAGCAGAGCCCGCTGCTGCACTTCTGGTCCCTCGCCGTCGAGGAGCAGTTCTACCTCCTCTGGGCGCCGCTGCTCGCCCTGATCGTGCTCGGCGCGGCCCGGGCCGTACGCCGTGGCCGCGCCGTGCGCTCCACCGTCGCGCTGGCCGCCGTACCGCTGGTGCTCGCGTCGTTCGCGCTGTCGCTGCGCTGGACGGACCACTCCCCTTCGCTCGCGTACCTCGCCACGCCCTCGCGGGTCTGGCAGTTCGGGGTCGGTGCGCTGGTGGCCCTGTTGCCCTGGCACCTCATGCGCGGCCCGCGCCCGCTGCGGCTGCTGTGCGGCTGGGCCGGGGGCGCGGCGATCGTCTGGAGCGCGCTCGCGTACGACGCGTCCACGCCGTACCCCGGCTTCCCCGCCCTGGTTCCGACCCTGGGGGCGGCGGCCGTGATCCTCGCCGCGATACCCGGCCGGGGCGAGCGCAGCGCACCGGGCAGCTACGGGATCGGCCGGTTCCTCGCGGGGCGGGCGCCCCGGGCGGTGGGGCGGCTCTCCTACACCCTGTACCTGTGGCACTGGCCGGTGCTGGTCCTGGCCGAGGCCCGCTTCGGCCCCCAGGACTGGCCGGTGAAGGCGGCACTCACGCTGGCCGCCGCACTGCCCGCCTACGCCACCATGCGCTGGGTCGAGCAGCCGCTGCGCCGCAGCCGCACCGTCTCCGAACTCCCGCGCCGCGGACTGTCGGTGGGCATCACGGCCGTGGTCCTGCCGTTGGTCCTCGCGCTCGTGGTGGGAACGACCACGCTGAACCTGCTGGGTCCGGCGACGCCCGTCCAGCCGGCCGGTCTGCCCCCGGGCGCCGCCTCCGGCCCGCACCTGCTCGCCCGTACGGGCTCCGCGCCGCCGCAGGCGGGACCGGTCGTGCCCGGCCCGGCGCAGGCGCGGGCCGACTTCCCGCCGGACGGGGCCTGCGAGGTCGCCCCGGCCGTGACCCGCAGCCCGGACTGCCTGTTCGGCGCGGTGGACAGCCCGGACCGGATCGTGCTGCTCGGCGATTCGCACGCCGGACAGTGGTTCTCGGCGACGCTCGCCATGGCCGCACAACGGGGCTGGGCCCTCCAGGAGTTGGTGAAGCAGGGCTGCCCCCTGCCGCAGCTGGCGGTGGACAGTCCCCAGCTCGGCCGCGCCTACCGGGAGTGCGACACGTGGCGGGCCGACGCCCTGGAGCGGCTGCGGCGGCAGCCGAAGCCGCGGCTCATCGTGATCTCCTCGCTCAACCGCTACACCGCCGATTCCGGGTTGCTCGCCGAGGCCTGGGAGAAGACCCTCGAACCCCTGCGGGCGATCGGTGCGCCGATCGTCTACATCGAGGACACCCCCGTGCCCGGTACGGACGTCCCCGCATGCGTGTCCGGCAGCCCCGAGGACCCCGCCGCCTGCGCGTTCGACCGTACGGGCTCGCGCCGGCCCGACCCGCTGGCCCTGCGGATCGCCGCCGGCGCCCTGCCCGGCGTACGCGCCGTGAGCGTGAACCCGGTGCTGTGCCCGGGTGACGGGCCGACCTGCCCGGCCGTGCTGGACCGCATCATGCTCTACCGGGACGACGCCCACCTCACCAACGCGGCGGTCGTCGTCCTGACCCCCCGGCTCGAACGGCTGCTCACGGATTCCGGGGCGCTGCCCGCCGTGGGCGCGTCCGCCACCACACCCGGGGAGGCCCGGCCGGCGGGGTGGACCGAGGTCTTCCGGGAGGAGTTCGACGGCCCCGCGGGCAGCCCGCCGTCCTCCGCGAACTGGCTGCACGACACCGGCACGTGCTACCCGGGCTGCCCCGCGGCCCAGTGGGGCACGGGTGAGATCGAGACGATGACCGACTCGACCGACAACGTCCGCCTCGACGGCAAGGGCGCGCTGGAGATCGTCCCCACCCGCACCGACGGCGCGTGGAAGTCGGGCCGCATCGAGACCCGGCGCTCCGACTTCGCGCCCCCGGCCGGCGGGACCCTGCGGATCGAGGCCGCGATCGCCCTGCCCGCGGTGACCGGAGCCGGGGCGGCGGGCTACTGGCCGGCGTTCTGGACCCTCGGGGCGCCGCTGCGCGACGGGTACACGGGCTGGCCGGGCGTCGGGGAGCTCGACATCATGGAATCGGTCAACGGCCGGGACAGCGTCTTCGCCACCATGCACTGCGGAACCCTGGAAGGCGGCCCGTGCCGGGAACCGGCGGGCCTGAGCTCGGGCCCGCAGCCGTGCGGGGACTGCCGTACGGGCTTCCACACGTACGCCGTCGAGGTCGATCTCTCCGCGGGCGCCGAGGAGGTGCGCTGGTACCTCGACGGCCGCGTGCACCACCGGGTGGCCGCCTCCCGGATGGACCCGGACACCTGGAAGCGGGCGGTGGACCACGGCCTCTTCCTGATCCTCAACGTGGCCATCGGCGGCAACCTCCCCCTGGCCGACGGCAAGACCCCGGGCCCAGCCACCGAACCGGGCCACCCGATGCGGGTCGACCGGGTGACGGTCTCCACGCGGGCCCGGCCGGCCTGAGCGCACGCCTCCGCCCTCCCGGCTGTCGCCTCAGCCGGGAGGGCACGTCGGCGTACTCCGCGAAGTCCGTGGTCGAGGGGCTGAGGTCGGCCGACCCGTCGGGGGACTCCGTCCGGCGAGCTCCACCCCGCCCGGACGGGAAGGGTGGGACAGTGGAGGCATGTGTGGTCGATACGCCTCCTCCCGCGCGCCGGAAGACCTCTCGGGACTCTTCGATGCCCGGCTCGAACCCGGACGGGAGCTCGGGCCCTCGTGGAACGTCGCGCCCACCGACGAGGTGTGGGCGGTGCTGGAGCGCGCCGACCGGGACACCGGGGAGCTCGGGCGGCAGCTGCGTCCGGTGCGGTGGGGGCTGGTGCCGTCCTGGGCCAAGGATCCCGCCGTGGGAGCGCGGATGATCAACGCGCGGGTGGAGACCGTCCACGAGAAGCCGGCCTACCGCAAGGCCCTGGCAAAACGCCGCTGCCTGCTGCCCGCGGACGGGTTCTTCGAGTGGGTCGCCGTACCCGCCACCGGGTCGGCCAAGGCCTACAAGCAGCCCTATTTCATCCGCCCCGAGACCGGCTCCGTCATGGCCATGGCCGGTCTGTACGAGTTCTGGCGCGACCCCGCCGTCGAGGACCGGGACGATCCGGCCGCCTGGCTCACCACGGCCACGATCATCACCACCGAGGCCACCGACGCGGCCGGCCGCATCCATCCCCGGATGCCGCTCGCCCTCGATCCCGGTGACTACGAGGCCTGGCTCGACCCCTCCCACGAGGACACGACGGATCTCCGCGCCCTGCTCCACACCCCCGCCGGCGGGCGGCTCGCGGTGACCCCGGTCTCCACCGCCGTCAACAGCGTCCGCAACAACGGCCCCCACCTCGTGGATCCCGCCGGCTGACGACAGCCCGCCGGCACGACCGCACGACAGCCCGAGAGACCGGGCCCACACCACGGCAACCCACCATCTTGTCGGACATCCGTACGACTTCGGTGGCCGATTTCGGGGTTTCCAACGGTTTGGCGGGACGATCCGGCATTTGGTGCCCGCGGCGCCCCGGCCGCTGCGATGCTTCCGCCGGTATCACTGGGCGTCGTCCTTCCAACGCGCCCTGGAATACCGGCGAACGGGCGGCACCGCCGGACGGGACCGCGTTCCGGTTCGTCGTACGGCAGCGCCCGGCCGCGGCTTCCCGGGAGTATGCGACTCCGGCCGCTGCCGGGCGGAGGCGAGAGGGGGAGACTTCGATGTCTTCGACTGCTGTGTTACACGGTCCGCGCACCCAGTGGCGGCGCCGCCTGCTGGCGGTGGCCGCGTCCTCGGCACTGGCCGCGGGCGGCCTGACGGTTCTGGCGCCCCCGGCTTCGGCCGAGGGGGTGTGCGCCGCTCCGGTCCTGGTGGGTGCCACGACCACGATCACCTGCTCCGCGGGGGGTTCCGGAAGCGTCACGGTGCCCGACGGCGTCGTGAGCGGTGTGGTGACCCTGGACGGCGCCGGAGGCGGGAACGCCGCCGACGGCACCGCGGGCGGCAAGGGCGCGCACCTCGTCGCGACCGTTCCCGCCACGCCCGGGCAGACCTTCAACGTGACGGTCGGCCGGCGCGGTGCCAACGGCGCTCCGAGCGCGCAGTTCGGCGTGCCGGGATCCGGCGGCGCCCTCGTCGCGGTGACCACGGCGGCCAACGCGCCTCTGCTGACGGCCGGTTCGGGCGGCGGGGCGGGCGGAGCGGGCATCGGATCGCCCGCCTTCCGGGGCGCTGCCGGCGGTGACAGCGGCAGCGCGGGAGCCCACGGCAACGGCCTGGTCCCCGACGCCGAGGGCGGTACGGGCGGCGGCCCGGGCAGCGACACGGCCGGCGGGGCCGCCGGGACCGGAGGGCCCGGCGCGGACAACGAGGGCCCGAACGGCTCCCCGGGCGCCTACCCGAACGGCGCGGGCGGCTCCGCCGCCCAGGGCGTGTTCAGCCCGACGGGCGCCGGCGGTCGGGGCGGCGCCGGGTACGGCGGTGGAGGCCGCGGCGGCGCCGGCGGCAGATACGGCTCCACCGGTGGGGGCGGGGGAGGCGGAGGCGGAGGGTCCAGCCTGGTCTCCGGGACGGTTCCCGACTCCTCCGTCACCCTGACCGAGGGGGCCAACTCCGGTGACGGGCGCATCGTGTTCGCCTTCACCCTGCCGCCCACGGTCACGTCCGTCGGCCCGGCCGCCGGACCCACGGCCGGCGGTACGGCCGTGACGGTCACCGGCACCAACCTGACCGGCGCCGTCCTCACCTTCGGCGCGGGCAACCCGGCCACCGACGTCACGTGCGCGGCGACCTCCTGCACCGCCACCGCTCCGGCCGGTTCGGGCGCCGTGGACGTCCAGGCCACCACCCCCGGCGGCACCAGCGCCCCGTCGCCCGGCGGCCGGTACACCTACGTCCCCGCCCCCGTGGTGACCTCCCTCAGCCCGTCCACCGGCACGACGGCCGGCGGTACGGTCGTCACCGTCACCGGCACCGGCCTGGACGGCGCCACCGCGATCGACTTCGGCCCCGGCAACCCGGGCACCGGCCTCTCCTGCACCGCCACGAGCTGCACCGCCACCGCGCCCGCCCGCGCGGCCGGCTCCGTGGACGTCCAGGTCACCACGCCCGGCGGCACCAGCGCCGTGACCGGCGCGGGCCGGTACACCTACCAGCTGCCGCCCGCCGACATCGATGTGGACCTGGCCGCACAGCCCGGCCTCGGCCTGCTGGTCCCCTACCTCACCTACACCCTCACCACCCGCAACACCGGTCCCGGTACGGCCACTTCGGCCACGGTCAGCGCGAGCCTGCCGCCGGGCGCGTCCGCCAACACCCTGTCCCCGGGATGCACGGCTTCCGGATCCACCGTCACCTGCGCCTACGGGACCATCGCCAACGGGGCCGCCGCCACCAAGACGTTCCGGGTACCGCTGGGCCTGCTCTCACTGGGGCGCGTCTCGGTCTCCGCCACCCGTACGGCGTCCTCGCCGACCGACCTCAACCCGCTCAACGACAGCGCGACCGCGAGCTGCACGGTCATCTCCGTCCTCCTGGCCACCTGCCCCTGACGCCGACACCGCCCCGCGGCCTCCCTCCCCCACCCACGGGAGTCCGCACCCACCCGATTGCCGCCGGCCCGCCTCGTCACGAGGCGGGCCGGCGGTGCGTCCGGGCCGACGCCGCGTCCGCTTCGGCCGTCAGTCCGGGCGGTCGTAAGTCCGGCCGCCCCAAGGTCAGATGGGGTCCGCCCGCTCTCCGTCGCTCAGTCCGTGCCCCGTGACCGCCCGGGCGTACGAGCGCAGGGCGGCGATCACCTCGGTGCGCGTGCGCCGTCCCGCGAGGACCTCCATCTGGTAGCCGTCCTCCATGGCAACGAAGTTCGCGGCGAGCAGCCGGGGCGGATCCTGGAGCAGGAAGTGAGCCTTTTTCAACCTGACGGTGGGGCTGTGGTGTTGGTCGGTGTGGGCTGTACGGAACGACGAAGCTCCTGGTAGATGGGTTCTCGACCAAGA
>NZ_JBIWAE010000039.1:20600-51377 GCF_044759865.1 Streptomyces sp. NPDC099050 | reverse complement strand
CTCCGCTTCGCTCCGAGCCATGGCCGGCCTTCGGCCGGGAGTCCTGCGCTTCGCTCCGGACTGGCTCTGGTTCCGCTGCGCTCCACCAGAGCGGGGCCTGCTCCGCAGGCCCCAAACGGCTCCCGCGCTCCGCGCGGGAGGTGACCCCGTTTCACGGGGTCCGGGCCTACGGCCCGTTGGGCGGCTTCGCTCCGCTCCCCCACCCAGAGTCCTTCCGGCTCCGCCTCCAGGACCAGGCCTGCTCCGCAGGCCGGGCTGGCAGCAGCCACTACCCCCGCCTGGGCTCCCGGACCACCTTGCCGTCCTTCACGAAGAGCCTCACCCGCTGCTCGTTGAAGTCCATCGTCACCATGCTGCCCTCGGGCACTACATGGATCGCGATCTCCGGAAACTCCGCACCAATCTGCTCCCGAGCCTCCTCTGCCGGCTTCCCCATCAGCTCCGGCCACTCACCCTTCACATCCATCAGCCCCTCCAAGGTGGTCATCGCTTCAGGCCTCACTCGACGCTACAGGCCACCCACTAGTCCCGCTGCGCACACCAGAGCAAGCCCGCTGCACAGGCTCACCAGGGGAAACAATCGCTGGGGCGCCTACGAGTTGAACAGGGTGGTCGCCCGGCCTGGGGCCCACACGAAGTCCGGCGGGTTCGCGAAGGCACCGAACGCATGCCACGCGTGCGGCTGGCACCCACACCGCTTCTTGACCCAACCGACATACCGGAGGCGCCGTGCACCCAGTCTCCCAGAACCCCACTCTGCGGGCCTGCTCGGGTGTCCGCTCCGCTCCCACCACAACCTTCCGGCTCCGCCTCCAGGACCAAGGCCCGCTCCGCGGGCCCGGCTGGCAGCAGTCTGTTCGTAGGTGGATGGCCTCGACGGGGAGTGTCTGGCTCAGGGCGCGAAGTACCAGCAGTACAGGGGCTGGCCCAGGTCTTCTGCTGTACGAGCCAGACCGGCTACCTCAGTGAGGATCTCAACCGCCATCTCTGCTGGGGCACCGTCCTTCGCCTCGGCAAGCTCGACCCACTCAGCCGCAACCTCAACAAGCCGCCCCCTCCTCGCCGCCGCCAGCGCCGAACACAGGCTCCCAGGGACCTCGAACACCATGAACCCGTCGTTCTTCATCGGCACAACAACACGCAGGTCCGAAGCCACACCCCCGACGAGGAGAACCTCCCAGTCCGCCACCGCATCATCAGGAAAGAAATCCGCACACCCGAACGCCGGAAACCCATGACCACGACGCCTTGGCCCTACAACAGCGGAAGCCCCGTCGTCCGGAGCCACAAAGAACTCAACAACACGCAGCATCACCCGATCATGCCAGCCTCAACAAAGTGCTTCATTCTGGAGCCCGGATGGACTTTGGAGAACAGGCTCCCATCCGAATCTCAGGAACCCTCCTCGCTTGTCGCGGACCAATGAAACTGCGCAGTTGGGGCTCCGCCGTGCCCTGTCCGGCCGGAACGTCATCGCTTGTCACCGTCAAAGCCGCAACGACCTGTCACCGTCCCCGCCACATCGAGCCCGTCACCAGCACGAACAACACTCCACGACCTCGGGCATCAGACGACTCCCCCAGTGACAACAAACTGCAGTCGCTCGCTCTCAGCGCAGGTGGCGAAGCTCGCGCAGTCCGTAGTCCGGCGGCAGCCACCCCCTCTTCCGCCTCTCGATGGTCTTACGCGTGTGGGGAGGCGGGTGCGGACAGCCCTGCATCAGATCGGGTTCATCCCTTACCCACGCGAGCCCGTAATGAGCGGTACACACAGGCCAGATGGTCTTCACCGGCTCCTTCGGGTTCGGTGCTGCCGCTCGCCGGCTCCGGCGCTGCTTGGGACTCGGCGGTTGGGGTGGGCGGAGCTTGCAGCCTTCGGCGAAGGCCGTCAGGGACGGCAGCCCCTCGCTTCCCAGCGGGTCTCTGAAGAGTCGACCGCTGGTGTTGGACCCGATCTTCCAGAGGAGAGCGGCCGCCCTCAGCAGTGGGCAGGCCCAGTCGGGAACGGGGTGGGTCATACAGCCCCCGCGCAGCCCGTGGTCGTGCAGGGTGATGGTCGTGCCGTCCAGGGCCAAGTCGCGGACGTGTGCGGTGGCGAGCTGGGTGGTGGAAGCCGCGGTGAACGCCGCCGTCGCGAGCTGAGCCGCCAGGTAGGGGTGCGCCGTCGCACGGTGAAGGCGCCACGCCACCTCCGCCTCGGTGACCGGCGGCATGACCGGCGGGAAAAAGTCCCGGTCCGCCGCCAGAGGCGCGGCGCACCGGCACAGCCCGGTCGAGTCATCGAGGGCCCTGAGGGTGGTCAGGGCAGACAGGCTGATCCAGCGGTTAGCCAACGGCCGCGCCGCTTGGGATGCCTGGCGCTCAAGGATGGCCGGTTCGGCCTCGGGCAGCAAAGCGGAGGCCTCGGCGACGCGGTGGTCCACCTGCCTCAGTTCACGTTCCAGGAATGCCCGCATGGACCGGTGGTGGCAGACCAGAACCAAGCGGACTCCGGTGCGCCGACGCAGGGCGAGAAGGCCCTTGAAGCGGTGCGGGGTGAGCAGGTGGGCGCGCAGCAGGGTGAGGTGGGTGATGGGGGTGGCCAGGATCCAGGCGGCGGCGATCGACCAGACCGGGGCCGGGTCGAGGTGGCGGTAGCCGGCCACGGGGACCGGTTTGCCCAAGGCGGCGAGGATGTCGTAGGCGAGCGCGATCGCGGCGTCGGCGCCCGGGGTCGGATGAACGGTGAGGCGCCCGTGCTGCGGGGCGTGGGAGGCCAGTGCCGCCCGGGTGTGGACCACGTCGTCGTACGGGTCCACAACCACCGTGACCGGCGGCGGATTCGGGCAGTCCAGCACTTCAGGGCTCCAGCGGGCGCTGGCGCAGTTTGCTGTAGGACCAGCGCAGCAGATCCTCGTCCAGGATCCGTCCGGACTCCTTCATCCCTGCGGTCAGGTGATGGGTGATCTTCGCCCAGGCCCGGAAATTGCCGTGCGCGGCCTCGTCATCGCACATCGCGATCAAATCCGGGTCCGCGTCCGCCCACACGGGGTGGAACGCCGGAATGACGGTGAGGACCTCCTCCAGCGGCATGGGCTCGATCTCCTGCCACGCGTACACGCGGGACTCCAACATCGGCTCGCTCTGCAGCATCTCGAAACAGCCGTCCCCGCCCGTGAACACGATCGTCAGGTCCGAGCCGATGTCATCCCACAAATAGCGCAGATACTCGAAACACATCTTCGACAGCCACTGCGCCTCATCACAGACCAGAACATGCGTCGCCTCCAAAGCACCACGCAGCATCCGGTCGAACTCGATCGGATGCCCCGGCGGACGGCCCTGCAGGCCCAGCGCGTGGAACAGCTCGTGGCGCAAGTCGCGGGTCGAGGGGCGAGAGCGGAACTGGATCCGGCGCGTCAGCTTCGGCGCGAGCTCACGCAGCGAGGTATTCACCGCCAACGACTTGCCCCGGCCCGCCTGCCCGTAGATGCAGATCATGGCCCTGGCCTCGATCGCGGCCCGGATGTTCTCCCGCGCCATCAGCAGCGCGCGCGTGGAGACGACCTGGGCGCCCGGCAGACGCATGAAGTGGTCCTCCCGCTCACGAGGCAGCCGGCCCTGCCGCTCAGCAGTCACCATCACTCAACGCTCCCCGCTGTCGTCACGTACATCGCCCACTCCAGGCAGCCCGCCATCAGCCGCCTGCCCGGCGTCTGTCTGGGCCCTTCGAGGACGGACAACCGGGCGAGCCCAGGAGGCCGGAGGCTCGCGGGGCGGGATCAAGTCCGGCAGCGCCCGGGCCGCCAAATCCACGCCCCTGGCCCGGGCGATCTCCGCCTCCGCCTGAGAGGAGGTGACCGTGCGCCGCGGACGGGGCGCAGCAGCCGTGGTCGTAGCGGCGTAGCGGGTCTTGCGCAGCTTCTCCGCCGCCTTCAGATCCGCCTTCAACGCGCGGGCCTTCTTCTCCCTGACCGAACTCAGCGCACGACGCTGCTCCACCGTCGCCGCCTGGGCCAAATACGCGCTGCCCAGGTGCCGGCCCCACTCCTCGATGGAGAACACCTCGATCCGCCCGTCGTAGTGCGGCAGATACCGCAACCGCACCCGCATGCCGACGTGCCCGGCCATCCACGGCCCGATATAGGCACGACGACGCCAGCTGATCCCCTTCGTCGTGATCTTCCGGACCCGGCCGTCGTCCTCCATCGCGAAAAACGCCAGCCGCTCCTCCGCGACGTCCTCGACCGGTGCCGAATCCGCCTCCCAGGCCGCCAACGGCGTCATCCCGTCCGCAAGACCCGCAGGGTGGTGCTCGGTGTTCCACCACGCCACCCAGTCCAACAGGATCTTCACGAAGTCCGGGTACGAGAGCAGATCCTCCACCGCATCCGGCCGGTACGCCTCCGCGGGGCGGGCCCGATGCGTATAGCCCGGCAGCGAGACCAGCAGCATCTCCTCGACCGCACCGTTGAGGGCCTCGATGGTGCCCTTGCGGTACGGCTTGTACGCCGGCAGATCATCCACGGGGACCGCGAAAGCACCCAGAGCACGCTCCACCGTCCGGCACAAGAACTCCTTGCCCCGGTCCACCCGCACCACCCCGGGCAGGCCACCGAACGGGCCGTACGGATCCTGCCTGCTGATGCCCGTGCGCAGCGCGGCCAGGACCGCGTCCCGGGCCGGCTGGTGCGGGGTGACCGCTACTCCGACGATCGCCTTCGTCGCGACATCGATGAACCACGTCACCCACGGACACACCGCGGAGCCTTCGAGATCCACGCGTACCGGGACCCTCTTGTGGTCCCCCTCCCAGCAGGCATTGCGATGAGTCCGCGGGCGCTTGCCGTACACGTCATACCGACGCCTGGCAGCCTCACCACCCTTCAACCCCGCCCGCTCCCCCGCCGACAGATCCCGCACGATCGCACGCTGCAGCGTTGCCAGCGACGGCACCTGCTGCTCATCCCCGGCCTGGCGGGCCTGGGTCAGAAGCTCGCGGTGCACGGCAGCCGCGTTCCCGCCCCACAAAGCCAACAACCCCCGCACGCGCGGGGTGACCGTGAAATGCGGACGCGGCAAAGGCCCCGTCCGGCCCTCCCTACGGGCCGCCTCAACCCAACGGCGCACCGTACGGACCGAAACACCGAGCCCCGACGCCACCAAACGCACATGAGCCGACGTCAACCCGCCCCGGGCATCCAACGCCATCAGACGGGCAACCGCGCCCTCACGCCCCGACCCGGACGGAAGTATCCCGCCCACCGGCACATCGTCTTCCGGCAGCACAGCCACCACACACCACCACCCCGGCCCGACTCCGGCCAACAAAACGGCTCATCCCCATGACACCGCCAGAAAACGGGCCACAAGACTAAAAGCCGCGAACGGGAGACAACGACCGGTGGCCTGCGGTATAAGCAGCACGCGCAGGCCCAGCTCACGCACCCCTGCCAGCCCGGTTTCTGACTGACCACCACTCCGATCAGCGCGGGAGTGATCTGATCAGGGCATGACTGACGAGCACTGCGTGACGCGCCACCACATCGAACTGTGGAACGAACGGGTGCTGCCCGACGGATTGGCGCCCGTCAGCTTCGGAACGGTTCTCCGGGGATCCATGCTGCCCATCGCGGTCTGGACGGGAATCACCGCCTTCGTGTACTTCATCTACAACCCAGTCGTCGCCGCGGTCGAAGGAGGGCTCTTCCTCGCCTTCTTCCTCCTCGGCTTCACACTCCGAAGAAGATCCGGACACACCGCAAAGTGCAGCCTCTACGGCGCGACAGGCGGGGTACTCGACAAGTCGATGGCCGGGTTCTGAGACCGGACAACACCAGCCGCCCACGACCACTGACGCCGGCAACACCCCATAGACACCGCACCCCGTTGTCCAGCGACAACGCACACCGATGACACCGAACACACCGCATCAAAATGTCACCACCAGGAACACACCCTCCCCTGACCAGCAACAACGACTACCCGCCCGCGGTGACAACTACCGCAGCGCCCCAGTGACAATCACCCGCGGCGTCGCAGGTTTCGCTGGACAGTTCAGCGACGCCGAGCACTGACCACACGTGACGCGACCACCCGCAGAATGTCGCGCCAGCCAACATTCCCCACCCCGCCTGAAGACAGCCGCTCACCGGTCAGGCGACCCTCTTGTACTTCCGGACAGCGGTCCTGCCCTGGCTGGAGTGAGTACTGGTCATCCCCTCGACAGCGAACTCAGACACGATCCGGATCTCCTCGCCGGACGCCATGAACGTCTCGACGAGCTTGCTACTGCCCTCCACGGTGAACACCGTGTCCACCCCAAAGAACCGGGGTCTCAGTCCCGACCCCGGGACTGAACAGGGCCTCCTCGTTGCCCACGTCGGACAGCGTCCGCATACGCCACTGGTCACCCACCCTGGCGATCTCCGAAGGCACAACCATGCTTCACGCCTCACGGTGGGCATCACTGACCCCTGCCGCCTGAAGGAAGCCGTCATAGGCCTTGTCGCTGGGGTCAGACAGGAGCTCGTACTTACCGACGAGAGATTTCATGAACAGTCTTTCCGGGCACGAACCGCCCCCAGGAACAGGGGTGTGACACACCCGGGCTTCCACCCCGACCGGAAGCCCGGACCGCTTTACGAAAAGCACCACGCCGGCCCCGGCCGTCACTTCGTTTGCCGGCGCCCTGAAACTGACGCCGACCGCACCCTGATCCCCGGCCGAACCGGAGCCCGTCCGCCACGCCAACCCGACCGGCACCAAAACTGATCGCCAGGCTGGTCTGCGCTTGGCCGAGGTCGGGGACGCCGGCAAGTTTCTCCACCACGTTGGCCGCGGACGGCAACGGGCCCGTTCCTGATCGAGGAACGGGCCCGCCGTGTACCAACGGGTCGCGCTACAGGACGGCCAGGGTGAACGCCTTGTCCGCAAAGATGCCCTGGTCATTGTGGGTAAGGACGGTGACCGTGTTGGCCGCGTTGTTGCAGAACGCGTGGGGCGCGTCGATCGTCGAGATCTGTCCGCGCGTTCCGAGCGACGCGACGACCGCTGCCGTGGACAGGTCGGGGACAGCCGCGGACGAGACCCTCACACAGTAGACACCTGCGCTGCCAGTCCCCAAGGTGACCGCCTCCACATTCTTGGCGTGCAGGAGCCTGGCGTCGATCGAAACCTTCGCGGCGGCGCGGGCGTAAGGGGCATCGATGTCATCAGCCGAGGCAGCACCGGGCAGAACGGCCAGACAGGTCATAGCACCGACGGCGATCGCGAGAGAGCGGGTGGTGAGGCGAGATACGCATGCTCTTCTTCAGTAACACCTGCGGCTTCGCCCCTGGTACGGGGTGGAGAGACCGGGCACACCCACGACCACACCCACGACCACAGCCACGACCACTGACGCCGGCAACACCCCGTAGACACCGCACCTGAATGTCACCACCAGGAGCACAACCGCCCCTGACCAGCATCAACGGCGACCCACCCGCGGTGTCGCGAGTGGCGCGGGTGGGGGCCGGACGGAGCGTGGTCGGTTGCCTGGCGGCGGCCGGCAGTAGCGCATCGTCCTGGCGTTCGACGCGGCGGCCGCCCAGGGCACCGTCACCACGTCACCTTCCACGGGCACGACGCGATGGTCACCGTCTCCGTCGACGGCCTGGGCACCCCGGTGGACATCCGTGTTTCCGGGCCCGTCGCGGTAGCTCGTGGTGAAGCAGGAATCGAGAAGTCCCAATTCGAGTGTGGGGCATAGTGTGTTGTTCATGTTGGTCAGGGGGGCGACGGCCGGGCTTCGTCGACGCATGCGCTGTCGGGACCGTCTACGGACCGTGCGCGCGCTCAAAGCGCGCCGGTGACCCGTGTGATCTCCCAGCCACGGAATTCGGGACGCAGCTCGAGGGCGCGTCGGCAGACGGCGTACGTGCGGCTGACGGCCTGGTCCAGGTCCGGCGCGCGGCAGAAGAAGACGCCCCGGGCGCCGGCACGCGACGTATGGATGCGAATGTGCTCCACCCCGTCCTGGGGCAGACATAAGGACCGCAGCGCCTCCAGGGAGGCGCCCTCAAGGGCCTGCGGCGCCATGGGGGGTTTGGCCAGGAGGAACTCGACGAGATACACACCCGAACTATGCAGAAGTCCGCGGCGTGCACGTCGGATTTTCGCGCGACACATTCATGCCTTGGCGCAAACATGTCGGGAGGGGTGTGGGGCGCATGTGGAGAGAGCGGGGTACTCGCAGTGTTAGGACCGCTGGGGCTCGATGAGGACACTGAAGTCATATATCGGTTCATCCTGGAAAATCCTTCCATGGGGATCGATCGCATGGGTGAGGTCCTGGGCTGGGAGCGGTCCGCGTTGAACGCGGTGCTCGACCGGCTGGCAGACCTCGCTCTGCTACGGCCTTCGCTGAACGATCCGAACCATCTGCGTGCGGTGCCGCCGGAATTGGCGCTGGAAGCCCTGCTCGCCCGCCATCAAAGCGAACTCGCGCGCAAGCAGCAGGAGATCGAGCAGAGCCGGGTAGCCGTCGCGGGGCTGCTCGCCGACTACTCGGTCCTGCGCGTCGGACAGTCTTCCGGAGGGGTCGAACGGCTGGTCGGCCTGGAGGCCATCCGCACCCGGCTGGAAGAACTCGCCTATCGGGCCCGGCGCGAGGCCCTGGCCTTCGCGCCGGGCGGACCGCAGCCCGCCGCGAACCGGGAGGCGGCCAAGCCACTGGCGGAAGCGACCCTGAAGCGGGGCGTCGGGCTCAGGACCGTGTACCTGGACAGCGTGGTCAACGACCCGGGGAGCCGTGAGTACGCGCAGTGGCTGGTCGCCTCGGGCGCGCAGATCCGTACGGCGCCCTCGCTGCCGCTGCGCATGCACATCATCGACCGGGAGGTGGTCCTGGTCCCGGTCGATCCGCAGGATTCCTCGGCGGGTGCGGTCGTGATCCACGAGGCCGGGGCCCTGGCCGGGTTCTGCGCGTTGTTCGACCAGGTGTGGGCGGCCGCGACCCCGTTCGGCGAGGCGCCGGCCCGTGGCGGCCCCGAGATGACCGCACAGGAGACCACCTTGCTCAAGCTGCTCGCGGACGGCATGACCGACGAGGCCGCGGCCCGCAAGCTGGGCGTCTCGCTCCGCACCGAGCGGCGCATGATCACCGATCTGGCGAACAGGCTGGGAGCCGGCAGCCGCTTCCAGCTCGGCCGGCGCGCTGCGGAGCTGGGACTGCTCTGAGCGCCACCGCCCCCGAGCCGAAAGCCGCCTGACACGAAAGTGTCAGGCGTCTTTCGTGCCAGCTGAATTCTCTAGTCGCGGACTCCCGTCCAGGACAAGATATTTATCAGCAGGCCGGAGCGGCCGCGCAGACAGAACAATCCAGGGTGGGGAAGGAAGTGCACGCCGTGAAGTCTTTGATCTTCGTTTCTTCCAGCGCCGCCGCATCCTTGGTGAGCGCACCGTTCGTGGCCGGCGGCGGAGTCGCCGCGGGCAACGACTGGGGCTGGAGCTGGAGCTGGAGCGGGCAACCCGGGATTCCGCGGAAATGACGTGACCATGCATTGACCCGGAGCGGGCTTTCCCGCACTGCCGGGCATGGAGTTTCATGTCACTCACCGTCCGCTCGCAGCCCTCGTACCGGCTTTCGGACCCGTCGCTGTGCGGCGCAGCGGGTTTCTCCGCGAATTTCTCTGCGGCCTCTCACGCCTTCATTCACTTCGGTCGGCGTCCGACACCGCACCCACGGTCGCCTCGATCGCCCTGAGTCAGGTGGGCAACAACTGCTCGCCGTACTACGGGTGCAACCATCCGACCGCCTGGTGCTCCGACTTCGCCCGCTGGGTGTGGGGCCGGGCAGGCGTCGAGGACACCGGGACGCTCACGGCCGCCGCCATCAGCTTCAACGCGTACGGCAGAGGGGTCACGCACGGCACCGGGGGACGCCGCAAATCAGTCCTGACCAGCTGGTACGGGCCGGGCGGCACCGAGCGGATCAGCGTCGCCGACGCCACGAACCCGTCCGCCGTGCACTACCGGAACGCACAGCTCGTCGCCCTCACCGCGGACGGCGGCGATTACACCGCGATCCGCGACGGCTACGCCAACGGAGTCACCTGGGCCGGCACCCGCCTCTACGTCGCCAGCATCGGCAGTTCGCCGGACGTCTTCGACACCACCAGGATCTGGCGCACGGACTCCGGCACGTGCGTGCTCGTGCGCCGGCCCATCGACCCCACGACCGGGGTGCTGAAGGCCACCGCCGGCGTCGTCCAGGCACGGGACGCCTACCGGTCACCCATCGGGGGGATCCAGAGCGTGGCCATGAACAACGGCCGGTTCGTCCTCTCGGCGCGCGCACGCGGATCGGCGTCGGCTGGGGAGGTAAACGGGACCTGACCGTGATCGACGTAGACCGCCCGCAACGGGAGGCCCGACCTGCTCGCGATGACCCGTGAGGGTGCGCTGATGGCCCGCTCCGGCAACGGGAACGGCACGCTGGCCCCTCCGCCGCGGTGCGCGGCCACCGCGGACGCTCTGAACGTCCTGCGTACCTCTAAAAACCGACTGTGGACCCACAGAGGCTACCCACGCCGGGGTTCCCGGGCCACCTTGCCGTCCTTCACGAAGAGCCTCACCCGCTGCTCGTTGAAGTCCATCGTCACCATGCTGCCCTCAGGCACCACATGGACCACGGTCTCCGGAAACTCCGCACGGATCCGCTCCCGAGCCTCCTCCGCCGGCTTCCCCACCAGCTCCGGCCACACGCTCTTCACATCCATCAGCCCCTCCAGGTGTTGATCGCTACGGGTCTTCCCCGACGCCCCGAAGGACGTGTTCGAGCAGGGTACGGCGGCGCACCGCGGCGGCCGGCCCGGCTACCCCCCGAGAAGTCTGTGCGGACGGCCGGGAGGAGAGGTGGGGCTCCCCTGGATCTCGGTCGGAGGATCCGGCGAGAAAGGTTGTTTGGGGGCTGCCGGGGATGGGCCTCGCGGGGCTGCGGGGCCTGTGGCGTCGGGGCCGGGACCATCGAGTCGGCGAAGGCGTGGAGGCGGTCGTCTCTAGCCACGGCCGTCATCCACCACGTCCGAAGGAGTGACGCGGGCCGCTGTGGGCGGCGGCGGTCAGGGTGATGGTGCGGTCGGTCCGTGGGGGGTGCGGAGCAGGTCGTCGATGCTTGCCTTCAGGAGCCGGTGCAGGTGGGGGCGGTCTGCTGGGGGTTCGCGGATGGCGTGGAGGGCGGCCAGGCCGTGCACGGTGGCCCAGATGCGGGTGATGCGGTCGTCTTCGGGGTCCGGGGTTCCCAGGGCGTCCGCGATCGCGGCTCCGACCGCGGCGCCCGACACCTGGATGTCCTTCAGGCCGTACATCAGTCGGTAGAGGTCCGGCTCGTCGAGCGCGAAGTCCAAGTGGGCCGCCGCCGTCGCCTGGACCGAGGTGACGGCGGAGCGCATGAGGCCGGCGAGTCGGACGAAACCGTGCGTGACGCAGGCCAGCAGGATGTCGTCACGGCTCTTGAAGTAGCGATAGGCGTAGTTGGCGGAGTAGCCGATCCGGTCGGCCAGGCGGCGCATGCTCACGGCGTCCCAGCCCTCGGTGCGGGCCAGCTCGCGGGCGGCCTTCAGGATCTCCGTCCGCGCTTCGTCACGTTCGCGGTCCCGGCGCTGCCGGGACGCGGACCGGTCGGGCTTCTCGGCAGAAATCAGGGCCTCCGGTCGGCGAAATTGGTTACACCGTACACGGTGTGCACGGTGTAACCGGAGTGGGGTTTTGTGGTCGGTGTCTGCTGCTCGCGCCCCTCATGTGAGGCGTGTGAGCAGGGGAAACGCGCCGATCTGATGTCTTGTCACCCGCGCCGGGCCGGCTGACTACGGCCTGGTGCGTCGTGGATACGCCCGGTGGCACAACAAACCGCGCATGTGGTTTCATTTGAGGGTGGCTCGCCGTGCGGCTTCTCGCTCGGCAGGGCTTTGTCTTCGGCCCGCCACGACCGGAATCAAGAGCCACGGTGCGCAGGGAGTCATGGACATGTACTCGCCCTCGATCGGTCCGACGATCCACGAGGCACGCGCCGAGGTGCCGCTCGACCTGTTCGAGTCCCTGCCGAGGAACGACCTGCGGCTGAAGGCCGCCGAGTACGTGACCGGGCTGCTGACCGCGCGCGGGCGCAAGACCCTGCGCAACGTGGCGGACCAGTTGGGCGGGCCGGCGGCACGCAAGCAGAGCGTCCACCACTTCATCAGCGAGTCCCCCTGGGAGTGGGAACCCGTGCGCCGCGACCTTGCCCGCCATGCGCACGAACTCCTCCGCCCCCGGGGCTGGGTGGTGCGCCCCACGGTCGTGCCCAAGGCGGGCAGGCACTCGGTCGGCGTGGCGGAGCACTTCGTGCCGCAGCTCGGACGGACCGTCACCGGGCAGCAGTCCTTCGGCGCCTGGCTGGCCTCACCGGCCGCGGGCGTGCCGGTGAACTGGCAGCTCGCCCTGTCGGACGAGTGGTTGGAGGACCACGGCCGCATCCCGGCGGTCCGGGCGCTGAGCCCGGAGGAGAACGCGGGCGACGTCGCTCTGCGCGCCTCGCGCGCCCTCTCCAGGACTCCCCTTCCGGTGGTGCTCGACGCGCCGGGACTCGATCCGCTGCGCATGGGACGGCGCTTCGAGCGGGCCGGGATCCCGTTGGTCCAGCGCGTCGAGCAGCGCATCCGGCTGCGGGTGGACCCCTTGGTGCTGCCCGGCCACAGCGGTCTGCCCGTCACCGCGTCATGGCTCGTCAGCGCGATGCGCCGGCTCTGGCGGCCGCACACCCGGCTCTCGGCGGGCGGCCGGAACCTGTCGATGGCCATTCCGGTCACGCTGCCGGAGTCGGTGGACGGTGGCCGCGAGGCGGGCGGGCATCGACTCCTGGTGGCCCAGTGGCCCGCATCCGACCTGGCCGCGGCCCGGTTGTGGCTGGCGGACGGCCGGATGCGTCATGCCGACGTGTTGCGGCTGACCGGGCTCGCCGAGGTCGTGGACCGCGACGACGGCCTGGTGGCCGCGCGGGTGGGGTTACGGGACTTCGCCGGCCGGTCCTTCCAGGGCTGGCACCGTCACATCACGCTGGCCTCGGTGGCCCATCTCGCCTGTATACGGGCGACCCTCGGGTCTGACGCGCCACCCCGAACGGCCACGGGGCCGCGGCTGCTCAGGGCCGGCTGATCCGTCCGCACCGGCGGGCCGTCGGCCGGCCGCCCCGCCTTCCCCTTCACGCCGCGGGGCAGCCGAGCCACCTGCTCCCGCACCACCCGAGACGTTCGCCTTGAAGGAGAGTGCGTCATGCGATTCAACCTCATTGGACCGTTTCAGATCATCGCCGACAACGGTGAGATCCGTCCGGTGGGAACCCCCAAGGTTTCCCAGGTCCTGGCCGTGCTCCTCACCCATGCCAACGATCTCGTGACGCCGGACACCTTCATCCAAGAACTGTGGCAGCACAGTCCGCCGCGCTCGGCGCTGAACACGGTGCAGACCTACGTGCACCACGCGCGCAGGCTGCTCACGGAGGACGCCCGTGCGGACGCCGAGCACTCTTCGCTGACCACGCGGTTCGGCGGGTACACCATGCAGGTCGACGACTCGGCGATCGACATCAGGGTCTTCGAACGGCTGGTCGGCCGGGGGAAGGACGAGCTCCGGGCGGGCCGGTACGAAGACGCGGCCGACGCCTTCGGCATGTCCCTCGACCTGTGGCGCGGTCCGGTGCTCTCCAACGTGCCGACGGGCGATGTTCTCGCCGGCCGGATCGTTCATCTGGAGGAACTGCGGATCAGGGCGCTGGAGCTGCGGATCGAGGCCATGCAGATGCTCGGACGGCTGCGCGAGCTCGTCCCCGAGCTGCGCACGCTCGTGCACAACTACCCGCTCAACGAGTGGTTCCACGGGCAGTTGATCGCCGCCCTGCACCAGGCGGGACGCCGCGCCGAGGCACTGGACGCCTATCGGAAGGTCCGGCACATCCTGCGGGAGGAGCTGGGACTCGAGCCCTCGCCCGACATCCAGTGGCTGCACGAGAGCGTGCTCAGCCCGGCCCGGGTCCCGGCGGCGCCCGCCCTCGTCCCGGGCGGGCGCGTGGTGGTGCCCCTGTGGGAGTCGGCTCGCACGGGGTGAACACGGATCGGCCCGGGGAGGGGCTCAGCCGACGCCGACGACCGTGGACTCGGCACGCCAGGCCGGAAGGTCGTCGTGGAGGTGGGCGGCCCTGGCGGCCGAGATCTCCAAGCGGGCCAGGACGGTGGGGGTCGCGATCGCGGGCAGGAGGAGCTCGAGGAGCAGAGCGACCTCGTCGGCCAGGTCGTACCTGCCGGGAAGCCCCTCGGTCACCACCCGGACGCCGGTCCAGGTACTCACGATCATGCGGGCGGTGTCCGCCTCGTTGACATGAGGAAGGACCTCTCCCCGGCCCTTGGCGTCCCTGAGGAATCCGGCGAGCAGGCCGGCCCAGTCCGGCCAGGCGGTGCCGAACTGCAAGCGGGACTGGGGGTCGACCGCAATCCGCAGGGCCGCGCTGAGCATCGGCTCACGAGGCAGCCGATAGGCCAGCAGCAGCAGGGTGTCGACCATCTCCTGGAGCTTGAGCTCCTGCGGGCGGACACCGTCAGTGGTCACGGCGGCGGCGAGTACGGCTCGCGCCAGATCCCCCTTGGAGGGGAAGTGGAAGTACAGGGCTCCCTTGGTCACATCCGCCCGCTCCAGGATCTCGGCGATGGTCGTCGACTCGTAGCCGCGCTCGTCGAACATCTCGGCAGCGGCCTCCAGGATGTACCGCCGGGTACGGATCGCACGTTCCTGCTGCGCCACAGGCCACCTCTCAGTACTTGCGTTCTAAAACTGATCCTTGAAAAGGACCGCTTAGCCGGTATCTTATCTCGTGCCGGAACCCGGCGCCTTCCTCAATCTAGGCTTGACCCAGGGGGGATCATGCCCAAAGCCCTGCTCTCCGATCGCAGACGGCACACGAATGCCATCCTTCCGATTGGTGCGTCCGTCCGGAACGTCCCCCAGGAGTACGTGCATCTGCACGACGCCGAGGCAGTCCTGCTCACGAAGTGGTCCTCACTGGGGTCGGACCGTTATGCCGTGACCGCGCACTGGCCGGAGGCCGGGGTCTACGGCGGCGCCGTCCCACTGCTGCTCAGCCAGACGATCCGCCAGGGTGCGCTGCTCATAGGGCACTCCGAGTTAGAGGTCCCGCTGTCGCACCAGACGCTCATGGAGCTGATGGACTTCAGCGTCTCCAGCGATTTTTACGATCCACATAACAAACCGGACCACCTGTTCATTTTGGTGACGGTCAAACGCAATAAGCCGCGCTCCCTGCGCATCGAGCAGTCGATCCTGTCCGAGGGACGGCTGGTCGCGGAGGGACGGCTCGACTACAGCTGGATCGCCTCGGCCGCCTACCGCCGGCTGCGCGGCGAGCACACCGAGGTCGCATGGGAAGAGGTGACCTCGCCCGCTCCGGTACCCGCGCACACGGTCGGGCGCAGCCACGAGCGCGAGGTCGTCCTCGCTCCGAGCGACCGCCCGAATCGCTGGCAGCTGCGCACGGACGTGTCCAACCCCGCGTTGTACGACCACCGGGTCGACCACGTGCCCGGCCTGGTGCTGATCGAGGCCGCCTACCAGGCCGCGCACGCGGTCACCGCACCGGACTGCCACCCCATCCGTGTGATGAGCACCTTCAACCGCTACGTCGAGTTCGACTCCCCGTGCTGGATCGACGCGATCGTCGTCCCGGGTCTGGAGGAGGGCATCATGCACGTCGAGATCACCGGGGTGCAGAACGGCGAGCGCGCCTTCTCCGTCTCCATGGACTGCGCACGGTAGCGAAGCCGGCGTGCGGTCCGTGGGCAGGCACCGGCCCCTGTTCCGCACCCCCCGGCCGCGCTCAGTGGTTGAGGTAGCCGCCGTCCACAGGCATGACGACACCGGTGACGTACGAGGACCTGTCGCTGAGCAGCCAGGCCGCAGCCTCGGCCACCTCCTCGGGTGCGGCGGTGCGCTTCTGGGAGGTGGCCGCCTCGATCGTCTCCTCCAGACCGGGGTTGCGTGCGAACCAGCCGAGCGTGATCTCGCTGCGGGTCGGACCGGGTGCCACCGCGTTCACGCGGATGCCCAGCCGCGCGTACTCGTCGGCGGCGGCGCGGGTGAGGCCGGCCACCGCGTGCTTGGACGCCACGTAGGGGGCCGCGGCGGAGATCGCTACCAGGCCGCCCACGCTGCTGTTGTTGACGATGGCGCCGCCGCCGTCGGCGAGCATCGCGCCGATCTCGGCGCGCAGGCAGTTCCACAGCCCCCGCACGTTGGTGTCGAAGATGCTGTCGTAGACCTCGTCCTCCATCTCGTGGAGGGGGGTCTGGTCCCCGCCGATGCCCGCGTTGTTGAAGGCTCCGTCGAACCCTCCGAAACGTTCCGTCGCATGCGCGACCGCCCGCCGTACATCCTCGGCGCGCGTCACGTCGCAGACCACCGACGAGGCCCGGAACCCCTTGCCGTTCAGCTCCGCCGTGAGGGCGGTCAGCCGCTCCTCCCGGCGCGCGGCCAGGACCACCGACGCGCCTTCCCTGGCGAAGACGAACGCGGCCGCCGCCCCTATGCCACTGCTCGCCCCCGTGATCAGGACGACCTTGTCCTCAAGTAACCCACCCTTATACACATCCACCATGGCGCCGATGCTGCCACGTTTGGTCAAGAAAGGTAAAGGATGTCTCAAGTCGGAGGTCCGGGCCTGATCACGCCGTTGGAACCCGGCCCGGACCTCCGGGTCACACGTGCGCCGGCACTCGGCCCGGCGCGGGCGGGAAGTGGCCCACTTCCACGAAGAACTCGACGTACCGGGCGAAGAGTTCGGCGGTGAGGGGCGGGCAGTCGACGCCGGTCCCCGCGAGGGCCGCGAGGGTCTCGGAGGTGTCGATCGGCGGGTAGAAGCCGTCGGTGTCGGAGGTCATCATCTCGAAGGCGTGGAGCAGTGGACGGAGCGCGTTGTCGCCGCTCGCACCGACCTTCTCGCTCCAGCCGTGCCAGTCCTGCTCGTCCAGCGCGTACCCGTGCTCCCGCAGGTACTCCACGCACTGGGCGAGGCTGAGGGAACTCTGGTTGAACAGGTGGAACGTGCGGCCGGCGGTGCCCCGTTGCCGGGCGAGGGTGGTGATGGCGGCGCTGACGTAGTCGACCGGCAGCAGGTGGAACCGGCCGCCGGTGCCGATGGGCACCGCCGCGGACTGGAGGATGCCCTTGAGGCTGAGCCAGACGAAGTCGCGGGTCTGGCAGGCGCCGCTGCGTGTGTCGCCGGAGATCACGTCGACCCGGTAGACGGAGACGGGCAGTCCCCGCTCGCGGGCGATGCCGATGAGCTGCTCGGCGACCCACTTGCTCTGGAGGTAGCCGCTGGGCAGGGCCTCGGCGGGGCCGGTCGGGTCGGTCACCTTGAGCGGGACGCCCTCCTCCCGTACGCCGTCGAAGACCCCGACGGTGGACACGTAGTGGACGGGCACGGTGCGGTGACGGGCCGCCAGGCGCAGCACCTCCTCGGTGCCGCGGACGTTGGCGTCGCGCAGCGTGGTGTACGGATGCAGCCAGTGGACCCGGGCGCCGTTGTGGTAGACGGCGTCCACGGTCCGTGCCAGGGCGTCGAAGCGCTCCTCCGTGAGACCGAGCCGCTCCTCGGCCAGGTCGCCGAGGACGAGGGACAGCCGGCTCTCGTCGACCTCGTCCCACAGCCGGTACCACTCCATGTTGGTCCGCAGCCGGTCCAGGGCCTCGTCCTGGTCGGCGCCGCGTACGAGGCAGTGGATCGTCGCCGTGGTCGTCCGCATCAGGTCGCGCAGCAGGAAGGCGCCGAGGAAGCCGGTGGCTCCGGTCAGCAGGATCACCCGCGGTTCCCCGGCCGGCGCCGCGGCCGGGGCTGCCGGGCGGATGTCTTCGGCGAGGCGCACCTCGGCGGCGAAGTCCACGGCGGGGAGGGCCGGGACGGCGTCCGGAGCGGGCCCGCCGGGGAGCTGCCCGGAGACGAAGGCCGCGAGGGCGGCGGGGGTGGGGTGGTCGAAGACGAGCGTCGCGGGCAGCTTGGTGCCGGCCAGGGCGCTCAGCCGGTTGCGGAGCTCGACGGAGGTCAGCGAGTCGAAGCCCAGCTTGGTCAGCGGTTGTCCGGCCTGGATGCCGGAGGTGTCGGCGTGGCCGAGAACGGCCGCGATCACCACGAGCGCCGCGTCCAGGACGGCCTGTTCCCGCTCGGGCCCGTCGAGCCCGGCGACCAGGTCGGCCAGCGAGCCGGCCGTGGCCGCGTCCTCTTCGGCGGCGGCCCGTCGGGCGGGGGCGGGGGCGAGCCCGGTGAGCACCACCGGGATGCGACCGGGCTGTTCGCGCAGGACGGCGATGTCCAGCGGGGTCGCGACGACGGTGGAACGGCCGAGGGCCATCGCCCGGTCGAGCAGGGCGGGCCCCTGGCTCTGGGGGACGGGGCGGAAGCCGCTCCGGGCGATCCGGCCGAGGTCGGTCTCGCTGAGGTGGCCGCTCATGCCGCCGGACTGCTCCCAGAGCCCCCAGGCCACCGAGGTGGCGGGCAGGCCGTGCGCGTGCCGGTGCTGGGCGAGGGCGTCCAGGAACTGGTTGGCGGCGGCGTAGTTGGACTGGCCGGGGCCGCCGACGACCGCCGCGATGGAGGAGAAGAGGACGAAGGCGGTGAGCTCCTTGTACTGGGTGAGCCGGTGCAGGTTCCAGGCGGCGTCGGCCTTGGGCCGCAGTACGGCGTGCAGCCGCTCGGGGGTGAGGGTGCTGATGAGGCCGTCGTCCAGGACGCCGGCGGCGTGCACGACGCCGGTGAGCGCGAGGTCGGCGGGGATCGTGTCGAGGAGATCCGCGAGGGCGACGGGGTCGGCCGTGTCGCAGGCGGCGATGGTGACCCGGGCGCCGAGGGCGGTGAGTTCGGCCGACAGTTCCGCGGCGCCGGGGGCGGCGGGGCCGCTGCGGCTGGTGAGCAGGAGGTGGCGCACTCCGTGCACGGTCACGAGGTGGCGGGCGAAGAGGGCGCCGAGACTGCCGGTGCCGCCGGTGATCAGGACCGTGCCGTCGGGGTTCCAGGCCGCGGTGGCGCCGGGAGCGGGCGCGACGGCCCGGGCGAGGCGGGGGACGTACGCCTGTCCGGCGCGCAGGGCGGCCTGCGGTTCGCCGGAGGCGGCGAGGCCCGCGATCAGTGCGTCGCTCGCGAGGTCGGGGGCGGGGGCGGTGTCGGGGGCGAGGCCGGATGCGCGGCCGGGGGCGGTGTCGATGAGGACGATGCGGCCGGGGGCTTCCGACTGGGCGGAGCGGAGCAGGCCCCAGACGGCGGCGCCGGCCAGGTCGGTGACGTCCTCCCCGTCCTCGGTGGCCACCGCACCCGAGGTCACCACCACGAGCCGGGTCTCCTCCAGGCGCTCGTCCGCCAGCCACTCCCGCACCAGGGAAAGGGCCTTCTCCGCCGCGGCGTGGACCGAACCGGGCAGCGAGCCCGTCGGCTGCGGCCGGGCACGGAGCACGACGAGCGGAACGGACCGGCCCTCGGCGATGGCGGCTGCCACCTGGTCGGGGCTCGTGAAGTCGCCGCCGTCGCCGAGCGTGGCCGGGCGGGTCTCCCCCGCCTCCACGCTCAGGGGCGTCCAGCCCAGGTGGAACAGGGCGTCGTCGTGCCGGTCGACGGCCGTCGCGAACTCACCGTCGTCGAGACCGCGCACCGCCGTCCCGGCGACGAGGGCGACGGGCTGCCCGGCCGGGTCGGCGAGTTCGACGCGCGCGCTACCGGGGCCCTGCCGGGCGATGCGGACCCGGAGCGAGGTGGCACCGGTCGCGTAGAGCCGTACGCCGCGCCAGTGGGCGGCGTACGGAGTTCCGTCCTGCACGGTGGGCAGCAGGGGCCGCAGCGCCGCGTCGAGGAGCGCGGGGTGCAGGGCGAAAGCCTTGGCTCCGGCTGCGCGCTCGGGCAGCGCGACCTCGGCGAAGAGCTCGTCGTCGCGGCGCCAGGCGGCCGTGAGGCCCTGGTACGCCGGGCCGTACGCGAGGCCCGCGTCGGCGAGTCCGGCGTACAGCTCTTCGAGGGCGATCTCCTCGGCGTCGGCGGGCGGCCACGCGACCGGCTCGAACGCGGGGCCTTCGGCGGTGACGCCGAGCGTGCCGTGGGCGTGCGCGGTCCACGGCGCGTCGGGGTCATCGGGGCGGCCGTGCACGGTGACCGGACGGCGACCGGTGGCGTCGGGAGCCCCGACACCGACCTGGAGCTGGTGGGTGCCGCCCTCGGAGAGGACGAGCGGGGTGTCCAGGGCGAGTTCGTCGAGGACGGTCGCCCCGAATTCGTCGCCGGCCCGGATCACGAGCTCCACGAGCGCCGCGGCCGGCAGCACCACGGAACCGGAGACGGTGTGGTCGGCGAGCCACGGGTGGGCGCGGGGGGAGAACGTGCTGGTGAACACGGCCTGCTCGGCGCCCGCGAGGACGACGGCGGCGCCGAGGAGGGGGTGGCCGGTCGGCCGCATGCCGAGCCCGGCGGCGTCGGCGGTGGCGGCCGTCGACTCGACCCAGTAGCGCTGGTGCTGGAAGGCGTACGTGGGCAGGGGGACCCGGCGGGCACCGGTGCCGGAGAAGAAGCCCTCCCAGTCGACGGGGACGCCGAGCTGGTGGAGTCGGCCGAGCGCGGTGACGGCAGTGTCGGCTTCGGGGCGGTCGCGGCGCATCAGGGCGACGGTGGAGGGGAGGAGCTCGGCCGCGAGGGCGGAGAGGGTGCTGTCGGGGCCGAGCTCCAGGGTGGTGGTGACGCCCTGGGCGGCGAGGGTGCTCACGGCGTCCGCGAAGCGGACGGTGCCGCGGACCTGGTCCGCCCAGTACTCGGCCGACCGCAGATCCGTGCCGGTAGCCATCTTTCCCGTCACCGTGGAGACCACGGCGATACGGGGAGCCGCGTAGGTCAGTTCCGAGGCGACGGCCTTGAACTCGTCCAGCATCGGATCCATCAGCGGTGAATGGAAGGCGTGACTTACCGTCAACCGGCGGGTTTTGCGGCCCAGTTCCTCAAGCTTTCCCGCTACGGCAAGGACCGCGGTCTCTTCACCGGAGACGACGACCGACCGGGGACCGTTCACGGCCGCGATCGCCACCCGGGCATCCAGCAGCGGAAGGACCTCGTCCTCCGCCGCCTGCACGGCCACCATCGCGCCACCCGACGGCAACGCCTGCATCAACCCCGCACGCGCCACCACCAAACGCACCGCATCCTCGAGGGAAAACACCCCCGCCACGTGGGCGGCGGCAATCTCACCGATCGAATGACCCGCGACGAAATCGGGCTTCACCCCCCACGACTCCACCAGACGAAACAGAGCGACCTCAACCGCGAAAAGCGCCGGCTGGGTCCACCCCGTCTCATCCAGACCCACACCCGAAACGATCACCTCACGGACAGAACCGCCAAGGCCCTCATCAAAAAGCCCCGACACCTCATCGAAAGCCGCAGCGAACACCGGGAAATACGCATACAGCTCCTGCGCCATCCCCACCCGCTGCGCACCCTGACCAGTGAACAGAAAGCCCACCCGGCCACCCGTACGCTCACCACGCACCAGACCCGGAGCCGTACCGCCTTCGGCCAGCGCCCGGACCCCCGCGAGGAGCTCGCCACGGTCCCGGCCCGTCACCACCGCACGGTGGTCGAGCGACGCACGACCCGTCGCCAGCGAGAAGCCGACGTCCAACGGGGAAGGGGTTGCACCGTCGGTTGCCGCGTCGGCTGCCCCGTCGGCTGCCTCGCCGACGTGGTCGTGCAGGCGGCGGGCCTGCTCCCGTAGGGCTTCCTCCGTCTTGCCCGACAGCAGCCAGGGCACGACGGGAAGCGCTGCCGGCGCCACGCCGTTCTCGGCGGTCTCGTCCGCGGCCTCCTTGGCCGCCGGCGGCTCCTCGATGATCACGTGCGCGTTCGTCCCGCTGACGCCGAAGGCGGAGACGGCGGCGCGGCGGGCGCGTTCGGTGGCCGGCCAGGCGCGGGCTTCGGTGAGCAGGCGTACCGCGCCCGAGTCCCAGTCGGCCATCGGCGTGGGGCTCTCCACGTGCAGGGTGCGGGGGAGCACGCCGTGTTCCATGGCCTGGATCATCTTGATGACGCCGCCGACACCGGCGGCGGCGACGGTGTGCCCGATGTTCGACTTGAGGGAGCCGAGGTAGAGCGGGCGGCCCTCCGGGCGGCCCTGGCCGTAGGTGGCGAGGATCGCCTGCGCCTCGATCGGGTCGCCGAGCCGGGTGCCGGTGCCGTGCGCCTCGACGGCGTCCACGTCGGCGGTGGTCAGGCCGGCGGCGGCGAGGGCCTGACGGATGACCCGTTCCTGCGCCGGACCGTTGGGGGCGGTCAGGCCGTTGGAGGCGCCGTCCTGGTTGACGGCGGTGCCGCGGATGACGGCGAGGACCTGGTGGCCGTTGCGGCGCGCGTCGGAGAGCTTCTCGACGAGGAGCATGCCGACGCCCTCCGACCACGAGGTGCCGTCGGCGTCGGCGGAGAAGGACTTGATGCGGCCGTCGGGGGCCAGGCCGCTCTGCCGGGAGAAGTCGACGAACCCGCCGGGGGTCGCGGTCACCGTGACGCCGCCGGCGAGTGCGAGGTCGGACTCGCCGGAGCGCAGCGACTGGACCGCGAGGTGGAGGGCCACCAGGGAGGAGGAGCAGGCGGTGTCGACGGAGACGGCCGGGCCTTCCAGGCCGAGGCTGTAGGCGATCCGGCCGGAGGCGACGCTGCTGAGCTTGCTGGTGAGCAGGTAGCCCTCGAACTCCTCGGGCCCTTCCAGTCCCAGGTAGCTCTGCTCGATGATGCCCGCGAAGACGCCGGTGCGGCTGCCGCGCAGGGTGTCGGGGTCGATCCCCGCCTGCTCGAGCGCCTCCCAGGAGGTCTCCAGGAGGAGGCGCTGCTGCGGGTCCATGGCGAGGGCCTCGCGGGGCGAGATCCCGAAGAAGCCCGCGTCGAAGAGGCCCGCGTCGTGCAGGAATCCCGCCTGGCGGGTGTACGAGGTGCCGGGGCGCCCCGGGTCGGGGTCGTAGAGGCGCTCCAGGTCCCAGCCGCGGTCGGTGGGGAAGTCGGTGATGGCGTCGGTGCCGGAGTCGACCAGCTGCCACAGGTCGTCGGGGGAGGCCACTCCGCCGGGGAACCGGCAGGCCATGCCGACGACGGCGATCGGCTCGGACTCGGCGGCCTCGAGCGAGGCTATCTTCCGGTTCGCCTTCTGCAGGTCGACCGTGACCCGCTTCAGGTACTCGACCAGCTTCTCTTCGTTCGACGGGTTGGACATCGGGTTCGTGCTCTCCTCGGGCGAAGGCTGAGTGGCAGGGGCCGGTCCGGCGGGGGCTCCACCGGACCGGCTCTGGGCTCCGTCCGCCACCGGGGCGGACCGGGCGTCTAGGCGGTGGAGCTGCCGAGTTCGTTGTCGATGAGGCTGAGGAGCTCGTCGACCGAGGCCAACTCGATGGCGTCGGACGCGCTGGCGGCGCGCTCCTCGGCCGTTTCGTCGGTCCCCTCGATGCGGGACAGCAGTGCCCGCAGGCGGGCGGAGACGGCGGACCGGTCCTGGCCGTTCTCGGAGACGGCGGCCAGCTTCCGTTCCACCTGGTCCAGTTCGTCGAACAGCTCCTGGCGGGCGTCCGGCGCCTTCGGGAGGAGGCGTTCTCGCAGGTACGTGACGAGGGCCGCCGGGGTGGGGTGGTCGAACACGAGGGTGGCGGGGAGCTTGGCCCCGGTGGCGGCGGCGATCCGGTTGCGCAGGTCGACCGCGGTGAGGGAGTCGAAGCCCAGGTCCTGGAAGGCACGTCCCGGGGCGATGGACTGGGCGTCGGTGCGGCCGAGTACGGCGGCCACGTCGGTGCGTACGAGCGTCAGGAGCAGTTGCTCCTGCTCCACCTCGCTCAGCCCGGCCAGGCGTGCGGCGAGGTCGGCCGCCGGGTCGGCGGCGTGATCGGCGGGTCCGGACCGGGCGACGCGGCGGCCCGGCACGGCCGCGAGCTCGCTCAGGAGCGCGGGGATCCGCGGTTGGGCCCGTACGGCGGACACACCCACCGGGGTCGCGACGAGCGCGGCCCGGACGTCGGCGGTGGACCGGTCGAACAGGGAGAGGCCCTCGACCCGGGCGATCGGCCGGAAGCCGTCGCGGGCGAAGCGGTTGAGGTCGCTCTCGGCCAGGTGGGCGTTGATGCCGCCCGCCTGCCACAGGCCCCAGGCGATGGAGGTCGCCGGGAGGCCCTGGGCGCTCCGGTGCGCGGCGAGCGCGTCCAGGAAGGCGTTGGCCGCCGCGTAGTTGGCCTGGCCGGGGCCTCCGAGGACGCCCACGGTGGAGGAGAACATCACGAACGCCTCCAGATCCAGGTCCCGGGTCAGCTCGTGCAGGTGCCAGGCCGCGTCCGCCTTGGGCCGCAGCACGCCGGCGAGCCTGTCGTCGGTGAGGGCGGGGATCAGCCCGTTGTCGAGTACGCCTGCGGTGTGCACGACGGCGGTCAGCGGGTGCTCCTCGGGGATTCCCGCGAGCACCTGGGCCAGCGCGTCGCGGTCGCCGGCGTCGCAGGCGGCGACGGTGACGTGGGCGCCGATGCCCCGCAGGTCGTCCAGGAGCTCCGCCACGCCGTCGGCCTGTTCCCCGGTACGGGAGAGCAGCAGGAGCCGGGAGGCGCCGTGCTCGGCGACGAGGTGCCGGGCGAGGACGGCGCCGAGGGCGCCGGTGCCGCCGGTGACCAGGACGGTGCCCCGGTCCCAGGCGGGGGCCCGGCCGGCGGGTGCGTCGGTGACGTGGACGCGCCGCAGGCGGGGCAGGAGCGCGTTGCCGCCGCGCAGGGCGGCCTGCGGTTCGCCGGCGGCGACGAGGGCGGACAGCGCCCGCGTACCGGTGTGGGTGTCGGTGTCGGTGTCGGTATCGGTGTCGGGCGCCGCCGTGTCCGTGTCCGTGTCAATGAGGACGATCCGGTCGGGGGCTTCCGACTGGGCGGAGCGGAGCAGGCCCCAGACGGCGGCGCCGGCCAGGTCGGTGACGTCCTCCCCGTCCTCGGTGGCCACCGCACCCGAGGTCACCACCACGAGCCGGGTCTCCTCCAGGCGCTCGTCCGCCAGCCACTCCCGCACCAGGGAAAGGGCCTTGCGCGTGGCCGTGTGCGTGGCGGCGGTCTGGTCGGCGCCGGGTTTCGCGGGGGTCCACGGCAGCATGACGGCGTCGATCCGGGTGCCGGCGGCGAGGGCATCGGCCACGGCCCCCGGGTTCGGGTACCCGTTCTCGCCGGTGTGGTCCGGGTCCAGGACGGCCCACGCGAGCGGTTCGGCGGGCTGCTGCGGCGTGGCGGGCGTCCAGTCGACGTGGAAGAGCGATTCGCGTCCCGTGCTGTCGCCGCCCACGGCGGACCTGAACTGCTCGTTGGGGATGTCGCGGAAGACGATGGACTCCACCGAGACGACCAGGTCTCCGGCCGCGTCGGCCATCTGGAGCGAGAAGGAGTCCTCGTCGATCTCGGTGACCCGCGCCTTGACGGCGGTCGCTCCAGTGGCGTGGAGCCGTACTCCGTACCAGTCGGCGGGGACCGGGACCGTACCGGCGGCCGGGTTGTCCGGGCGGACGGGCAGGGCCGCTTGCAGCAGGACCGGGTGCAGCCCGTAGCGGCCGGCGTCGGCCTGGAGGCCGTCGGGGAGGTGGATCTCGACGGTCCGGCCCGTCGCACTGTCGTCCCAGGTGAGGGACGCCGCGACCTCGGGCTCCTCGGTCAGGTACCAGCCTTCGGCGTGCATGGTCCACGGCGCGTCGAAGTCATCAGGGCGGGAGTACAGGCACAGGCAGTGCCGTCCGGTGTCGTCGGGGGTGCCGGCCCTGACCTGGAGCTGGATGTTGCCCTCTTCCGGGAGGACCAGCGGCACCTGGAGGTTCAGCTCGTCGAGCGCCGGGTGGCCGATCAGGTCGCCCGCGTGGATGGCGAGTTCGACCAGGGCCGACGTGGGAAGGACGGGCGAGCCGAGCACCACGTGGTCGGCGAGCCACGGGTGGCTCTTGAGGGAGAGACGGCTGGTGAACAGGATCTGGTTGAAGCCGGCCACGGTGATGGGTGAGCCCAGGACCGGGTGGCCGGTGGTGGGGGCACCGTTGCCGAAGGTGTCCGGGGCGGGCCGGGATTCGAGCCAGTAGCGCCGGCGCTGGAAGGCGTACGTCGGCAAGGGCACCTGACGGGCGCCCGTGCCCGCGTACAACGCCGGCCAGTCGACGGGGACACCCCGCGTGAACAGGGTCCCGACCGCGGACAGCAGCGTCGCGACCTCGTCCCGGCCCCGGCGAAGCGCCGGAACGGCTCCCTCGGCCAGAGCCGACAAGATCCCGTCCGGACCGATCTCCAGGTACGAGGTCACGCCCTCCGCGGCCAAAGACTCCACCGCGTCCGCGAAACGGACGGTGCCGCGGACCTGGTCCGCCCAGTACTCGGCCGACCGCAGATCCGTGCCGGTAGCCATCTTTCCCGTCACCGTGGAGACCACGGCGATACGGGGAGCCGCGTAGGTGAGTTCGGAGGCGACGGCCTTGAACTCGTCCAGCATCGGATCCATCAGCGGTGAATGGAAGGCGTGACTTACCGTCAATCGGCGCGTCTTACGGCCCAGTTCCTCAAGCTTCCCCGCTACGGCAAGGACCGCGGTCTCCTCACCGGAGACGACGACCGACCGGGGACCGTTGACCGCCGCGATCGCCACCCGGGCGTCCAGCAGCGGGAGGACCTCGTCCTCCGCCGCCTGCACGGCCACCATCGCGCCACCCGACGGCAACGCCTGCATCAACCCCGCACGCGCCACCACCAAACGCACCGCGTCCTCGAGGGAAAACACCCCCGCCACATACGCGGCGGCAATCTCACCGATCGAATGACCCGCGACGAAATCGGGCTTCACCCCCCACGACTCCACCAGACGGAACAGAGCGACCTCAACCGCGAAAAGCGCCGGCTGGGTCCACCCCGTCTCATCCAGACCCACACCCGAAACGATCACCTCACGAACAGAACCACCGAGACCCGCGTCCAGGAGACCTGAGACTTCATCGAAAGCCGCAGCGAATACGGGGAAGGACGCGTACAGCTCCTGCGCCATCCCCACCCGCTGCGCACCCTGACCGGTGAAGAGGAAACCGACCCGGCCACCGACACGTTCGCCACGCACCAGCCCCGGAGCCGTACCGCCTTCGGCCAGCGCCCGGACCCCCGCGAGAAGCTCGCCACGGTCCCGGCCCGTCACCACCGCACGGTGGTCGAGCGACGCACGACCCGTCGCCAGCGAGAAGCCGACGTCCAACGGGGACACGCCGAGGTCCACCGTGAGGCGGGCGTACAGCCGCCGCGCCTGGTCGCGGAGCGCGTCGGCCGTCTTGCCGGAGACGGTCCACGGCACGACGGGAAGGGCCGCCGCGGCCAGGCTCTCCTCGGCGGTGTCGTCGTCGGTCTCCTCCGTGGTCTGCTTGGCCGCCGGCGGCTCCTCGATGATCACGTGCGCGTTCGTCCCGCCGAAGCCGAACGAGGAGACGGCCGCGCGGCGCGGGGTTCCGGTCTCGGGCCAGGGCCTGGCCTCGTTGAGCAGGGAGATGGCGCCCGTGTCCCAGTCGACGTGGGTGGTCGGCTGTTCGCTGTGCAGGGTGCGGGGGAGCACGCCGTGTTCCATGGCCTGGATCATCTTGATGACGCCGCCGACGCCGGCGGCGGCCTGGGCGTGGCCGATGTTCGACTTGAGGGAGCCGAGGTAGAGCGGGCGGCCCTCCGGGCGGCCCTGACCGTAGGTGGCGAGCAGGGCCTGCGCCTCGATCGGGTCGCCGAGGCGCGTCCCCGTACCGTGCGCCTCCACCACGTCCACGTCGGCGGTCGTCAGGCCCGCGGCGGCCAGCGCCTGACGGATGACGCGCTCCTGCGCCGGACCGTTGGGGGCGGTCAGGCCGTTGGAAGCGCCGTCCTGGTTGACGGCCGAGCCGCGCATGACGGCCAGGACCTGGTGGCCGTTGCGGCGCGCGTCGGACAGCTTCTCCACGAGGAGCAGACCCGCGCCCTCGGCCCAGCCCGTACCGTCCGCGTCGGCGGAGAAGGACTTGCTCCGGCCGTCGGCGGCGAGCCCGCGCAGCCGGGAGAACTCCACGAAGGCGACCGGTGTCGACATCACGGTGACGCCGCCGGCGAGCGCGAGGTCGCACTCTCCGCGCCGCAGGGCGTTGGCCGCGAGGTGGAGGGCGACCAGGGAGGAGGAGCAGGCGGTGTCGATGGTGACGGCCGGGCCTTCCAGGCCGTACGTGTAGGCGACGCGGCCCGAGGCGATGGAGCCCGCGCTGCCGCTGAAGAGGTAGCCCTCGAAGCCCTCGGACGGGAGGTGGGAGCGCGAGCCGTAGTCGTTGTACATGACGCCGGCGAACACGCCGGTCCGGGTGCCCTTGAGCGAGGCCGGGTCGATGCCGGCGCTCTCGAAGGTCTCCCAGGCGGTCTCCAGGAGGAGGCGCTGCTGCGGGTCGGCCGCCAGGGCCTCGCGCGGGGACATCCCGAACAGTTCGGGATCGAAGAGGTCGGCGTCGTAGAGGAAGCCGCCCTCGCGCGAATAGGAGGTGCCGGTCTTCTCCGGGTCGGGGTCGTAGAGGCGCTCCAGGTCCCAGCCGCGGTCGGTGGGGAAGTAGGAGACGGCGTCGACTCCGTCGGCCACCAGCTCCCACAGGTCCGCGGGCGAGGCGACGCCTCCCGGGTACCTGCAGGCCATGGCGATGATGGCGATCGGCTCCTGTTCCTTGTCCTCGACCTCGCGCAGACGCTTGCGCGCGTCTCGGGCGTCGGCGATGGCCCTCTTGAGGTATTCGCGGAGTTGTACCTCGTCAGCCACGTGAATTCAGCTCCCCGGTAGTGGTGTGTCCGATTGCCGTGTGCGCGCCGTGGGCGGCGCGTGCCAGGTGGGTCATTCGAGCTCGTCGAGGAGCGCGAAGAGCTCCTCGTCGCTCGCCGTTTCGAGGTCCTGGTCGTCCTCGGTGTCCTCCAGGCGCCCGAGGTCGCCGGCGCCTTCGGCCGCCTTGAGTAGTTCCTTGAGCCGTACGGTGATCAGGTCGAGCGCCTCCCGGCCGGGTGTGGCGGCGATGGCCGCCTCCAGACCCGCGAGGGGGGCGAGGACCGTCGCGGCGGGCGAGGCCTCCTCCACCCCCAGTTCGCCGAGGAGGTGGGTGGCGAGCGCCTGCGGCGACGGGTGGTCGAAGACGAGGGTGGTCGGCAGGCGCAGTCCGGTCGCCCGGCCCAGCTGGTTGCGCAGTTCGACGGCGGTGAGCGAGTCGAAGCCGAGCTCCTGGAAGGCCCGGTCGGCCTCGATGCGGCCGGGGTCGCCGTGGCCGAGTACGCCGGCGACCTGAGCGCGTACGAGATCGGTGAGGGCGCGTTCCCGTTCGGCGGGGCTGAGGGGGGTGAGCCGCTGGGCGAGCGGGGCCTCCTCGGTGGCCGCGCCGCTCGCGGCGGTGGTGGCGCGGCGCTTGGCCGGGCCTGCGAGGGCGCGCAGGACGGGCGGCAGTTCGTCGCCCCTGTTGCGCAGGACCGTCGTGTCGAGGCGGGTGACGGCGAGGACGCTCTCGCCGGTGGCGGGGGCCGCGTCGAAGAGGGCCATCGCGTCGTGGGAGGCCAGGGGACGCAGGCCGATGCGGGCCAGGCGGCGCAGGTCGGCCTCGTCGAGGGCGCCCGAGATGGTGCTCGCCTGGGCCCACAGGCCCCAGGCGAGGGAGAGGCCGGGGAGGCCGTGGGCGCGGCGGTGGGCGGCGAGGGCGTCGAGGAAGGTGTTGCCGGCCGCGTAGTTGGCCTGGCCGGCGGTGCCGATGAGGCCGGCCACGGAGGAGTAGAGGACGAAGGCCGTGAGGTCGAGGTCCCGCGTGAGCTCGTGCAGGTGCCAGGCGGCGTCGATCTTGGGGCGCAGGACCTTGTCCAGCTGGTCGGGGGTGAGCTGGGCGGCGACGCCGTCGTCGAGGACGCCGGCGGTGTGGACGACGGCGGTCAGCGGGTGCTCGTCGGGGATGGCGGCGAGCACCCCGGCCAGGGAGCCGCGGTCGGTCACGTCGCAGGCGACGGTCTCCGCGTGGGCGCCGAGCGCCTCCAGTTCGGTACGGAGTTCGGTGGCGCCGGGGGCGCCGGGGCCGCGGCGGCTGAGCAGCAGCAGCCGGCGGGCTCCGTGTTCCGTGACGAGGTGCCGGGCGAGGACGGCTCCGAGGGCGCCGGTCGCGCCGGTGATCAGGACGGTGCCCCGGTCCCAGTGGGGGGTCTGGTTCTCGGCGGCCGGGGCGGTGCGGGTCAGACGGGGGACGGTGAGGGCGCCGCCGCGTACGGCGATCTGCTCCTCGCCGCTCGCGACGGCGATGTCGAGGAGCCGGTCCTCGGCGGCCGCGTGGTCGCCGCCGGTGGCGACGGGGTCGGGGTCAAGGTCGAGGTCGAGGTCGACGAGGACGATCCGGCCGGGGTTCTCGGTCTGCGCGGACCTGAGGAGGCCCCAGACTCCGGCGTGGGCCAGGTCGGTGACGTCCTCGGGGCCTGCGGCGACGGCTCCCCGGGTGGTGACGACGAGCCGGCTTTCGGCGAGCCGGTCGTCGGCGAGCCAGTCCTGCACGGTGTCGAGGACCTGTCGTACGGCGGTGCGGGCGCGCTCGGGCAGGTCGGCGCCGTGGTTGGCGGTCGCGTCGGCGGCCGTGTCGGCGGCCGTGTCGGCGGCCGTGTCGGCGGCCGTGTCGGCGGCCGTGTCGGCGGCCGTGTCGGCGGCCGTGTCGGCGGCCGTGTCGGCGGCCGT
>NZ_JBIWAE010000039.1:0-20504 GCF_044759865.1 Streptomyces sp. NPDC099050 | reverse complement strand
CCGTGTCGGCGGTCCGCAGGAGGAGTACGGAGGGGGCCGCGGCTCCGGCGTCGAGTGCGGCGCCGAGGGACCGTACGGTTCCCTGGCCGGCGCCGGTGGCGAGCAGGGTCCAGCCGGTGCGGCCCGGTGCCGTACCGGGGTCGGGCAGGGTCGTCCAGCCGAGGCCGAACAGGCCGTCGCGCGCCGCCGTGCCGGCCGCGCGGAACGTCTCCTCGGACAGCGGGCGCAGCAGCAGCGATTCGGCGGTGGCGACGGCGGCGCCCGCGCCGTCGGCGACGGTGAGTGCGACCCGCAGCGAGTCGTCGCCGGACCGGTTCAGGGCGAGCCTGACCCGAAGGACGGTCGCCCCGGTGGCGTACAGGCTCACTCCGGACCAGGAGAACGGCAGCCAGGAGGTGCCTTCGGGCTCGGCGACGCCCGGGAGCAGCGGGTGCAGGGCGGCGTCGAGGAGGGCGGGGTGGAGGCCGAACCGGGGGGCGTCCGCGCGGTGTTCCTCGTCGAGGACTACCTCGGCGAAGAGTTCGTCCGGGGTCTTCCAGAGGCGGCGCAGGCCCTCGAAGGCGTTCTCGTAGCCGTATCCGGCCGTGGCGAGCCGGTCGTACACGCCGTCGAGGTCCACCTCGGTGGCGCCGGCCGGGGGCCAGGCGAGCAGCCCCTCCGGGGCTCCGGCGCCGGAGCCGAGGCGTCCTTCGGCGTGCAGGGTCCACGGCTGCCCCGCGTCGTCCTGGTCGGGCCTGGCGTAGACGGCGAGGGCGCGGCCACCGGTCTCGTCGGGTTCGCCGACGACGAGCTGCAGCTGCACGGCGCCCCGCTCGGGCAGGACCAGCGGCGCGGCGAGCGTCAGTTCGTCGACCCGGTCGCAGTCGACCTGCTCGGCGGCGCAGAAGGCCAGGTCGAGCAGTCCGGTGGCGGGCAGCAGGACGGTGCCGCGGACGGCATGGCCCTCCAGCCAGGGGTGGGTACGGCGGGAGACGCGGCCGGTGAAGAGGTACGCGTCGCGGTCCGCGACCCGTACCGCCGCGCTGAGCAGCGGGTGGCCGACGGGGGCGAGGCCGAAGCCCTCGGCGTCGCCGGGTGTGGCGGCGCCCTCCAGCCAGTAGCGGGCGTCCTCGAAGGAGTAGGTGGGCAGGTCGACCCGGCGGGCGCCGGGGAAGTACGACGTCCAGTCGGGGCGGGCGCCGCGCAGCACCGCGCCGGTGAGGGCGGCGGCCACGGTGGTGGCTTCGGGCCTGCCCGACCGCAGCAGCGGGGCGAGGAAGCAGGCCTCCCGGGTCAGGCACTCCTGGGCCATGGCGGTGAGGACGCCGTCGGGGCCCAGCTCCAGGTACTCGGTCACGCCGAGCTCTTCGAGGTGGCGGACGCCGTCGTGGAAGCGGACCGCTTCACGGATGTGGGTGGCCCAGTAGTCGGGCGAGGTGAGCTGTTCGGTGGTGGCGAGGACGCCGGTGACGTTGGAGACGATCGGGATGCGGGGTGCGTGGTAGGTCAGGCCCTCGGCGACGGTGCGGAACTCGTCGAGCACCTCGTCCATGTGCGGCGAGTGGAAGGCGTGGCTGACCGGCAGCCGCTTGGTCTTGCGGCCCAGCGTGCGCCAGATCGCGCTGATCTCCTCGACGAGCTCCCGGTCGCCGGAGACGACGGTGGCCCGGGGGCCGTTGATCCCGGCGATGGCGACGCCGTCGTAGTCGTCGAGCAGGGACCGCACCTCCTCCTCGGAGGCCTGGAGCGCGGCCATCGCGCCGCCCTCGCGAGCCGCCTGCATGAGCCGGCCCCGCTCGGCGACGAGCGCGCACGCGTCGGCGAGGTTCAGGACCCCGGCCAGGTGTGCGGCGGTGACCTCGCCGATGGAGTGGCCGAGGAGGTAGTCCGGGGTGATGCCGTGGTGTTCGGCGAGCCGGAAGAGGGCGACCTCGGTGGCGAAGAGGGCGGACTGGGTGAAGGCGGTCTGGTCGATCAGGGCCGAGTCGGCCGAGCCTTCGGGGGCGAAGAGGACGTCCTTGACGGGCCGGAACAGCTCGGTGTCGAGGTACTTGCACACCTCGTCGAGAGCGCGCCGGAACACCGGGGAGGTCTCGTACAGTTCGCGTCCCATGCCGAGCCGCTGGCTGCCCTGTCCGGTGAACAGGAACGCCGTCTTTCCGCGCCGGCCGCCGGCGGCCCGTACGACGGAGGGCGTCGACTCGCCGCCGGCGAGGGCGGCCAGTGCGTCCAGGAGCGTCGCGCGGTCGGTGCCGAGGACTGCGGCGCGGTGCTCGAGGGTGGCGCGGGTGGTCGCCAGGGTGAGGCCCACGTCGCCGGGCTCGATCTCGGGGCGGTCGGTGAGGTGGCGGTGCAGGCGGTCGGCCTGGCGGCGCAGGGCGGTCTCGTCCTTCGCGGTCAGGATCCAGGGCAGGACCACGCCCTCGGCCGGGCCGGCGGCGGGCGCGGACGGCGCCGGGGTGTCGGCGGCCAGTTCCAGGATGACGTGGGCGTTGGTGCCGCTGATGCCGAAGGAGGACACCGCCGCGCGGGCGGGGCGGCCGGTGGCGGGCCACGGCGTGGCTTCGGTGAGCAGCTCCACCGCGCCGGCCTCCCAGTCGATGTGGGGGGAGGGGTTCTGCGCGTGCAGGGTCTTCGGCAGGGTGCCGTACCGCATGGCCTGGATCATCTTGATGACGCCGCCGACGCCTGCGGCGGCCTGGGCGTGGCCGATGTTCGACTTGAGGGAGCCGAGGTAGAGCGGGCGGCCCTCCGGGCGGCCCTGCCCGTAGGTCGCGAGCAGCGCCTGGGCCTCGATCGGGTCGCCGAGGCTGGTGCCGGTGCCGTGCGCCTCGACGGCGTCCACGTCGGCGGTGGTCAGGCCGGCGGCGGCGAGCGCCTGGCGGATGACCCGCTC
The DNA here is from genome assembly GCF_044759865.1 of Streptomyces sp. NPDC099050. NCBI lineage: Bacteria > Bacillati > Actinomycetota > Actinomycetes > Kitasatosporales > Streptomycetaceae > Streptomyces > Streptomyces sp. NPDC099050. Next base: position 17,629 of record NZ_JBIWAE010000039.1, on the reverse strand, counting down.
CTGCGCCGGACCGTTGGGGGCGGTCAGGCCGTTGGAAGCGCCGTCCTGGTTGACGGCCGAGCCGCGCATGACGGCCAGGACCCGGTGGCCGTTGCGGCGCGCGTCGGACAGCTTCTCCACGAGGAGCAGGCCCGCGCCCTCGGCCCAGCCGGTGCCGGAGGCGTCGGCGGAGAAGGAGCGGCAGCGGCCGTCCTCGGAGAGGCCGCGCTGCCGGGAGAACTCCACGAAGGTGCTGGGGCCGGACATCACGGTGACGCCGCCGGCGAGCGCGAGGTCGCACTCGCCCTGGCGCAGCGCGCTCGCCGCGAGGTGGAGGGCGACCAGGGAGGAGGAGCAGGCGGTGTCGATGGTGACGGCCGGGCCTTCCAGGCCGTACGTGTAGGCGAGGCGGCCCGAGACCACGCTGGAGAGGTTGCCGGCGAGCAGGAAGCCCTCGAACTCCTCGGGGCTCTTGGCGAGCCGCGAGGCGTAGTCGTCGTACATGGCGCCGGTGAAGACGCCGGTGCTGGTGCCGCGCAGGAGGGCCGGGTCGATGCCGGCGCTCTCGAAGGTCTCCCAGGCGGTCTCCAGGAGGAGGCGCTGCTGCGGGTCGGTGGCGGTGGCCTCGCGCGGGGACATCCCGAAGAACGCCGGGTCGAACCGGTCGGCGTCGTGGAGGAAACCGCCGTGCCGGGTGTAGGAGCTACCGGTCTTCTCGGGGTCCGGGTCGTAGAGCGAGTCCAGGTCCCAGCCCCGGTTGTCGGGGAACTCACTGATGGCGTCGGCGCCGTCGGCGACGAGCCGCCACAGGTCCTCGGGCGAGGCGACGCCGCCGGGGAAGCGGCAGGCCATGCCGACGATGGCGATGGGCTCGTCGGCCGCCGCGGCGGACCGGCGGGCGGGTACGGCGCTCGGGGCGGGCTCGCTGCCCGCGGCCTGCTGGTGCAGATGGGCGGCGAGCGCCGCGGGTGAGGGGTGGTCGAAGACGGCGGTGGCGGGCAGCCGCAGTCCGGTGGCGGTGTTGAGCCGGTTGCGCAGGTCCACTCCTGCCAGCGAGTCGAACCCGATCTCCTTGAAGGCGCGCTCCGGGTCGATGCCCTCGGGGCTGGTGTGGCCGAGGACGCCGGCGACGATGCCGCGTACGAGGTCGGCGGCGGCGGCCCGGCCCTCCTCCTCGGAGAGGGAGGCGATGCGGCGGGCCCATTCGGTACCGCCCTGCGCTCCCGCGGCCGTCGCGCCCTGGGCGGCCCGCGCGGTGGGGCGGGGGCGGATCAGTCCGCGCAGCAGGGCGGGCGGATCGCCGGCCGCGGCCCCGCGCATCCGGGCCGGGTCGAGCAACGCCGGGACGACCAGGGCGTCGCCGCCGGCGAGGGCGGCGTCGAACAGGGCGAGGCCGGTGTCCGGGTCGAGCGGGGTGACGCCCGCCCGGCGCCAGCGGGCCAGGTCGGCCTCGCCGAGGTGGGCGCCCATGCCGTGGCTGGAGTCCCACAGGCCCCAGGCCAGCGAGGTGGCGGCCAGGCCCTGGGCTTGGCGGTGGGCGGCGAGCGCGTCGAGGTAGGTGTTGGCGGCGGCGTAGTTGGACTGGCCGGCGGTGCCGGTGATGCCGGAGACGGAGGAGAAGAGGACGAAGGCGGCGAGGCCCAGGTCCCGGGTCTGCTGGTGCAGGTTCCAGGCGGCGTCGACCTTGGGCCGCAGGACCTTCTCCAGCTGCTCGGGGGTGAGCGACTCCACGGTGGCGTCGTCGAGGACGCCGGCGGTGTGCACGACCGCGGTGAGCGGGTGCGCGGGGTCGACGGCCTCGAGGAGGGCGGCGACGGCGTCCGGGTCGGCGGCGTCGGCGGCGACGGTGGTCACCCGGGCGCCGAGCGCGGCGAGTTCGTCGGCGAGCCGGTCGGCGCCGGGCGTGTGGGGTCCGCGGCGGCTGGTGAGCACCAGGTGGCGTACGCCGTACCCGGTGACGAGGTGGCGGGCGAGGAGTCCGCCGAGGCCGCCGGTGCCGCCGGTGATGAGGACGGTGCCCTCCGCGTCGAGGCGGGGCGGCTGGGCGGGTGCCGGGGCCCGGTCCCGGGTGAGCCGCGGGACGTGCAGGCGGGTGCCGCGCAGGGCGATCTGGGGTTCCCCGGTGGCCAGCGCGGCGGGGAGCCGCTCCTCGGCCTCGGGCGTGCCGTCGAGGTCCAGGATGACGACCCGGTCGGGGTGTTCGCTCTGGACGGCGCGCAGCAGGCCCCAGACGGGGGCGGCGGACAGGCCGTCGACGTCCTCGCCGGGAGCGGTGGCGACGGCGCGGGTGGTGGCGAAGGCGAGGCGGGTGCCGTCGAAGCGCTCGTCGGCGAGCCAACGCTGGGTCAGGGCCAGGGCGCGGGCGGCGTTCTGGTGGGCGGCGGCCGGGGTGGGCGGGGTGTCGGCTGCGACGCGGACGAGGAGGACGTCGGCGTCGAGGTCCCGCGGGTCCGGGAGGGTGTCGGTGTCGGTGGCGTTGGTGCCGGTGCCGGTGCCGGTGCCGGTGCCGGTGCCGGTGTCGCCGGAGAGTTCGGCGATGCGCGGCACGGGTCCGCCCGCCGGGGTGAGGGTGGTCCAGGCGATGGTGAACAGGCCGTCGGTCGTGGCCGCCGGGGCGATCCTGTCCTTGGCGACGGGGCGCAGCATCAACGAGTCGACGGTGGCCACGGGGGCGCCGGTGGCGTCGGCGAGGTGCAGGCCGACCGTGTCGGGGCCGGTCCGCTCGATGCGGACGCGCAGGGTGGTGGCGCCGACGGCGTGGGTGGTGACCCCGCTCCAGGCGAACGGCAGCCGGATGGTGTCCGGTTCGGCGGCGTCGGCGGCGTCGAGGACGACCGGGTGGAGCACGGCGTCGAGGAGCGCGGGGTGGAGGCCGTAGCGGGCGGCGGCCTCGTGCTGGTCGTCGGGGAGGGCGACGTCGGCGTAGGTGGTGCCGTTCTCGCCGCGCCACAGGGCGCGCAGCCCCCGGAAGGTGGGGCCGTACTCGTAGCCGAGGTCGGTGAGCCGGTCGTACGCGTCGTCCAGCGGTACCGGCCGGGCGTCCCGCGGCGGCCACGGGAGCAGTTCGTCGAAGGCCGGTCCGGTGGTGGGGGCGGTGTCGGCGAGGGCGCCGGAGACGTGGCGGGTCCAGGCGCTCTGCTCCTCGTCGGTCTCGGGCCGGGAGTACACGGTGAAGGCCCGGGTGCCCGAGGCGTCGGGAGCCGATACCGCGACCTGGACGCGGACCGCCCGCTGCTCGGCGAGGGCGAGCGGGGCCTCCAGGGTGAGCTCGACGAGGTGCTCGGCGCCGGCCGTCCGGCCCGCCGCCGAGGCGAGTTCGATGAAGGCGGTGGCGGGTACGAGGACGGTGCCGTGGATGCGGTGGTCGGCGAGCCAGGGGTGGTCGTTCAGCGACAGACGGCTGGTGAGGACGAGGCCCTCGCGCTCGGCGAGTTCGACGGAGGTGGCCAGGAGGGGGTGGCCGGCCGGGTCGAGGCCGAGACTGCGGGCGTCGGTCCGGGCCTCGGGCCGGAGCCAGTAGTGGCTGCGCTGGAAGGCGTACGTGGGCAGTTCGACGCGCGAGGCGCCGGGGAAGAACGACGCCAGGTCCAGCGGGGCGCCGAGGGTGTGGGCGCGGGCGAGTCCGGTGGCGAGCGTGGCGCCCTGGGGGCGGCCGGCCCGCTGGAGGGCGACGGCCTGGGAGGTGTCGGCCAGGAACGAGCCGCCGGCCATCGCGGTGAGGACGGCGTCGGGGCCGATCTCGACGAAGACGGTGACGCCCTCGTCCTCCAGGGCGCGGGTGGCGTCGAGGAACCGTACGGCCTCGCGGATCTGGCGGACCCAGTAGTCGGGGGTGACGAGGTCGTCGCCGGTGGCGGGCCGGCCCGTGACGGTGGAGACGACCTGGAGGAGCGGCGCGTGGTAGGTCAGGCCCTCGGCGACGGTACGGAACTCGTCGAGGATCGTGTCCATGTGCGGCGAGTGGAAGGCGTGGCTGACCGTCAGGCGGCGGGTCTTGCGGCCGCGCTCGCGCCAGAGTCCGGCGAGCGCGTCGGCCGCGTCGGCGTCGCCGGAGACCACGACGGCGTCCGGGCCGTTGACGGCGGCGACGGCGAGCCGGCCGGCGTACGGGGCGAGCGTCTCGGCGACTTCGTCCTCCGCGGCCTGGATCGCCACCATCGCGCCGTCGGGGACGGCCGCCTGCATCAGCCGGCCGCGGGCGGCGACCAGGGCGGCGGCGTCCTCCAGGGAGAGGACCCCGGCGACGTGGGCGGCGGCGAGCTCGCCGATGGAGTGCCCGGCGACGGCGTCGGGGGTCAGGCCGTGTGCCCGGAGGGTGTGGTGGAGGGCGACCTCGAAGGCGAACAGCGCGGGCTGGGTGGCGCGGGTCTCGTGCAGCGGGGCGGCGGCGCCGGACTCGGTGCCGGGGGCGCCGGATTCGGTGCCGGGGGCTTCGGACTCGGTGCCGGGGGCTTCGGACTCGGTGCCGGGGGCTTCGGCGAACATCACGTCGCGCAGCGGGCGGCCGAGGTCGAGGTGCGGGTCGAGTGCGGCGCACACCGCGTCGAGGGCCGCGGCGAACGCGGGGCGGGTCTCGTACAGTTCGCGGCCCATTCCCGGGTACTGGGCGCCCTGCCCGGTGAACAGGAACGCGGTGCGGCCCGCGCGGGCGGCGGAGCCGGTGACCACGTGCGGGGCGTCGGCGTCGCGGCGCAGTGCGTCGAGGCCGGCGAGGAGTTCCGCCGCTCCGGTACCGGTGACGACGGCCCGCTCGGGCCAGGTGGCGCGGGAGGACGCGAGGGAGAACCCGATGTCGGCGATGTCCTCGGCGCCGGGCTCGGGACGGCGCTCCAGGTGGGCGTGGAGCTTCTCGGCCTGGGCGGTCATGGCCGCGCGGTCGGGGGCGGAGAGGGCCCACAGGGCGGGCGTCGCGGAACCGGCGGTGGCGGCCTCGGGGCGGGCCGGGCCGGTGTCCTGCGGCCGCTCGGCGTCAGCGCGCGGCCGGTCCGCGTCGTCCTGCGGCCGGTCGGTGTCTTCCTGTGCCTGCTCGACGATGACGTGGGCGTTGGTGCCGCTGATGCCGAACGAGGAGACGGCGGCGCGGCGGGCGCGCTCGGTGGCCGGCCAGTCGCGGGCCTCGGTGAGCAGTTCGAGGTCGCCGGCCGTCCAGTCGACGTGGGGGGTGGGCTCGGTGACGTGCAGGGTGCGCGGCAGTACGCCGTGGCGGATCGCCTGGACCATCTTGATGACGCCGCCGACACCGGCCGCGGCCTGTGCGTGCCCGATGTTGGACTTGAGCGATCCCAGGTAGACCGGGGTCCGGTCGCTCCGGTCCCTGCCGTAGGTGGCGAGGATCGCCTGCGCCTCGATCGGGTCGCCGAGCCGGGTGCCGGTGCCGTGCGCCTCGACGGCGTCCACGTCGGCGGGGGTGAGGCGGGCGTCGGCGAGGGCCTGGCGGATGACCCGTTCCTGCGCCGGACCGTTGGGGGCGGTCAGGCCGTTGGAGGCGCCGTCCTGGTTGACGGCGGTGCCGCGGATGACGGCGAGGACCTGGTGGCCGTTGCGGCGCGCGTCGGAGAGCTTCTCGACGAGGAGGAGGCCCACGCCCTCGGCCCAGGAGGTGCCGTCCGCGTCGGCGGAGAAGGACTTGCTGCGGCCGTCGGCGGCGAGGCCGCGCTGCCGGGAGAACTCCACGAACATGCCGGGGGCGGACATGACCGTCGCGCCGCCCGCGATCGCGAGGGTCGTCTCGCCGTGGCGCAGCGACCGGACGGCCATGTGCAGGGCGACGAGCGACGAGGAGCAGGCGGTGTCGATGGTGAGGGCGGGGCCGACGAGTCCCAGCTGGTAGGCGATGCGGCCGGACATGACGCTGCTGGTGGAGCCGGTGAGCAGGTGGCCCTCGACGCTCTTCGGGGCGTCGTGCAGGCGCGGGCCGTAGTCGAGCGCGGTGGCGCCGACGAAGACGCCGGTGCGGCTGCCCTTGAGGGTGTGGGGGTCGATGCCGGCGCGCTCGACGACCTCCCAGGCGGTCTCCAGGAGGAGGCGCTGCTGCGGGTCCATGGCGAGGGCCTCGCGGGGCGAGATCCCGAAGAAGCCCGCGTCGAAGAGGCCCGCGTCGTGCAGGAAGCCTCCCTCGCGTACGGAGCTCTTGCCGGAGCGCTCGGGGTCCTGGTCGTACAGGTCGGCGTCCCAGCCCCGGTCGACGGGGAAGCCGGAGACGGCGTCGCCGCCGTCGGCCACGAGCCGCCAGAGGTCCTCGGGCGAGGAGACGCCGCCGGGGTAGCGGCAGGCCATGGCGACGATGGCGATCGGCTCGTCGTCCTGGAGCGGTGCGGCGAGGTGCCGCGCGTCGTCGGCGGCGGCGGACGCGCCGGTCAGTTCGGCCTCGATGTACGCGGCGAGCGCGGTGGGGGTGGGGTGGTCGAAGAGGAGGCCGCCTGCCAGGCGCAGACCGGTGGCGGTCGCGAGGCGGTCGCGGAGCTCGACGGACATCAGGGAGTCGAAGCCGAGGTCCTTGAAGGACTGCCGGGCGTCGGCGCGGCGGCCCTTGTCGTATCCGAGGACGGCGGCGATGTGCGCGGACGTCAGGTCGGTGACGGTGCGGGAGCGTTCGGCCGCGGCCATGGCGGCGAGCCGGCTGCCGAGTTCACCACGGGGGACGGGGGCCTCGGCGGGTGTGCTCGCGGAGGGGGCGTTCGCGGAGGGGGCCGGCAGGGCGGGGGCGGTGGCCCTGTCGCCGGAACCGGGTTCGAGCCAGTGGCGCCGGCGCTGGAAGGCGTAGGTCGGCAAGGGCACCTGACGGGCGCCCGTTCCCGCGTACAACGCCTGCCAGTCGACCGGGACGCCCCGCGTGAACAGGGTCCCGACCGCCGACAGCAGCGTCGCGACCTCGTCCCGGCCCCGGCGAAGCGCCGGAACGGCGCCCTCGGCCAGAGCCGACAAGATCCCGTCCGGACCGATCTCCAGGTACGAGGTGACGCCCTGGGCGGTCAAAGCCTCCACCGCGTCCGCGAAGCGGACGGTGCCGCGGACCTGGTCCGCCCAGTACGCGGCCGACCGCAGATCGGTGCCCTCCGCCAGCCGACCGGTGACCGTGGAGACCACCGCGATACGGGGAGCCGCGTAGGTCAGTTCCGAGGCGACGGCCTTGAACTCGTCCAGCATCGGATCCATCAGCGGCGAGTGGAACGCGTGGCTCACCGTCAACCGGCGCGTTTTGACGCCCAGCTCCTCGAGCCTGCCCGCGACCGCGAGGACTGCCGTCTCTTCACCGGAGATGACGACCGACCAGGCACCGTTCACGGCCGCGATGGCCACCCCGGCGTCCAGCAGCGGAAGGACCTCGTCCTCCGCCGCCTGCACAGCCACCATCGCACCACCCGACGGCAACGCCTGCATCAACCCCGCACGCGCCACCACCAAACGCACCGCGTCCTCAAGCGAAAACACCCCCGCCACATACGCGGCGGCAATCTCACCGATCGAATGACCCGCGACGAAATCGGGCTTCACCCCCCACGACTCCACCAGACGGAACAGAGCGACCTCAACCGCGAAAAGCGCCGGCTGGGTCCACCCCGTCTCATCCAGACCCACACCCGAAACGATCACCTCACGAACAGAACCACCGAGACCCGCGTCCAGGAGACCTGAGACTTCATCGAAAGCCGCGGCGAATACGGGGAAGGACGCATACAGCTCCTGCGCCATCCCCACCCGCTGCGCACCCTGACCGGTGAACAGAAAACCGACCCGGCCGTCTTGTACGTCTCCTGTGACGATGCCGGTGCCGGGCTCGCCCGCGGCGAGGGAGTCCAGGCCGGCGAGGAAGGCGTCCTTGTCGTCCGCCAGGACGAGCGCGCGTGCGTCGAAGGTGGTGCGGGTGGTCAGCAGGGACCACCCGAGGTCGGCGGTCCCCGCCTCGCTCGCGGCGGCGAAGGCGCGCAGCTTCCCTGCCTGGGCGCGCAGGGCGTCCGTGTCGCGGCCCGAGAGGACCCAGGGCAGCAGGGACCGGGCGTCGACGGCCGGGGCCTGCTCGGAGGCCGGCGCCTCGGTGAGGACGAGGTGGCAGTTGGTGCCGCCCATCCCGAAGGAGGACACGCCCGCGACCAGGGGGCGGTCGGGGTGCGGCCAGGCGGTGAGCTCGCGCGGTACGGAGAGGCCGAGGCCGTCGAGGTCGATGGCCGGGTTCGGGGTCTCGAAGTTGAGGCTCGCGGGGATCTCGCGGTGCGTGAGGCTGAGCAGGGCCTTGAGCAGGCCGACCATGCCGGCGGCCCCCTCCAGGTGCCCGACGTTGGTCTTGGCCGATCCGACGAGCAGCGGGTCGCCGGGCGCGCGGTGGGAGCTGAAGACGTCTCCGAGCGCGGCGGCCTCGATGGGGTCGCCGACGGGGGTGCCGGTGCCGTGCAGTTCGACGTACTGGACATCTGAGGGGCTGATTCCGGCCTTTTCGTAGGCCTCGCGGAGGAGCCGGCTCTGGGCCTCGCGGCTGGGCACGGTCAGTCCGGGCGTGGCGCCGTCGTTGTTGACCGCGCTGGCGCGGATGACTCCGTAGATCCGGTCGCCGTCCGCCTCCGCCTGGGCCAGGGGCTTCAGGATGACGGCCCCGCCGCCCTCGCCGCGTACGAAGCCGTTGGCGCGGGCGTCGAAGGTGTAGGCGGTGCCGTCCGGCGAGAGACCGCCGAACCGCTCCTCGGTGACGGCGCTCTCGCCGAGGATGTTGAGGTTGATGCCCGCGGCGATCGCGGTGGTGGACTCCCCCGAGCGCAGCGACTCGCAGGCCAGGTGTACGGCGACGAGGGAGGAGGACTGGGCGGCGTCGACGGTCAGACTCGGTCCGCGCAGACCCAGGTAGTAGGAGACGCGGTTGGCGATGACGCCACGGTTGAGGCCGGTCATGGAGTGCTGGGTGATGACCTGCTCGCCGTACTGGTTGGCGAGGCTCGTGTAATCGTCGCGGAGGGTGCCGACGAAGACGGCGGTACGGGAGTCGCGCAGTCGGGCGGGCAGGACTCCGGCGTCCTCCAGGGCCTCCCAGGCCAGTTCGAGGACGATGCGCTGCTGCGGGTCCATGGCGGCGGCCTCGCGGGGCGAGATCGCGAAGAAGCCGGCGTCGAAGTCGCCGATGCCGTCGATGAATCCGCCGCGGCGAACCCCCGACCCGGCTCGTGGTTCCGCGGTGTTCCAGCGTCCGGGCGGCGCGTCGGTGATCGCGTCGGTGCCGTTGCGCAGCATCTGCCAGAAGTCGGCCGGGCCGAAGGCCATGGGGAGCCGGCAGGACATGCCGATGACGGCGATGGCTCCCTCGTCGCCTCGCGGCGCCGGGCTCTCCACAGAAATGCGATTAGTCGTCATGGCGCTCGACTGCCCTTTCCTGACTGATATTGGAACGCCTGGGTATCCCGGATGGGGAACCCCGCATTATCGACCTTAAGACCGGCTGCGCTGTTTGTTCTCAATACCTGGTCATGCACGGGTAACCGCCCGATTGTGCGGCGGGGTGGCCGGTCCGTTACTTGTCGGTGGGCGGCCGGTGAGGACGGCCCCGTTACGGTCTGGACAGATCTCCGTGAAACTCCTCGAATTCCAGGGTGTCATGCCGGAAGAAAGCAGGATCGGTCCACAATGAGCAATCTGACCAGCGATGTCGCGCGGCACACCGCGCTGTACGAGGCGGCCTTCAACTCGGGCGACGCCGACGCCGTGAACGAGATGTACACCGACGAGGCCGTCGCGGTCTGGGAGCCGGGCAAGCCGCTCACGGGCCAGGCCCGGAAGGACGCCGTCAAGGAGTTCCTGACCCGCGCGCCGAAGATGAGCGCCAAGCCGCGCCAGACGTTCGTGACCGGAGACACCGCGCTCCTGATCGTGGACTGGTCCATCGCCACCGTGGACGACTCGGGCAACCCCGAGCTGCTGACGGGAGTCGGCGTCGACGTGCTGCGCAAGGGTGCGGACGGCAACTGGCGCTACGCGATCGACGAGCCGTACGGCGAGCAGAAGTAAGCAGGAGCAACTCGCACGCTTGCCCGCCCGTACGGAAGTCCCATGACCCTAAGAAAGTGGTGTCGCAGACCATGAGCATTCCCGGTATCACCGTCGACTTCGACGTCGACAACCCTGATCTGACCGGTGACGCGGATACCCAGAACGAGATCTTCATCCAGCTCTTCAATTCCGGTGACGGTGCCCTGTTCGACCTCCTCTACCGAGAGGACGCGATATCGAACTTCTCCGGCTCTCCGCTCACCGGGAAGGAGCGCCTGGAGTTCTTCAAGGAGTTCCTCGCGCCAAAGCCCTTCCTCAAGGCCGAGATCACGCACGCGTACGTGGCCGGCGACGTGGCCCTGATCGGCGTGAAGTTCAGCGTCGACAGCACGGGTCCCGAGGGCGAGCCCGTCCGTATCGAGGGCAATTGCACCGATGTGCTCCGTCTCGGAGAGGACGGCCGCTGGCTCATGTCCATCGACCGTCCGGTCGCCGGCACCCTGCTGCCGGAGTAGCCCCGCTTCTCCTGACCTGCCCGGTTCTCTCCCCCCACCCGGGCAGGTCAGCCACCGGACGGCCGGGCCGTCCGGTGAGCGGCCCTTTCAGGACTGCATCGATCAGGGCCGTTAGAAACCGCAAGCGCGGTTCGTACGCTGGACGCTCTTGAGGGGCCGTCAGCAGCGCCCCAGGCATCCACGGAGTGCACATGGCTATACAGGAACGTGCTGTTCGCACACGAGCGGCGGTGCTGCGGTCCGCGGCGGAGATCTTCGACACGGACGGATTCGTGTCGGCCTCCCTCTCCGCCATCGCCCAGCGGGCCGGAGTGAGCAGTGGCGCCCTCCACTTCCACTTCGCCAACAAGGGCACGCTGGCGGAGGCGATCGAGACGGCCGCCGAACAACGTCTGCGGCGGATCACCGGCCCGGCGCCGGACGGGCCGCAGGGCTACGGGCCACAGGGCGATGGGCCACAGCGCGACATCGACCCGATCCAGAACCTCGTCGACACTTCCCACCAGCTCTTCGACCGGCTGACCAGCGACATCATCCTGCGCGCCGGGTTCACGCTGGGCTGCGAGCCCGCGTGGCCGAGCCCGGTCGACCTGCACGGCCAGTGGCGGGACTGGATCGAGTCCACCCTGCGCCACGCGTCACAGCTGGGCGCGCTCGCCGAAGGGACCAAGCCGGAGGACGTCGTCACCGTCGTCGCCGCGTCGACCGTCGGCTTCGAGGCCCTCGGCCGCAAGGATCCCGTCTGGCTCTCGCAGCAACGACTCAGCCAGTTCTGGCAGTTCATGCTCCCCCGTCTGGTGCCACCGGGTACCGGCCCGCAGAAAGGGACGTAGTGGATAGCACGTGGTTCAGACGCTTCGGAGCGGCCCCCGAGGGCAGCATGCGGTTGGTGTGCTTCCCGCACGCGGGCGGCGCCGCCAGCGCGTTCCTTCCCCTGTCGCGGGCGCTGGGCGGGCGTCTCGACGTGCTGGCCGTCCAGTACCCGGGCCGTCAGGACCGACGGCGGGAGGAGCCGTACCGCGGCATCGCCGCGCACGCCGACGCCATCGCCGAGGCCATGGATCCGCTGACCGACGGCCCCTACGCCCTGTTCGGGCACAGCATGGGGGCGGTCCTCGCGTACGAGACGGCCCGGCGCCTCGCCGCCGCCGGGCGGCCGGGACCCCTGCGGGTGTTCCTGTCGGGGCGCGGCGCGCCCTCGCCGCGGCCCGGCGCGCACGACCGGCTCGGCAGCGACACGGAGATCCTGAACGCGGTGCGCGGGCTCGGCGGGACCGGGCACACCGTGCTCGACGACCCCGAGTTGCTCGCCATGGTGATGCCGGCGCTGCGCGCGGACTACGGCGCACTCGGCGCGTACCGCTGGACCGCCGGGTCCCCCCTCGTCTCCCCCCTCACCGTGCTGGTCGGCGACGCGGACCCCGTGGTGGCGGTCGACGAGGCCGCGGCCTGGCACGACCACACCACCGGTGACTTCGACCTGCGGGTCCTGCCCGGGGGCCACTTCTACCTGGACGACCGCACCGACGAGGTCCGCGACATCATCACGACCAGCCTGCTCGTCGCGGGCTCCGCGGCGTGATCCCGCCTGCCGGCGCCTCCCCCGACGGTCCCTCCTCCCCCGGCAGTCTGCTGGCCGTCAGCGACCTGCACGTGCGCTACGAGGAGAACCGAGAGGTCGTCGAATCGCTGCGGCCCTCGTCGGAGGAGGACTGGCTGCTCGTCGCGGGCGATGTCGGGGAACACATGGCGGACATCGAGTGGGCCCTGTCCACCCTCGCCGGCCGGTTCCGCAAGGTCGTGTGGGCGCCGGGCAACCACGAACTGTGGACCCCTCCGGACGACCCGGTCCAGGCGCGCGGCGTCGCCCGGTACGAGGCCCTGGTCCGGCTCTGCCGGAGCCTGGGCGTGGTCACCCCCGAGGACCCCTACCCGGTGTGGCGCGGGGCGGGCGGTCCCGCGGTGATCGTGCCGCTCTTCCTCCTGTACGACTACAGCTTCCGCCGGCCCGAAGTCCGCACCACCGAGGAGGCGCTGCGGCGGGCGGCCGACGCGGGGGTCGTCGCGACCGACGAGTTCCTGCTCCACCCCGACCCGTACCCCTCCGTCGGGGACTGGTGCCGGGCCCGACTCCGGCGGACCGCCGAGCGCCTGGACGCGCTGCCCGCAGACCTGCCCACCGTCCTCGTCAGCCACTTCCCGCTGGTGCGCGAGCCCACGGAGGTGCTGCGCCATCCGGACTTCGCCCTGTGGTGCGGTACGCAGGCCACCGCGGGCTGGCCCGTGCGGTACCGGGCCGCCGCCGTCGTCTACGGCCATCTGCACATCCCGCGGCTCATACGGCAGCAGGGGATTCCGCACTACGAGGTGTCCCTCGGCTATCCGCGCGAGTGGCGCCGGCGCCCGGGGGAACCCGGCCGCCCCCTGCGGGTCCTGCCGGCCCCGGTCCGCTCCGGGAGGCAGGGGTGATCGCCTCGTTGCTCCCCGCGCCGGTCGTCACCGCCGAGCTCTTCCACGATCCGCCCGGGGAGTTCGGTCTCTTCCCCGAGGAGGAGCTCGTGGTGGCGGGAGCCGTCACCGGACGCCGCAGGGAGTTCGCCTCGGTTCGGGAGTGCGCCCGCCGGGCCTTGGGCCGCCTCGGGCTGCCGCCGACCCCGCTCCTGCCCGGCGCGAGGGGAGCACCCCGGTGGCCGGACGGCATCGTGGGCAGCATGACGCACTGCCGGGGCTACCGCGCGGCGGCCGTGGCCCGCAGTACGGACCTGGTGGCGATCGGCTGCGACGCCGAGCCGAACGCGCCGCTGCCCGCGCCGGGCACGCTGGAGGCGATCTCGCTGCCCCAGGAGCGGGTCTGGCTGCGCGAGTTCACCGTGCGGCGGCCCGCGGTCTGCTGGGACCGGCTGCTGTTCAGCGCCAAGGAGAGCGTCTACAAGGCCTGGTTCCCCCTGACCGGGCGGCCCCTGGACTTCGACGAGGCCGTGATCACACCCGATCCGTCGGCGGGCACCTTCCGCGCCCAGCTCCTGGTCCCCGGCCCGGTGGTGAACGGCGTCCGGGTCACCGCCTTCGACGGACGGTGGCGTACGGGGAACGGGCTGGTGGTGACCGCCATCGGCCTGCGGTCCACGGAGACCGCGGAGACCGCGGAGACCACGGAGACCACGGAGCCTGCGGAGTCCACGCAGGCCGCGACGCCCCGCCGGCTCGGGCCCACGCGCGCCGCGGCCCATCCACTCGACGACCGGAGGATCTGATGCGCGACCACACCGACGACGCCGACCTCGGCCATGTGTTCCCCAGGTGCCTGGCGTGCGCCCTGCGCTACCCGCCGCTCGGTCTCGCCGGCGCGGACGAGGAGCCCGGCGAGACCCACATCGTCCGGGGCATCGACTGACCACGCGCCGCCGGCCCGGCTCCCCGGGCCCGAACGGACCGAATCCGGCCGACCCGTGGGGGTCGGCCGGATTCTCTGTTCCCCGGCCGGCGCGATCCGTACCGGGCGCGGCCGTCCCTCGTCAGGCCTCCGCCGCCGTGCCGGTGAGGCCGGCCCCGTCGTGCGTGCGGAAGACCAGGCAGGCGGCCCGCAGGGCCACCTCCAGCTGGTCGATCTCGGAGTCCGCCAGGTACAGCGAGGGCTCGAACCGGAGCGTGTTCACGGCGCTCGCGGTCGGGAAGGTACGGATCCGGTGCTCGCGCATCAGGTACCCGGCGACCGTGTAGCCGAGCAGGGGGGCGCTCTCGCGGATGGCCTCGGAGCGGGAGCCGGACTGGTCGTGGAACTCCAGGCCCAGCATCAGGCCCCGGCCCCGCACGTCCTTCACCACGTCGGGGAAGTCCGCGCCGACCGCCTCCAGCATCCCGAGGAGCTTCCCGCCGCGCTCGCGCACCGTGCGGTACGCGGCGCCGTCATCGGCTTCGAGGATCTCCAGGACCTTCTTGGAGATGAAGCACGAGAGGGCGTCCTTCGCGAAGGTGGAACTGTGGACGAGCTCGAATTCGGAACGGTAGCGGGACTGACGCGTGAGCATGACGGACGTCTTCGTTATTCCGCCGCCCAGGCTCTTGGCGAGCGCGTAGTAGTCGCCGCGCAGGCCGAGCGCCGCACTCGCCAGGAAATCGCCGCTCCGGCCCATTCCGCTCTGCACTTCGTCCACGATGACCGGGCAGTCGACCTCGGCACAGGCCCGCTGGATTTCCTGGGCGAATTCCGCGGACAGGGCGCGGATTCCGCCCTCGCCCTGAATCGGCTCCAGGACGAAGGCGCAGAACACCGGGGAGTTCACCTCGATCACCGACACCGTGCCGTCCTCGACGACCAGGTCGAGCACGGTCGCCCGCTCGCTCTCGAGCGCCGCCTTGAGGGCCTGCGCACTGCCCGCGGGGATGAACCGGGCGGGCGTCGCCAACGCCGCGAAGGGGGCCCGGTAGCCCTCGTTGTGGGTGAGCTGGACGCTGCCGACCAGCTTGCCGTGGAAGCCGCCCTCCAGGGTCAGGAGTACGGGCGGCCGGGCGGTCTGCTCGGCGTTGCGCCGTACGATCTCGCTCGCCAGCGCCTCGAATCCGGCCGCCCCGTCCCGCGCGTCCACGCCGGCCAGGCGGTACGCCTGCGCCGTGACGCCGGCCCCGTCCGCCACCGCCGCACGGGCGGCGGCCAGGTTCGCGTCGAGTCGCTCGCGGAGCTCGGCCAGCCGGATCCCGCGGTCGAGCTCGGCGTGCTTGACGGCCGCCTCGACCGCCTCGGCGCCGGTGTTGGCGAAGATGGCGGAGTAGTTCTCCTCCGTGCCCAGCTCGCGCTGGAGGAT
The DNA here is from genome assembly GCF_044759865.1 of Streptomyces sp. NPDC099050. Taxonomy (NCBI): domain Bacteria; kingdom Bacillati; phylum Actinomycetota; class Actinomycetes; order Kitasatosporales; family Streptomycetaceae; genus Streptomyces; species Streptomyces sp. NPDC099050. The sequence continues at coordinate 2,364 of NZ_JBIWAE010000039.1, read as the reverse complement.
CCGGTTGAGCGCGACGGCGACGTCGTTCGCGTACGGATGACGGGAGAACTGCGCGTGCACCGGGGTCTGGGCCCCGAGGAGCCGCTGCGCGTACGCCGTGATCTCCGGATGGTTGTGACCCAGGATGAGCGACCCGTACCCGCCCGCGAAATCGAGTACCGGGATTTCTTCGCCGCTCTCCCCGAGGTAATAGAGAGTATTCCCCTCGGCCCGTACGTAATCCACGTCGAGGCCGAGCGAGGCCAGCCAACCGAGCATGTACGGTTCCGCGAGCTGCGGATCAGCAGAGACAGTATTCATGCCATCCTCAATTTGACAGTGCCCGACCCAAACGCCCAGATCCTAAGCACGGAACACTCATCGCCTCGTGGACGTGCGCTCACGGAACGGTAATCCGCCGCTCCCCGGTACTGCTGAGCGGGCAGTTACTCCACGGTTCCCCGCACGCGGGACCCCTCTCGTACATTTCTTCCCATGGATTACATGAAAGGTGCGGCATGAATTCCGTATCCGCTGACGTCGCCGTTTCCCGGGGGCATGCGGCGAGTCCCGCCCCCTTGCGCGAGGTCATGTCCCTGTTCGCGACCGGTGTCACCGTGCTGTCCGTCGGCGGTGAACACATCCACGGCATGACGGCGAACGCCTTCACGTCGGTCTCCCTCGACCCCCCGTCCGTGCTGGCCTGTGTCGCGCACAGCGCGGTCATGTACGAGGCGATCACCTCCGCCGGGCACTTCGGCGTCTCCATCATGGAGGCCGGTCAGGAGGGTCTGGCCCGCTTCTTCGCCGACAAGAAGCGCCCCCTGGGGCCCGGCCAGTTCGCCGGCGTCGACTGGGTCCCCGGCCCGCGAACCGGCGCGCCGCTCCTGAACGGGTCCCTGGCCTGGCTGGAGTGCGAGCTGTCCGCCGCCCACGAGATAGGCGACCACACCGTCTTCATCGGCGACGTGGTCGGTTCGAGCCGTGGGGCCGGCGAGGACGGGCTGCTCTTCTTCGGCGGCGCGTTCCACCGCGCGTACTCCCCCAGCCGATGACCGCCGAGGTCGCGGTCGCCGGCTGGGGGTCCGCCATCGGCCCCGGTTTCGCCGAGGCCCTGCAGCAAGGACTCGTCCGTGTGGCCCAGCGGGCGACCCCCGCGCCGCCCATCGCACGGCAGCTCGTCCCCCGCAGGGCGGTGGGCTCTGCCGAGGGGCCGGGCCCGGAATTCCTGGACGCGGTGCTGCGCCGGTTCGAGTCGGCCCTCCCGGCCACGCTGAACACGTCGGTCCGCTGGGACAGTTCGGTACGTCAGGCCCTGAACGACCGGGCCCGTACCGTCCTGGCCGCCGCTTTCGGCGCCGAACCCACGGCCGGCGGCCCGCCGTCCGCCCCGCCGGTGCGGCCGGCGCCCCACCACGACGCGGCGGCGGCTGTCCTGCTCATGGAGTGCGCCATGCTCCAGATGTTGGAGAGCGGCCGCCTCGACGAGGGGTCTGTGCGGGTCCTCGCCGAGGCGGTCCGGCAGGCCGGCGAGGGCGGGAGTGCGGTGGACCAGTCCGTGTGCTGCTGGCAGGAACAACGCCGGATCTCCCGCGAGCTGCACGATGATGTCGCCGATGGCGTCACCGCGGCCCGGCAGGCCCTGGAGGAGTGCGACGAGCTGCCGGATCCGGTCGCCGCAGACCGGATCGCGGCCGCCCGGGACGCGCTGCGGGACACGGACGCGCGGCTGCGCGACCTGGTCGGCGGAGTACGGGAACGGTCCGTCGTTCCGCCGCTCGACGTGGCGCTGCGCGCGTTCGCGGCCGGGGCCGCTCCGGCCGGGGTCCAGGTCATCGTGAAGGTGACGGGCGACGAGGGCCTGCTTCCCGACGTGCGGCGCCGGGATCTGTACCTCACGCTCCGCGAGGCGCTGCGCAACAGTTTCGTGCACTCCCGAGCCGGTCGCGTGAAGGTCTCCATACGGTCCACCCGCTGGTGGGCGTACGCCAGTGTCGAGGACGACGGCCGCGGGTTCGATGTCGAGCGGGTCCTGCGGCCCGGCCATTCCCACCAGGGGTTCCGTTCCATGGCGGAGCGGATGGAGGACGCCGGCGGCCGGCTGACCGTCAGCAGTTCGCAGGGCCACGGGGGTCAGACGGGCCACGGGACCCATGTGGAGGCGCATTTGCCACTTCAGCCGCACCGGCACGGAACACGGGTGGGGTCCGCCCATATGTGAGACGCGTCGGGGTACGGCGTAAGAAGGTATGCCGCAAGAAGATACGTCGTAAGAAGGTATGAGGAGCCGTCGTGCGCAAGGTGCTCATCGCCAACCGTGGCGAAATCGCAGTCCGCGTTGCTCGGGCCTGCCGGGATGCCGGGATCGCGAGCGTAGCCGTCTAC